>DANX01000077.1 GCA_002502295.1 Euryarchaeota archaeon UBA561 | reverse complement strand
CCGAACCTTCAATTACCCCCGCCGGCAGGGACCAACGCCCGTGCTTGGGCGGTGGTGACCCTATGGCCGACAACAACAATAAGTCGCTCGCTATCCTTTTTGGTTCCCAAACTGGAAACGCAGAAGAACTCGCCGAGAACACCAAAAAAATCGCCGACAAAGCAGGCCTTGAGTCACAAGTGTTTGACATGGACGGCTTCGGTGCCGCTAATCTCAGCAAGCACAAGCGAATCCTCATCATCACTTCGACATGGGGTGAAGGTGACATGCCTGACAACGCAGAGGACCTTTGGGGGGCAGTTTGCGACACGGCACCGGCCCTTAACGGCGTTCACTTTTCGGTCTGTGCTATCGGAGATACGTCCTATGACGAGTTCTGTCAAGCAGGCATTGACTGGGACAACAAACTACTGGAACTCGGGGCAAACAGAACCACCGAAATTCAACTTTGCGACGTTGACTATGAGCCTGAATGGCAACAATGGGTTGACAAAGCGGTTCCTGCCATGGCTGCCTTGCAAATCTCGGTCGCAGAAGCGAAAGAAGAGGTGGTTGAAGAACCAACCGTGGTTGAAGTGCCCAAAGTTGAGAAGGCCAACGATAAATCTCCGTGGAGCGCTAAGAATCCCTACATGACCCAAATCACCGAGAATTACATTCTCAACGGCGAGGGGTCCAGAAAAGAAACCCGCCACGTTGTTTTTGCTCTCGGCGATTCAGGTCTTGACTACAAGGTCGGCGACGCTCTCGGCGTTATCCCAGAAAATCCACCCCACATCGTCGAAGAACTCTTGGCCGTTCAAGGCTGGAACCGCGACACCATCGTTTCAACACACAACGGGGAGCGAACGCTCTACGATGCACTCAAGAAAGATTACGAGGTTCACATGGCGAACAAAAAATTCGTGAAGTCGCTTGCTGAGAAGGTCGTCTCAACCGGGTTGACCATTTCCATGAATTTTGTCTCCCGCACTCGGAACGAATCAACGTGGACGGCTTCAGGGGACCAAGGTTCACTCCAAGTCCTTCTGCCATCGGTCCCATCTGCGGATCCCGTTGCGCAGGTTGAGGCCATTACCGTGGACGCCAAAGCCATTGAAAACTATCTCTGGACCCGGGACTACATTGACATCATGAGGGAATTTGAAGTCAAGTACTCTCCTGAGGAATTCCTTGAGCTTGCTGACCGTCTGAAGCCTCGTCTCTATTCCATTGCTTCCTCGCACGATGCACACCCTGGATCTGTTGAATTAACCGTCGGCATCGTTCGGTTCGAGTACAACGATCGACCACGCGGTGGTCTCTGCACGCAATTCATGGCCGATGAAATTGACTTGTCCGGTTCGCCAATTGGCGTGTACATGGCTCCAACAAAGTCGTTTGTTCTCCCGGACGACACCGATATCGACATCATCATGGTAGGCCCCGGGACAGGGATTGCACCGTTCCGCGCATTCATGGAACAACGTGTTTTCGACGGTGGCTCAGGCAAGAATTGGTTGTTTTTCGGTGACCAGTCATCCAAAACAGAATTTTACTACAAAGACACGATTGAAGGCTGGCTTGACCAAGGGCACCTCTACAAATTCACCACGGCATGGTCGCGGGACCAAGAAGAGAAAATCTACGTTCAGCACCGCCTCAAGGAGCACGGCGCTGAAGTGTGGGAATGGTTTGAGCGAGGCGCCTATTTCTACATCTGTGGAGACAAACAGTACATGGCAAAAGACGTTCACAGGGCGCTCATTGACATCGCCATCGAGCACGGCGGTATGTCCGAGGAGGACGCCACTCACTTCATTGAAAAGACGATGATGAAGGAGCAAAAGCGCTACCTCCGAGACGTCTATTGATTTCGTTCTTGTCATGGCACGGGTACGCTCCATGCTGGAGAGAATCGTTGCCTCGTAGCGGACCAATTCAACCCCCGTTGAGAACCCGAATTTGCCAGTCCACCCCACCGCTTTCCTCATAGATTGCTTCGGTTAACCCACCTTTATGGGATTCAAACGCGTCTTAATCGCGAACCGCGGAGAAATCGCCCTTCGCATCCTTCGCACCCTCCGGGACATGGGCATTGAAGTCGCCATCATTCATGGTCGAGAAGACCGATTATCTCTGCCTGTTCAGATGGCCGATATCGCATATCCCAATTATCGCACCAATCCCCTTGATTCCTACCTTGACATTGAAGCAGTGGTTCAAGCCGCTAAGGAATTGGAATGCGATGCTGTCCATCCTGGCTACGGTTTTCTCGCAGAAAACGCCGCCTTTGTTGCGCGTCTTGAAGAGGAAGGCATCACCTTCATCGGCCCTGCATCGGGTGTAATCACGCTTCTTGGCGACAAAATTGAGGCGAGAGCGGCCATGGAGGCAGCAGGTTTACCGACGGCAAAAGGTTCCTCTGAACCCATTTCCAGCGCCGACGTGGCAAGTGCACTTGCCGATGAAATCGGTTATCCTGTGATCATCAAAGCCGCCGCAGGGGGCGGTGGAATCGGTATGCAAATCGTTCAGGAAGCCAACGAGTTTGAAAGCGCCCTCAAACTTTGTCAGTCACGTGCCAAATCAGCCTTTGGAGATGAAAGGGTGTTTGTTGAAAAGTACATCCAAGGAGCACAGCACGTTGAATTCCAGGTGCTGGCAGATGGGAAAAAGGCCATTCATTTCGGTGAACGCTTTTGTTCCATTCAACGGCGGCATCAAAAACTGGTCGAGGAAGGTCCCTGGTTGACCGAAGAGAAGCGGGCTGAAATCGGGAATCTCGTGTGCAGAGGGGCAGAATCTGTTGGGTACAAGGGTCTCGCAACGTTTGAATTCCTTCGAGACGCCAACGGCGACTTCTACTTCTTGGAAGTCAACCCTCGTGTTCAGGTTGAGCACACCGTCACTGAACTCATCACGGGTCATAACTTGGTTGAGCTGGGAGTTCGCGTCGCTCAAGGCGAAGCGCTTCCTTTCAAACAGGAGGACATCACCTGGCGCGGTCACGCCATTCAGTGCCGCCTTAACGCTGAGGATCCGCGCGAGTTTGTTCCAAGCCCAGGTCGCTTGTGGGAATGCCACTTCCCGAGCGGATTTGGTATTCGGTGCGATACACACGCCCACCCAGGCTACGAAATGCCGGGCTGTTTTGATTCACTGCTGGCCAAGTTATTGGTTTGGGGCCGTGATCGTGAAGACGCCGTACGCCGGATGAAAACGGCCTTGGACGAAACCATGATCACCGGTGTTGAACACCTGATACCGCTTCATCGTCGCATCATGGATGAAGAAGATTTCAACAACGGCGACATTACCATTCAATACATTGACATGCACCAAGAACTGCTTGGATGAAGGTGGAGGTTGTACGATGAGTGTGCTTATTGTTGGCAGCATTGCTTACGATTCCGTCCAATCACCTGCAGGCTCGGTCGAGCGGGCCCTTGGGGGCTCGGCCACGTACGGGGGGCTTTCTTGCCAATTTGTGCAGGCCATGAATGCGAAATCCACCACGGGTCTTGTGGGTGTCGTCGGTGAGGATTTTACTGACGATGACCGAAGCATCCTTTCGTCGGCTGGAATCAACCTTGATGGATTGGAAGTAGCACCGGGCGAGACCTTTCGTTGGGAGGGGTCCTACCAAGGGTCCATGGCTGAAGCAGAAACGCACGCAACACATCTCAATGTTTTCGAGCATTTTCAGCCCGTTGTCCCTGCCCACTGG
>DANX01000069.1:2047-20361 GCA_002502295.1 Euryarchaeota archaeon UBA561 | reverse complement strand
ATCAATACCAAACAGACTCAGGACGCCGTCAAGGAATCGGTCCATGGGCCCAGTCTTGCGCGTAGCACCAATGGTACCCGTGACGACCTCATCGTCCAACGTTGCGCCGCCGGTAATGCGCGCATTGGCTTTGACGATATGGTTGGCCTCGTTTAACATCTCAACGTCCACCTTGGCATCCTCTCCCAATTCCATTTCTGGCGCTTCCCCTGAGAGTTCACCAATCGAGCGGGACAAGGCGAGTTGCGTGTTCTTGTCCATTTTTGCATCGAGTTGAACGTCGGTACCCCAGACACCACGCTCCTCTGCTTCGTAGACGTGTTGGATTTTGCGCATGGCTTTGGCCCGATTGTACTCGTGGTCTTTGACCACACCAGAACGGCGATAGATGACGACGCCGAGCAAAATGGCAAGAAGATACCAGCCGTACATCAGCCGGGGTTCAAGCTCAAACATGGTTTGGAGCGGAGGCAGAGATAGGTGGGATAAACCCATCAAGAGGAGCGGCAAAGCACTCAAACTCTTGTTGGTAAGTCCCTTGGTTTGCCCCATGATGCTCGGCCTCTGTCTTCGCTCTAAATTGATGTACCTATTGGCTTCTTGTGTTAATCACGGTCCGATGAAGGTCGGCCCTTTCGCAGCAATCCATCGAACAACCCAAGGGTGAAACTGACATGAAGCATAAACAGACATAGAGGTACACCAAGGGTGGCTGAAAGGCCTCTGTGACGAAAAGCATGAACGAGACCTGACACGAGCAAGGCGCCTCCATAAACGCCAGGAAGTACAGAGTACCAAGTCATGCCTGCGAAGAAAAGAGACAGCGTCGCAAGAAGTCCGAAGAGAGGTAGGAATTCTTGCCACTTGGCGCGCGAGGGATGTTTCAACAACACCTTTGTTCTCCAAAATCCGTATCTGTGACCCATTTTCCACCATTGCTTCAACGTGCTTCGTTTGTGCATGAAGACCTCGGGCCTCGGGTGCCGATAGAGCAGAAAGCCTGCTTTTAGCAAACGCATTGAAAGATCACTGTCTTGGCTTGTGATGAAGGATTCATCCCATCCTTGAACGGCGTTGAGTGCTTTCCTGTTGTGCATCACAAAGGCGGGCACCTTGGTTTGACCCACCAGTGAAAACTGGCTGAACTGACCGCCGCTTCTTCCCAACGGTGAGGCCAAAGCAGCCTCAACCCATGCTGCAGTTCGAGAAACTGACTCTGTGTGTCCAATGACGCGTACACCCACGGCAGCAAGACGATCTCCAGCGAGTTCTAAGCACGCACCCCAGGCCTCCAAACGCTGCTCAAGATGCTCTGGACCAACGGTGGCATGCCCGATCATTTCAACAAGAAATTCAACACTTGACGGGAGGGTATTCAACGCAAGGTTTCTCGCATGGGCCACGCTGCGCTGTGGGTTGTCCACCAATTGCACAAGAGGCCATTCATCGCCTTGGTGTTTCTCGATAATGTTGTTGACCAACTCGACCGTTGCATCGGTGGAATGACCGTCGATGACCAAAATCATATGCCTTGATGGATGGAGGCTTTGTTGAAGCAGACTCAACAAACATGCTTCGATGTGGGTAGCCTCATTGTAGACCGGGATGACGGTTGCCAAAGACGGCCCATTCCCTTCATCCATGGTCTCAGGATGGACCTTCCCGCTTTCACCTCTTCGCACAAGATACCCACCAGAGGTATGTTCTTTGAGGTGCAGTACCTCGGGCCAACATGGATGCGACTCGACTCCGCTTAACGGGCACCGGAGAGGGTTTTTCCACGAAAATCACGACGGTTCTTGAAGGAGTAGATTCACCACGAAAAGTCCTTGACGCTCTGCAGACGTTGTTTCCTGATGCTTCCACAGAATCGATGGAAGAAGAACCGAGAATGGGTCGACCCTCTAACGCGGTATGGACCTTTGAAGACGTTTCTCTCGGGGTATTTTTGCAACAACTCCACGAACAGCGGATTTTGGACACCGCCCTTGACACGATGTCGATGGAAATGAGCGAAGAGACGACGACGTTTTCGATCGCACGTCAAGCCGCTGTGGCTGGAAAAATCGCTTTTCCAATCCCTGGGGACAAACCCGTTGGAGGCGTGTTTCGCATTACCGTTTCTGGGCCCGGGCTCGAAGATTGGTTGCAAGCGGCAACGTGGCACGTTGGACGTAGTCAAGTCCCACGCCACATCAACGATGACCGTGCCATGGAACATGATGGAGAAGCTACGACATGGGTCTGAAGGCTTCGTGAAGAAAAGCAGCCATCTCATCGTCCCTTCCTGCCCACGTTCGTGAAGTTTGTTGTGCGGTTGAAATCCATTCTGCCGACTGATGCACGGACAATTGGATGTCCTGTTTTGTTCCAACCAATTCGGCCGAGACCAAATGGATGACATAAGCGTCTGCGCCGCGTTCCCGATACCAAGAACCCAGTGGAAACTTAGCATCAACATCCAGTGTAAGTTCCTCGTGTATTTCCCGAACCAACGCTTCAGACCAAGACTCGCCTTCCTCGCACTTTCCGCCGGGAAATTCCCAACAACCAGGATCGGATTGGTTCGTCCCTCGTTGGGTTACCAAAACTCGATCGCCGTCCAACAAGCAAGCAGCAACCACGTGTTGAGGGGATTGAGGGTAGGGGCGAAGCATGTAGCCAAGGCATGCTTCGACAAATTCAACGGCGATGTTGACCGACATCTTCTCTTCAGAAGGAAGGTGGAGAAAAAGGGCAGGACTTGGCATGTGGGAAGGGTGTCCGTGAAGGCACAGCGCTTTGAGCGTGGCGTGATAGGTTTCGTTGCAAAGGTAAGCCCCTGCATCGAAGGACAATGTATAGTTCAACGGAAAGCGTTCTTTCTCCCACAACGAGAGGTCCAACCAACAACCGCGATGGCCTTCACCGTCGATGGGTTGTTTGGAGACTTGACGCCCCTGGTTATCGGGAAGGCGCATGTCCAACCAATCGTGAGCCAAGAGCTCAAACCGGGGTTCAACACATGTTTCGCACAAACCAAGGTGGAGGACAGCATCCCATCGTTTGCCTTCCCGAATTCGATGAGCTGTGGCCTCAGCCCCATTCTTGTCCACGCTTAGAACATCGAATTCAACTTCCAGTTCAACCGATTGATGTGTCCAAGGGCATTGAATTGAACGGACACCATCGAAGCGTTTGGCGACCATCTGACTGACGTTAGTAGCATGGCCTCCGAACGGTTCAAATCCGGTTATGAGTACCCGGGGCCTTGGGTTCATGGCCGACCATAAGAAAAGCAGTTTTTCATTCATACCCTCACCAATTCGGCGTCATCTTGACAAGGAAGAAAGGCCAGCCACCTCCATGGAAGAGGAGTTGGTTGTCCAATTGGCACCTGAATCCTCCGCCCCAAAAACCGGTGTCCTACCGGTGCGCATCGTCAAGGAAATATGGCGAGAAATCACCTTCGGTGTCGGTACATGGGGAGCCTTGCGCCCATTGATTGCAGCCGTATTGGCGGCAGTCCCCTTCCTTTTCCTCGGCCAACACTTCAACCGAAACCATCGCCGTGGCTTTGAATGGTCATTGCTACAAATTCCGCTTGCTCTCACGCTCGTGCTTTGGATTGGCCTTTACCTTTGGTCAATTTTTGATGCATGGCGAGACGCTGTGCAAAGCATGGGCGAACTTCATGGCCAAAGCTGATCTCGGACGGTGAGAGAACCATCAGCTAGGCCAGCCAAATCTGAGCGGTCAGCGTCGTCAAAGTCACTGGGCAGATTTCCAAAGATGAAATTCGAAACGTCCGTTGATTCAATCGCCCAATACATCACAGAATCTTCGTTGTTCGAATGACCGGGGTGATCATCGTCCTCGTGATCGATGGGTGATTGATACACCAAGTTGACCAATCCCAAAAGATGGCCGACTTCATGGACAAGGACGCTGTTTTCCACATCCTCGACCGAAGGTCGTCCGAAGGGGCCGTCTGCTTCATCAATGGAATCGCTGAAGAGGGCAACCGTTGAAGCATCGACGGCAACACCTAACACTGAATCGGTCTCATAGGTGCCAGCAGGAAACAGCACTTGCCAGTAGAGGGTTGTCCCTTCGCGTGGCGAATTACTCTTTACGTCCCATCCTTTGTCGCGGACGTCTTGGGCTGACCATGACCCCTCGTGGTCAAACGTGACCTCGTTGAATTCAACGGAAATACCGGATGGTTTGTCGCAAACACTTTCCAACCGTTCAACCAACAGGTCAGTGCTGCTCGAAAAGGGTCGATAGCCGGGGTCGTGATTGATTTCGACCACCATCGAGGTGTACATGCTGCTGCGCAAGCAGGCGAGTGTGAGGCCGCCCGGAACGCCTTTCTTTTCTGGAATTAAATCAAGACCGTCCTCACCGAGGCATCCAGAGAGGGTGCCGCTCATGAACATGAGAATCAAAAAAAACGCTATGTTTCGCCTCTTCATTATTCTCCCCTCTCATCGGCAGTTTTTGAATCCCTGCTTACCAATCGTCAGGAATTGAAAGCGGCGAAAACAATTGACCAGGCCCGGTTGCAGAAGCAAGTTGGCTTCGTGCCAGGTGTTCCCACTGACGCAACGCCAAAATTGCGTCAATAATCGTGGCGTTGATCTCGATGAGCGTCACTCGAATGAGGGTATCGAGGATGTCCATCCGTTGCTGGTCAATGATGTCCATCACCTTGTCGAGGGAAAACGTGTTCTCGGATTCTACCAAATCACTGTTCAGTGGCCATGGCGTAAGAACACGCTCATGAACGACCTCTCCAGTTGCCTCGAGGTGCTGCGTCAGTGTATCCATCAATTGGTTCATGTGTTTTTGAATGACGAGGGAAACCTCTACGAGAGGCATGCTCAACTGATTGATGAGGTTCACCGTGCGCTCAGTCAAGACCACCAAGCCGTCAACGGACTCGTCAGACACTGGTTTCAACCTCACTGTTTCGCTAATGCATCAATGAATTGCCAGCCGTAAGAATTCCATTGTTCCTGTGTCCATCCTTCCGGCAAACCGGTTGGGGGGAGCGGAGCGGGTTGAGTTCTATCGGGCACGACGGCGGTCATTGGAGGCGGCGGAATTGGACTGGCCTGAGCAGGTGGAACCAAGGGTGCAATCTCTGGTAGGTCTTTCTCCGCCTTCATTTCCTCGGTGACGACATCGGTCTGATCGGCGATTTCTTCTTCCGTATCAGGAGCGAGCATACGCCGACGGAGCACCATGGCGTACATGCCAAACGAGACAGAGCCCAGAGCAATGATGAACAACGCCACGCTGAACACATCCGTTGACAACTGTTGAGACAAAGCAGCACCATCACGGATGGTTTCTTGTTTGATGAGCAGTGAATCAACGGTATATCGGTCCATTTCTACGCCATCAACGAGGACAATAACCCGGTAGTCAATGCTGGAGTCTGCGGGTGCATCCGCCATCACTGGCAGCGACACTGAGAGCGTTGACCCGGAGGATGCCTCAACATCGACCGTGGAGACCATGGACCAGAACCCACCGTCAACCAGTTCCTGTATCCCAAAGACAACGTTGCCATTTCCGCCAAGGTTCTCAACCGTGATGAGCATGTTTGCCGTGTCTCCCACGTAGGGGCTTGGTGTGTCCCACTGAAGGGAAGTGCCCTCATCCTGCAAATCGATGCGTGGTCCAATCAGGGCCATCGGCCAAGAAGAAAACGGATCGTGCATGGCGTTTGTGGCCGTGTCGTATGGGTTCCCAGCTTCGTCTGAACCTGAGACCCATACATCCACCGTGTATGACGGTAGGAGCGTTGTTGCTCCTGAATCCGTCAAATCAAGCAAACCGCTCCAGAAGAACTGTTCACCGAAGGGCGTAATGTCAGGTAGAAGCACACTTCCCCTCGTAATTTCTGCCTCACCGGCTTTCACGCGATAGTGAAGAACTGCAGCCTCCCCGACGTCAAACCCGTTTTCGTCGTTGGTGATCAGAATGACTTCGAGCTGATCGGCTTCTCCAATTGAAAGCGGAGAACCACCCTCAACGCCGTTCAAAGTGATGCTGTCGATGGTTGGGCGCGTGTTGTCTACAGCGAGGCGCACACGTGGCGAAAAGTCGGTTTCATCAAGGGCAAATCCAGGCATATCATCCATGCTCAGCCGCATGTCAAGGCGACCTGACCGAACCGCAGGAACGAGGAGGTCAAGGCTGAATTCTCCGTTCTCTCTGGTCGATGTCCTCCAGTTGTTTTCAAAGTCACCAAACACCACGTCGAACGAACCGGGAGGTGCAGGGGTTTCGGCCTCCGAGAAGAGGACACGTCCCGAGACACGCAAAGCTTGACCCGCCCCGATGATCGTCTCGAAATTTTCATCGTTGTAGTGGTTCTCACTGTTTCTCAGTTCAATGGCTCGTATCTTTCCAGGTTGGGTATCAAATCGGAAATCGTTGTCCAAGCTCCACCAATCATCACCAAGTCCTTCTTCGACCTCAAAGCAAGGTGTGACTTCGTTGTCATTGCACGGCATGTCCGTCACCCTGACACGAGGCAAGAAATGACCTTCTCCGTCGGTATCGTATGACTCAGGGAACATCCAGGTCAACTGGAACCTAGCCTGAATGATGATGACAGAATCGTTGCTTTCTTCAAGGCTCACCGACGAATAAAGGTTCGAAACAGCGATGTTGTCTGAACCGGTGGTCATGACGGCGACAGGTTCGCCATCTTGGCCTTCAGCGAGCGAGATGAACATGGAGGACCCATCGTCGTCAAAGTCGCCGCCGAGAGCAACTTGGACGTATTGAATGTCTTGCCATCCGTTGATGTCACTCAATTTGATCTGAGCGGTGTAGGGGATGCCCGGATGAAGTGGTTCGTAGTCGTCATGGCCGAGGATGGAGGAATTCCCAAGGTCAACCTCGGGTTCAAATTCTTGACGAATGAAGTACGTGACCAGATCCGCATCCCAGTCGGGTTGAACCTCGCCGGGTCGGTATCCACACGTAATGGATGAAGCCGGGCAAACAGGGCCCATGCCCATGGCGATCTCGTTGTCTTGCTCGTCCGATCCAGACACATAGAATGAAATTCGTTGCTTGTGGAGCAACATGGAATCATCGATGAGGCCCTCAAAGATGTTGATACCACCAGCCCTAGTCTCAGGCGATGAAAGCGTTTTCATTTCATACTCGTCTTCGTTGGGTAGGCCATCAAAGTTGTAATCTGTGCACCCAATGGCATCGCTTGCCTTGCAACCCACCCAATAGTGCAAGTTCAATTGGCGTGGAGGGTCAACTGAATCCTGAACGACGATGGAGACTGACTGACCCACTCCAGCTGAACCGGCGTGCCGTTCTTCGCCGTCCATTGGTGTAGCGCTGAGCACAAGAGGGGAATTTCCGTCAAGAATGAGTCGAATGGTGTTGTAGTTGGGGTTGGTGTATGTCGAACCGTTTTCTAAATCGACAGCTTGGACATAGAAAATCATACCACCGGGTGCTGATTCAATCGGCGAGGTAAAGGTCATGTTGTAGGCCCCGAAGGCAGGATTCACTTCCTCATAGAGGACTGAGGGTTCACCGATGGGATCGCCGTCAAACGTGACGTTTTGCCCCAACACACGCAAGGAGAAACTGCCGGCAGGAGGCATCAGTTGTGAGTCTTGGAAGTGAATGGAACCGCTAAAGCTGAGATTGAACCCACCCCGAACCCAATCCATTGGGAAGAGTTGGCGGCCGGTTTCCTCCCAAACACGAAGGCCATCCAACTGAATATCGTTTTCAACCACGAGCTCCATTTCGGAACTGATCCATTGGTTAACGGCGACGCCAAGGTCGTCTTCAACCGAAATCACGGCCTCCGTACTGCTTTCATCGTCCCATGACCAATTGACTTTGGTCGGCATCCACACGGATACAACGCCATCACTGTCCTCCATTGAGGTGCAATTGGCGGCGTCAAAGATGACAATCCCACCAGCGTCTGAATTGACCGTGCATGAATCACCACGCAACCACGTGAAATTGGGGTTATCACCGTGCGTGTGCTCAATGCCGATGACGGCCTTGGTGACGTGATCTACATCGTCGCCAGGAGCGATCCGGGTGATGAAATTCCTGTACAATCCATCCGGTGCAACAAGGCCTCCTTCAAAGGAGGCTCCCACGGCCCGAGTTTGCATGGCGTACGTGATGTCAATGTTTGAAATCTTCACGCGCCCGGAACTGGCTGCTTTAACAGCGATTGGAACCTCAACCATTCCATCCCCGTTTTCAGGAATGTGGTCATTGAACGCATCAACAAGCGTTGGTGCCTTCTTTACGATGGCCCCAATGGGGGAGTCATCGGAAGCGACAACGGAGGACTCGTTGAGGAAAATATCCGATTCCCAGTCGTAGGTACCGTCTCCGCCAACGTCAAGCATCGGACGGTCAGGGTAGCCTTCTTCGTATTCAAGCACAAATCGGTCAAGGGTTGGTGTCAAGTCGGATTTTGTGCTGGTGAAGAACGCTGCATAGCGGAGGGTGTTTCCTGCTGCCTCGGTTGAGAAACTTGTTTCTTGGTTGTTGGTCGCATCGAGCCAAGTGCTTCCATTGTCATTGGATACAACGACGCTGAGGGTTGTTCCTGGTGGGATGTCTGCTGTCCATTGTGGGCGCACTTTACCCACCTTTGTGCCCGTGTTGAAGTGGGGCGAAATCCAATCACCGGAGGTTTCGTAATCCGTGCTGTATTCAATGTCAACCCACCACGAAACAGCCGTTGAACCAATGAGTTGCGCTTTCCACACAAGTTCTTTGCCCGGATGGTCAAAATGAATCGTGGACTCTGATTCAACCTCCTCCCAGTGAGTGCCGTTATCAGCGGAGACCCAGTAATCAACACGATCGCCGATGGACGCCGCAGACCAGTACGTCTCTACGTTTACCGACAGTATCTCTTCGCCGGACGGTATTACATCGCCATACCAAGTGGTCGTTCCGGGGGCGGGCGTGGTTTCGTACATCCACCCGGTACCAAATTCGCGGTAATAGAGCGTAGCACCGGACCATGTAGAATAGCCACAATCCACGGTAACAAAGCGCTCTCCGTCAAACTGCAGGCCGTATCCAAGCCGCGAGAGCTGTCGCGTGGTGGATTCTGGGATGAGGGCAGAAGAAGTGCCCGAGACGGACCACGCTTCAAGTTGATCTCGGTCGGTGTAAGGCGATTCTTCCTGACACCGCATGTAGAAGGTTGACCCGTTCATCTCAAGACCACGAAGCATTTGCTTTGACCCACTCCCATATGTCCCGCCGCATTCCCATGCTGAACCGGATGCTGAGGTGTAGGAGTAGAAGTCTTGGCCCCGAGTGTAGGTTCCCGTACCGTCTCCGGCGAAATCATAGGAATACAACCGATTCATGGCGTTGTGGGCCACCCACACTTCACCCGTTTTTCGATCGTATGCAATGCCGGTGTATTCTCCAACGGATGGAGAGATGTCATAAGAATCGATGCAGGTCCATGTGTCATCTCTGGAAATGTCCATCTCGAGAACACGGTGGTAATTCACCGGAGCAGTGGAACCGTAGGTGTAACGGTATCCAGAAAGAATTCCAAAGAGGCGTTCGTCATCCGTGATGGTCCAATCCCTGAATCCATAGTACCCGTAGTAGGAGGATGGATGCTTTTGGGGCAGGGTGCACGAAGCTTGTTCGAGGGTGATGACTGACTCACGTGATGCATTGTTGGGGTAGAGTCGCTCAACAACGTTGCTGAAGGTTGACGAAGACCACGTCGATAAAAACAGCCAGTCGTGATGCTTCAGTATGGCCCCTTGGCTCTGGGCCATGAAACTGGAGGACGTTTTGGTCAGTTGTTGAGAGTAAAGCGATTCCGTCGCATTGGAGGTATGAGGTTGTCGCAGCGCATGGGAGCCGTTGTCAAGCCAAGCATCCGAATTTGGACTTGTGTAGGCATCGTTTCCGTGAGGAAGGAAATTCCTGCTGACGTTGTCCATGGCCAATGTCAAGTCGCCTGAGCGATCGTCGACGCTTGTTTCTGCGCCACGAAGCCAGTGAACACGGTCATCAGCGACCACTTGCGACCATCCCGTAGCGGATGCGCCGGACAGGGTCATGCTTACATCGGTGACCTGCGCACCACGCGGGAGGGAAACCGAAGCTCCCATGTCTGGATTCGCTCCTTGGTACAGAGCAATGTGCTCAACGGAACCGTCGCTAAATTCGTAGACATGCCGTGTACCAGCGGCGGCTTCGGCCTCCGATGAAAAGAGCCCTGCCATGGGGCTAAGAGGTGTCAAAAACATCATTGAAACCAAGAGGAAAAACACGGCCCGAGCGTTGAACGGTTGCTGCCCGCCTCCTTGCATACTTTGCACACGCTCGAATTACCATTTGAATCATGCGGTTCGAGGCCTGCGCCTTCAATCGTCAACTGGTTTGCCTGGAATCGTACCGAATCGGGGAAGAATCTCCCCTCACTCCGTCTTCTTCATCGTCCCTTACTTCGAACCAATCGTTCATCCAATCACCATCGGTATCCCAGTTCTTGGGGTTGCTGCCTTCAGCGAGGTGGTCATCGTCAAGGTCGAGGAGATACCAACCATACTCGCGTTCACCCACGTTCCTCACTGGAGGCGTGTTGGGTGAGCCGGCGTAGTAGATGTCCCACGCATCTGTCAGATTTCCAGCCATGAGTATTTCATCGTCCGAGGGATCAACGATAAGGAAGTTGGTATCTTTGTCATCAACGACGTAGCCGTATTGCTCATCGGGACCACCAAACTTGTCCAGTTTGAGGTAGTTCAGCACCAGCTCGTTGGACTGCCCGAGACCGAGAATGGCGGCACGGAACTGCCATCCTTCTTCAACCGGCATACCATCGTGGGTCAGTCCACTCAATCGGACGGCATTTGGAGAGGAATAATCGTTGGTTGTAATGGCGTAGAATTCTTGGAAATTCGTGTAAGATTCGTAGTTGCATCCAGCACCGGAACAATCCCAATTTCCATCCTGATCGGGGTCCTCATTAGCGTCATTGGGGTTTGCAGGGTCAAGTGAGAACCAGGTGAATTCTGTATCGGGACGAGCAAGCGTACCGCCTGAACCGTCTTGAGACAACGGCAAACAAGACGTCGTGTCGGTGTTGCACGCACCGCCCGTCGCCACGTCAATCCAAACAACTCGAATGTCAAGGTAGGAACTGAAATTGTCGTTGTTTTCGTTCCAACCCATCTTGTATTCATACCAGTCGGGAAGCATATCGCCATCGGTGTCGTTGTCACTCGGATTAGAACCGTACTTGAACACTTCTCGGCCGTCAGAATAATTGTAGTCTCGAACGTGAGAGACAACGGCGCCGTTCACGACAGTGGTGAGGTACGTTCGGCTATCTCCGTCGCTGTCGTTCATGTCGGGCCGGGTCTGGTTATCGTATTCCATGAAATTCGTGAATGGAAGGGTTCCAAGACCGTTTTGGATCGAGATGCCGGAGGGCGTGAACACGCGATTTTCCCACGAACCTTGGTCCGCAGGCACGTCAAAACTGGTTCGGTCGTACCATCCATCGTGGTCCCCATCGTAGTTTACGTCCCATGGATTGAGTGGATTGGCAGCCCAGTGGTTTTCGGTGGTCACGTCGTCCATGCCATAGGTGGCGTAGCAGTATTCCCAGCCGTCGGGAATACCGTCGCTGTCGGAATCTGGATGCGTTGGGTCGGAAACACCTCGGAGACTCCTGTTGAAATTCTCGCTTTCTAATTCGTTGATTTTTTCCATTCGTTCAACGGATTCCTGCCCCTTTTCAATGAAGTCTTGGTAGAGCGCTTGTTGAGCCTGAAGTGCCGTGAAGCCGAGTTCTTCCTGATAGGCAGCCATGGCGTCTTCGCCAAAGTCAATGATGCCAAGGTTGGCTGGCACGGTGTTACGTGTCAGGTATTTCCCCCAAGTCCGAGATTCCCATTCACGAAGATTGCTGAACGTTTCGTTCACGTCGATTTCCCCGTCGTTGTTGCAGTCAAAGCTGTCTTGGTCTGAATCGAGGTTTACATCGCCGTCGATGAGTGGGTTGATCGACCAACGGTTTTGGTCCAAGTCCCACGAAGTAAACCAGTACTCGAATCCATCGTACATACCGTCGCCATCGGTGTCGGGGATGGTGGGGTCGGTCATGCCGAGAACAACCTCAATGAAGGCGTTCGGAGGCTCTCCTTGCTGCCAAGCATTGAAATCATTCAGCAACCGCTTTCCTCGGGTTTCTTTCGAAATGAGGATGTTAAACACGCGTTGTGCTTTTTCGGTTGGCTGTTGGAAATCACCATCCACATGAAGCAGCGGTGCATCGCTGGGATGGTCCATACCGTTGTCAGGTTGCTCGGTGGCCAAAGCAAACTCTTGTCGATCGATGAGACCATCTTCGTCTCCGTCAAAGTCGCCATCGCCTGCAACCAACGGATTAAGGGTCCATGTTGCAGCTGATGCGTTCCACGACGTGAACAGCAATTCAACACCGTCCAGCATACCGTCTCCGTCGGTGTCGACGTTGTTCGGGTCGGCGGTCAAGCCCGTGAGGTTGGTTTGATTTTCTGAAAGGAAATCTCCGAACGAAGAAGTGGTTGGTATACCGGGCCATTGCTGAAGAGCAAAGGCCACACCAATGGTGGTCACAAACCACTGCGGCGAAGAACGGTTTGCGTCTGTCTCCGAGAACAACGGTGAGATGACGTTGTATTCCTCCCAATTGGTCATCCCATCGTCATCGGCATCTTCCCAGCGATCGGTGGAATCCAGAGGATTGAGGGTCCAAGCATCGTCAAGCAAATCCCATCGTGCGAACCAAATTTCCCAGCCATCAGGCATACCGTCATCGTCCGTGTCTGCGTTAAGCGGATCCGCTGCACCCACGCTATAGGTTGAAAGGCCAGCCGTGACCGAGCCAGAGGCCCGGTCAGCAAAGGTGTCATCGGGTGAACCAAAGTCGCCGATGTTGTCAAACAATCGGGTGGTGAAATTACCGGGTAGCGTGATTCCTTCAAGCGTTTGATTGCCGCTGAAAAGGTCTGAGCGAATGTGGTACTCGAGGTAATTCACGAAGGCTTCGTCTTGCGTAAGCACGCCGTCATGATTGACGTCATAACCGTCGCCGTCGGGATTTTCAAACGCATCAGAACCGTTCAATGGATTGACTCCGATGCGGGATGGGTCCCAAGAGCACAGCCCTTTGGATTCCCAGCCATCGGGCAGCGTATCGCCGTCTGAATCGATCAGGTTGGGGTCGGCGACGGCCCAAGCTTCAGCAGCTTCAGAGGTTTCGCCATAGTCTGCCAACAACTCACCGTTGATGCCCATCAAGCGAACAACCGACCATTGGTATTCACAGAGGTTTGGAAGTCCATCGCCGTCAGCGTCCCAGTTGGCATCGTCCGCACGCAGTGGGTCTAAACTCCAGTTGTTTCCTCCGGTGAACGAGTCGCCAATCCAACGCCGGTGTTCAATTTCCCAACCGTCGGGCATACCGTCGCCGTCCGTATCGGGGTTGGTTGGGTCAATCGCCGTGTCGATGTTGGCAAGGGAGAGATAAGTTGCGTTGGCCGCTTCTCCTTTTGTGCTGTCGCACAGGTAATTCATCTGAACGGTGTAATAGCACCACAACGTGCTGTGCTCGTAGAAAAATCCGTAGTACTCAGCACCGTCCCCAAGACCGTCCCCATCCGTATCGCCTTCTCGGGGATTGGTAGCGTTGTAGCCTTCGGGCGTAATTTTTGTGTATCGGAATTCATCAAGGTTGGTCCACAACCGCTCGAGGTTCATATCGCCGGACTGGTCGAGGTCAAGGCCGTCAGCGTCGTTGTCAAACAACGCGTCCCAAGGGTCGGTTGGATCAAGGCCATGAACCACTTCCCATCCGTCCGGCATGCCGTCAGCATCCGAATCGTTTGCACCCGGGTCCATCAGCTGCAAATTCGCGAAGCGACCAGGAGCAGCCGCTCCGAAAACGGTGACATTGCCCTCGCCGACGGACGTCGCAATCGCCACTATTTCTCCGGGGAGTCGGGTCTGATCTTGGAGCCCATACACCGCCGTGTAGTCGCCAGCCAGCGCCCAAAGGCCCCATTCAGACCCCACCAGCACTTCGTCGCCGGTTGGATGGATGGAATGAATGCTGTTGGTTTCACGGGAAAGTTTACCCTCAACGCCGGGATGAACAAGGAGGCCACTGTGTTGAATGAAATCGTCGTTCAAATCCAACATATGGAGACCTGAGGGCGTTCCAAACCAGAGGACTTGGGCATTGGAGGAAGAAGGTCCGTCAAGCACCATGTCGCGAACCTCTGCAGGGTTCCCATTGGAACCCAAAGGCAGGCTTCGAAGTTCATCAACGGCTGTTGGAATCGGGTTCGTCTCAGGCGTGTAAAAGAAACGCCATTCACCCGCTTCGTCGTCCCTTGCTGAAGCGGTGTCGACGATGAACAATCCTCGGTCTGTACCGACGAAGAGTTGGAAGGTTGTACCACGGGCCATGCCGTGTTGAACGGTTGATACGGAGGCATTGGCTTCAGCCAATCCAGATTTCAAGCCTGCACCAAGATCAAAAGTTGACAGAATGGTGGATGCACCATCAATTTCAATGATGGCACCATCGCCTCCGTCGCCAAGACCAATGGCGTGCAAGTTGAGGTCCTCTCCAGCCATGGGAGCGATGGCGTGAATCGGGTCGGTGAGGCTCCATGACCATGTCCCTATGGAACCGAGCGCTCCGTCGGCCAGCAGGGGAGCGACACCAAATCCGATGTTTGTGCCCATAACAACAGCGTACGGTGAACCTCCCGAGTAGGCCAAGAAGCCATCATGGAGAAGAACACCTTGCGGAAGCGAATGATGAGATTGCGTGGATTCGTCGACGTTGATGACGCTGACCCCGTAGGTTGTCATAGCGTAAAGCGCCCCATCATGCTCTTCCAAGGAACGGATGTCGTGATGCATGACGGCCAGTGATTCTGTTGGCGCATCGTACACCAGCGGCATGGTTTCAAAGTCCGAACCGTTGTTGAGGAGCGTGGATTTTAGTCCTGGATAAACCGTGTTCCCATCGTCGTAGTGAACCAGGTATTCCTCGAGCGTTGACAAGGCTTCACCGACTTTCAGCGCAGTGAGGGTTCTGGACACATCGCTGGAAACACCGCCATCCCGGTTAGCATCCCACCCATCGCGATCGGGGTCTTCAAGGGCGTTGGACCGGTTGAGTGGGTCCAGACCGAAATGCACTTCCCATCCGTCAGGAATACCATCACCAAACGACGGATAGAGCGGGCGGACAGAGAAACCGTCCCAGAGGTATCGGTCGGAGTCATCCAACAAGGGGTCCGTCCCCAACCAGAGGTCTTCACCCACCGGGTTGATGGCCCGTGAAGTACATGCCTCGAGCAGATTGTGGAACGTGGCGTTGGTGCCCGAAGGAATGTACGGCCAATTCTTGAGTATGGAACCCTCGGGCAGTGTAGCATGACACCACAACCCGTCAAGTTCTGCGGTGAAATTCGAGGGTGACCCATAGGCATATTCCTCTGGTGCTGTGAACCGTTCCGGAACAGAGAGGATGCCATCTCTGTTCACGTCGAAGCCGTCGTTGTCACCGTCAAGGGTTAGATCGCTGGCATTGAGCGGGTCGAAAGACGGGCATGAATACCTCAGACCAAGGGGGTCGAAACCACCCATTCGCTGACACATGTACGCTTCATAACCGTCGGGCATCCCATCGCCGTCGGTGTCAGAAACCCGCGGGTCAAGGTAGATTCTTTCGCTGTTTCCATCCAGCTGCCCTGTTAATCCACGAGGAAATCCTGAGGCAGTGCAATTGGCAGGATAGGGCCAGCAAAATTCCTCGGTGGCGTTCAACCCATCGCGGTCAAGGTCGGTCGAGGCATCCGAAGCGTTGTTTTTGTCGAGGCCTTGAATCACAACATCTCGACCGTCCGAAGCCGTCCAATTCATCCACTCTTCGAACAATGTTTCATGGACATCAGGAATCATGTCCCCGTCTGTGTCGGTGTTCGGTGGAGGCGTTCCTTCCGTTTTATCGGGGTGCACGTTGGAAACATTGGAAATGGCTGGAAATTGCGACATAAAAAGGAGACTTGCAATCACGGCAAGGGTGGTCAAGATGGTTGTTTGACTTCGTCGCATGAACTCACCGTCGGCAAAGGCTCCGCTTCGCTCTTTTATACTCTGCAAAGATTGCTTATGAGGGTGATGGAACAATGTTCATACAAAACACGGTTGCCGAAGTGTGTGGCGTCAACAAATCGCCCTCATACAGAAGCGAGGTGCGGTGTATTCAAGTCCCTCCCGCGTTGCTGGTGTTGTGTTCGCATGACCATGACCATCACGCACTTGGGTTCAGGCAGTCGGGGGAACTCGACCCTGCTTGAGACCCCGCATGCGAAGGTCTTGATCGACCAGGGGTTCAGCGGCGCACAATTGGCCAAGCGCCTCGCCCGGCTGGAGTTGGAACCCGATGACATTGATTGCGTGTTCATCACCCATCACCACGGAGACCACGGAGGAGGGGCAAAAGTGCTTCAGAAAAAATGGAACATACCCGTGCTGGCCAACGAGCGAACAGCACTTGAACTGGATTTGGCTCCTGAACTAACGACGTATTTTGAGGCGCTCGACGTGGTTCGCGTCGGTCTGGATTTGGCCGTGCTTCCCGTTCCCGTCCCACACGACGGTTCAGAAAACGTCGCCTTTGTCATCAGTCACGAAGGGGAGCGAGCCGCCATCATCACCGACTTGGGTTCATGGACCGACGAACTGGTAACCCACGTCCGGGGTTGTGAACACATCTCCATCGAAGCCAACTACGACCACAACAGACTCATGTTCGGCCCATATCCTTACTCGCTTAAAGATCGAATCTCAGGCCGAGGCGGACACTTGTCGAACGAGCAAACCGGCCGGTTTCTAGCGGAAGTCTGCACGGAAGCGACCAGAAGCATCACGTTGATGCACTTGAGTGAGAAAAACAACCAACCCCACATCGCAGAATCAACCGTTCTCTACTACATTGAGGAAGTGTTCAGCGGAGACCTGCGAATCTCAGTGCAAAACGGGCCTGATTTTTCCCACTACATCGGACTGACCAATTCCCTCTCCAACCAAAAAAAAGCCTCGGTCAAATGAGCGCTTCGGTTCTGTTCAAGGTCAATGGCTAAATGATACGGGGTTGTGTCAACCTTGTGAACCGCCGTACCGTTCAGTTTGCACATCATCGCCGATGCGATGACGAGCGTGCTGTCAGCGAAGTACTGGGGGTTGTTATGCTCTTGGCGATGGTCATTACCATCATGGGCGGTGTGTGGGTTTTTCTGAACCCGTACCTATCGGATTTTGAGGACAACACGAACTGGAATTCAGCGACTGGATTAGCCGACCGAATCGAAGACCGGATTGAGGTAGCTGGAAACGCTCCTGAGGACACCGGTTTCCGCAACACACTGGCGATACAATCCACGGTCATTCGCTCAGTGCAAAACGTGGAACATTGGACCATAAGCGCAGACTTGACGGACGGAGATCGCATCACATTGCGCCATGTAAACGAAACAACCCTCGGCATCATTGCCGCCAACGAAACAGCACGCAGCATCACGATCGAATCCTCGGATTCATTGGTGCAGCGGCAGGTTCCTGTGAGCCACCTGGAGGTCTTTGTTTCACACAATGTCAGTTCGTCTCATTGGAGGATCATCACCGTGCTCGATGCCGATGAAGAACCCATTCACCGACAGGTCATGTGGACCCTTTCTGGCTTGCAAATCACAACCTCAATGGGGCAAGGACAACACCAAATCGTTCTCATGAACAACGCTCGAGCAGAACGTTTTCCCAACCAGGCATGGGAAGTAAGTGCTATGCCGCTGGTTGAATTTGATCGCATGGCCAACAATGAGTTGCGCCTTTCCATGCTGCTGACCGATGTGGTGGCCAACGGGAGCATCGGAACGGGCTCCAACGTCGGCATGCAATTCGTCTCACAAGGCCCAATCACGCTGTTTACCGGACAGGCATACAATGTAAATTTCAACGTGCTCAACGCCCTACACGACGTGATTACACCACAGTACCACAACAACTGGCTTGCCGATTACACCATCCAGCGTTCGGCAGGTACCTTGGACACGTACATCGGCTTCTCGCCTTATGAACGGGCCAGTGGGGCAGATGGGTTTAGCGTGTCAAGCCAGAACCTTCCTCTGTATTTTGAGGTTGACATCCAGCGAGTGGAGGTCAGCCGATGAGGGGGGCTTTGCGTCGGGATGAGGACGGAG
>DANX01000069.1:0-1770 GCA_002502295.1 Euryarchaeota archaeon UBA561 | reverse complement strand
GATGAGGGGGGCTTTGCGCCGGGATGAGGACGGAGTCTCCGCCGCCGTGGCGACCGTTCTTTTGTTTGGTGGCGTTCTGTCCATCATCGGTTTGATGATGGTCTCCATGATGCCTGTCATTGAGGAGATGGAAGGATCCGTTGAACGTCATGACATGTCATCGCAGATGACCCTCTTGGCCCATGAGACGGCGGCGCTGAGTGAACGTGGCATGCCTGGAGACAGCGCTCATACCACCCTGATACCCGTGGACGGGGAACTGGTGTGGGACAGTCTCCGAGGAGGAATGTGGTACTCTGCGACATGGGTAGAGGACATGAGTTTACGGGCCCGTGGGGCGCTTGACTTTGACGACCAACTCGAAATTCGCCACCCAGAAAGTTTCGTTGAGGCGGTTTGCATTTCGGACCTCAGACTGGGACCTGACCGTCCTTACTACTACACCCTTGAATCCATCCTTGACAGCGTGAGCATCACTGTCACACCCGGATTGGCCATGCCCCTCGGACCCATCGAGGTAGACCTGTCAGAAGACAACGTTGAGGTTCTCTCCACCTCGCTTCGAGTGGATGAGATGACCACCATTGACCTCAGCGAATACGGCACCACCACCCTCGCATCAAGCCATGCCTTGACCGTGTTTGGACACATCGGCAACGATGGGGCAACCTACGTGCTGCCCAACTCTCCAGAACCCTCCGACAAGCGAGGGCATGCATGGTCTGTTCCGTTTCCATCGGGAACACACACTGTCCACCTCTTGAGCGAGACCGCCAACCAAATTCACATCACGGTTGATGGTTCAACAACCATACACTATGCGACGCCGAGCGGCCTTGCCCGAACGGGCATAGCCTTCACGTACGACGTGTCGCTCGAGGAGAGCACCGTTGCTCACATCACAACAAGTGCACCATCTCGTCTGCTCGTGAAAACCAACGCTTCAGGAGATGGCGGCATGACCGCTTGGCCGTCGTCCAACGGGGCTTACCTTGGCCATTCTTTCCTTCCACCCAGCATGAACGGCACACTACGGTTCGCTAACCCGGGAGAAAATATCGTCACCCTCACCTGGAGGAGCGGAGGAATCTCTGTAGCAGCAGGCAGTGTTGAACACGTGAGTTGGCCACCGAGCAACGACGATGCAGCCGCAACGATTGACGCTGATGGCGATGTGTTTCTAACGTGGACGGCGCTTACCAACGCCACGACCACGGACGCTGCAACAGGAAGCATGTTCCTGCCGGCTGACGACACGGGATCCATGTCCGGCGGTCTGTTCTCTTACGCGAATTTAGAAAACACCACCGGAGAAAGCATGCTCATCCGGCTTGCGGGATACACCTCAACATGGAACATGACCGGTGCGTCTGAATCATCAGGTACCTTCCTTGAATCAACGAACCATCAATCCATCCCCCTCGGTGAAGGCACAACCACACTCCAGGTAGAATCAGGCCATCCCCTTCGGGCCCTCCGTTTTGGTGGAGACAGCGGCTTGGTCCACCTTCAGCATGACGGAGTTGAGCGATGCACGAGCGTCGGCACTCAGGCCAGCGGCTGGATCACAACGGACCTTCCGTGGCAGCGAATGGGCGGGCGTGGCGAAATTGATACCAAGGAAGCGTGGATTGATGGGCGCCACCCGGCTAGTCTGAGCATTGACGTCTTGGGCAGCGATGGCGTTTCAACACACACCTCCATCGGCACCGTTTGGGCCTTCCATCTGTCCAGACTATCCTACCAGTTTTCATCCTCCATCAGCGGCAT
>DANX01000062.1 GCA_002502295.1 Euryarchaeota archaeon UBA561 | reverse complement strand
GTTCCTTGAAGTATATCCGGGCTCTACACGGACTGGATTTTATTATTGCACAGTAAGAAACCCAACCGCCTATTCTGAAGAGGTGGAAATACAAATTTCAAGTGATGTTCTGCAATCGTCGGGACCAGAAACCATGTCTTTAGCACCAAACGGAGAAACAGACATCGTCATCAACCTTAGAGGAGAACAGGGCATGGATGCACAATCCATTTCTATTGCAACCATGGCCACTGTAGTTTCAGCAAATGGAATTGATGTGACAGCATTGCCTGAGGCATCAGACACCGCAGATACCACCGCAGTGATATTGCAGTACAGTGCTCCTACAATTCAATTAACAGAGGCTGAGATTACCATTGAGTCTGGCCAGGATTATGATTACAATGTCATTTACGGCAACAATGGAAACGGAGACACCGACAAAATGCTGATAGGAATCTCGAGTGGAAACTTAGATGATTTGGAAACCGCAGGATTTTCGATACGAAGCATCATAGAAAATATTGAGATCGAATCTGGCCAAACTGCGACGGTAAAATGGGAGATTCGTGCACCTCAAGGCATTACTACAGAAGAATCATATCAAATTGAATTCTATGTGACAAGCGATTTTTCATGCAGATCAGAAGGATTGTGCAATACCCAATATGTGATGCTCACCGTTCGAGTTACACCTGAGCCAGATGAGGGTGGACCTGTGTCCTTGGCGGTGAACTCAACAACAACTTACTCCGCCATTGGAGGGGGGGTTCTAGCGGCGGCGGTGGCGATTGTGATATTTATGAGAAGAAAGACATCTGCCGCATTTGAGGAAGATGCTTACGACGATGGATATGAAGAAGAAATGGTCGTCGATGTCGAGGATGATTTTGAAGATGACTTCTTCGAAGGCCTGTGAAAAACGGTTATTCCGAATTCTATTTTTAACCCGAAAAATCGTGGTTGAATTACGCCTGCAGCAATGATGTTCTCTTCGAGCGCAAGAGTGTCTCACTTGGCCGCATGTTTACACAAGGGTAGCGATGCAACTGACCCATTGTCCGCTCATATCATTGGATGGGATTTCTGCTTCAACCCATGCATTCACAAGCAGAATTGATTTCTTCAATCTTCATCGACATATTCGCCGTCATCAATCCATTCCCAGTAAACAACAAATTTCCCATGAAGTTCAATATCATCATCATCGTTATCATTTAAGCCGTCATAAGTCCTTGTTTCGAAATCGTATTGCCCATCGATCTCAACATCTTTAACGAGCAAGCAAGCACCGTATGTTGTATCTTCGGAGTATATATCTATTCTTTCAGAACTGCTTGATCCATCATCAATATATGCACAAGCCGTATATCCTACTTGATGTGTTTCATCAGAAATATCTACCACACATTTTTTGCTAAGTGTAATCTCAACATCATCTCCATCACTTCGATCCCAAGTCGAGCACAGGACACCTTCTTCAAATTCTCCAGTGTTAGACTCATCCCAATAAAATTCCATTGTGATATCATCTGATGAGTCAATGGCTCTCGGTGTAAATGATCGGAATTCAATGTTTATTTTCCAATCCGGAACCCAAACTTGGCTGGCTTCCACAACAATTGTTTGTGTTGATGATTGCATTTCTCCTTTGGAATCCATCACTTTTAATTCAACTGAATGAGAACCAACTGATAAATCATAAAAATCAATATAACTCATTGTTCCGGATTGGATAACTCCGTCCAAAGACCACTGATATTGATATGGTTCTGTGCCTCCAGTCGGATTCGCGTTTGCAGAAGCATACGTCGATGTAGGGTCTGAATGTGATAAAATGAATGAACTGGAAAGTGGCCAAGTTGGGGTTTCATCAACAGTTTCGTTTTCATCAGCACCAAATTCTAAGCATCCACTTAATGAACTTGAAATTAATAACAACACTGCAATCGGAAGGAGTTGGGTTTTGCCCATGTCGAATCTTTGTCGAAGAGCACTAATAAATGTGTTCATGGATGGAAAAATGAATATCTCCATTAAGAAAATTGGAAGGGTCCTTCTTACAACACCCACCAGTTGCATGAGTAACCTTTGCTTGGGTGCCCCAAAGGTTATTTTGACGTCATTCAATTCTAGGCATCCCAGTATGAGCACTCAGCTCCGTGTCATCCCCAGCTCCTATCACTTTTCCATCGATTTTATCGCTTCACGGGCGAGATTATTAATCGGGACGAGTAGGGCTTTTTATGAAAGAAACGAAAAAACTGGGTCGTTTTGAAAAACTCTCACGAGACGTGTTAATCTCCACAAGCAAAATGCTGAAAGATGCCAAGGACGAGTTGTTTCATGGCATCCACGGCCGGGTTCTCGAAGTCGGGGCGGGGATTGGCGTCAATGTGTATTTCTTCAACCGACCTGAAGTTGACCACTGGGTTGCGGTTGAACCCGATCGAAAACTGGTCGATGAATGCCACAAAATGGTGGCAGACATGGGGGATAGAGTGACGGTTTTCCAGGGCTATCTCCACGAACTTGAGGAGCCGCCAGAATCGTTTGATTACGTGGTGTTTACAACGCTTCTGTGCAGCGTGCCAGAACCCGGTAAAATCGTAAAAGAAGCTCACCGTTTCCTCAAGCCTGGTGGGAAATTGTGCGTCATCGAGCACATCGGTGATTCGTTTGGCCTTCGAGCAGGATTCCAAATGCTTGCCAAATACCCCTGGAGGCTTGCTACGGGTTGCAATTGCAGGAACAATCCAGTCCCAGCATTGTCACAACCAGGTTTTTGGCAAAACGTTGACGACAAGGTTGATTTGAAAATCGCTCCTTTGAGAACCAAGCGGTTTTCACCGCTGCTGCAGTTGCTCAAACCTTTTGTCATGACGACATTGACGAAGAAGTAATCGCGCCACAGGACGTCAGTCCATTGGTCGTGATTCGGCGGTTCAACGGAATTGAGCACCACAGTAGTTGGAGATTGTTTTCCGGTATGCGAGGTTTCACAACTCAGCAACTAGAAATATTTGGCACCCAAGTATCGACAAACACGTTCGGCAAACGATACATCTGCGGTCGAGAAAGCGGCCGGCAAGTCAGAATCCAGATCCAAGACCGCCACCACCTGACCGTCTGCGTTTTTTATCGGCACGACCACTTCGCTTAACGTCGCGGAACTGCACGCAATGTGTTCAGACCTTGCATGAACATCCGGTACGTCTTGTGTTTCCCCGGTTCGAGCCGCGGCGCCACATATCCCTTTGTCAAAGGGGATCACCAAACACCCGTGTCCACCTTGGTAAGGCCCGATTTTCAATACATTTGGCTCAACCGTTCGATAAAATCCGGTCCAGTGGAAGTGGTCGAATGAATTGTGCAATTCACATACGACGGTCGACATAGCAGAAACCCAGTCGTCCTCTCCCTCGAGAAGGGATTCAACCCTCGCAAACACATCGTCGTGAACTGCCATAGACGAATTTCCTTATCGATGATATTTCATAACTTGCTTCATTCTTCTGCCGATTGGATCGAGAGGACTTGGCCTGCGATGACCATCCGCGTGGTCCGATCTGCGGCCATGTTAGGATGCTGGTTGAGGCGGAGATTAATGACCGGCATGAGGTGGTTTTCCGCAGGATTGTACGGCCTTGGAGCATGGACCTCATGTTCATCACCCTCACCCTATGAATCCTAGGATGGTTCAACATCCCACGAACGCCCGGTTGTGTTGATTGGATTCACGAGAAGAATATAACAAGGAAGCCACTGGTCAGAATCATGGGCAACGAAGCTTCCAAGGAGAAGATTCTATCCACGACAAAACGTGAAATTGTGGGTTTTTCACTCGTCTTTGTTTCCCTTTTCTACATTCTCGAGTTGCTCTACATCGGTCCAAAAACCAATGTGATCATCGTCTCTGGATTCTTGGTTGCCACCCTTGGCTATGGTATGGTTTTTGTCGCGCCTTGCCTGATGGCCTGTGGAGTTCCCATTGGACTGATGTTGATGTCGTGGGGAAAAAGCGCAAGAACACGGGTGCAAAAAATCTCGTTGCAAACGTCGTGATGTATCAAACAATGATGGGTGCAGCTGTAAACCATTCAGCGGTTGGTTTGTGCCAATCACGAATTTGGTCGGTCTCAAGACGAAGTTGGAGGCGCTCTCCTGCACCGATGCCGACATCCTCGATGTTGAAGTCAATGACTTTCTCGTTGCTACGGAAGGTCTCATCAAAGAGAATCGACTCTTCAACAAGGTCTCCTCCACTCAAACGCTGAAGGATGACGCGGACATGGCACTCTTGCAGAGGGTTTCGCAGCGAACACGACTCACTGCTTCCATCGTGTTCTACCTTGACATAACCTTCGAGGGCAGACCGGCCTTCGTGCTCGGAGAGAACGATGATGGTATCCTTGGCCGTTGGTGCACAAACACACTCCATGTTGTCAGCCTCGGCTTGGGACATCAAATCCACAGCCACGAGCAATTCAACGGTTTCAACCGAACCGCCCAAGGATTCAGTGGCCTGAACCGTGTAGAATCCCGGTTCGGAGAAACTGTGGTTCACAACCGCACCAGTGGCGGTGAAACCGTCGCCGAAATCCCAGGTGACAAGCCCGCCGCGGTCGCTTGCTTGGAAGAAAAAGACATGAAAGATATGCTCGATGAGAACTTCCTCGTCGTTGTCTCCCTCGTCCACTTCGACCATGATGTACTGATTGATGCCCATGCCATTGTCAACCGTGGCAGCAAATGACTCTTGAGAGGAGGAAAAGAGGCTTAGGCCTTCTTGGTTCAACGCCGCGCCCATGGAAATCCCGATAAGGAAGACGCTAACCAAGGCTACGCCAATCGTCCGAGAAGTGGTCAGGAACGCTTTGCTTTCCTTCACCAGTTCTCCTTGACGCATGGTGGCCATTTTGTGACCGAGTACAAAAGAACTTGCTCAAGCCCCAGCAAGGTTTCTTAGAACACACCTGCGCTTCTCATGGATATGAACGCAATGATCCCGCAGACAATGTAAATTAGTATCCCAATTGGACTTCGCTTGAAGGTTGATGAAGGTTTGAATCCAAGCACGGATTTTGTTTTTTTAGCGAGGTCTTCCTCCACCTCTCCCAACGGCTTCATGTTGATTGTACTTATGGCATGAATAAAAAAACATTGTGTGTTGTCTTTCATTTTATCCATTCTCGTGGTACACTGCAGCCCGGTGTTTGCTCGAATGTGCAGCGCTAACGCCGACAAGAAGAGATTACAAACTCCGACCTCCACCAGGCGCCATGGGAATCGACCGCAGAGGGCTTGCCTGCTTGCTCGTCGTTCTCTCCGTGTTCATGGTCGCCTGGGCACCTGTGTTCTCATCACTCGGAGCGATGCCGGACCAAATGGATGAACCCCACGTCGCTGAAACCGGCGTCTTCGCCGACCGGTTCGCTGTTTCTGATGGGTTCACACACATCAACATGACACAATCTTCCTCCACCGGTTTGACCGAACTGGAACGACCACCGATTTCGTGGACACCAACCACAGGTGTCGGGTTGACCCAGATGAGGACAGGGGCTTGTTCGGCCTACCTCCCGTCAACCAACGAGGTGTTTCTCATTGGAGGCAGGATCGACATTGACCCGTCACAGACCAGCGACGAAACAAACACAAACACCGTGGAAATTTTCGACGTGGCCAACAAGACATGGCAACCAGCCATTGAACAACTCCAAGAAACACAGCAATACCACAAATGCGCCGTGGTTGGGGACACCATTTACGCCATCGGCGACCACCATCCGTTTTCATCACCCTCGGTCGAGGCAACAGGGGTTGTCCAAGTTTACGATGCGGCCGACGGAAATTGGAGTTATGGAACAAGCATGCCGGGTAATCAATCGGTTGGATTGGCTGGTGTTGCAAGCTTTAACGGAATGATTTACGTTGCTGGCGGTGTAACTGCCGAGGACCGCTCTGACTCGAATCGTCGATTGATTCGATACGACCCTCTCAACGATTCCTGGACCCAGCTGGCCGATATGAACAACCGGCGCCATTCCTTTGAACTCGTTTCGTTCCGTGGTCGGTTGATTGCCTACGGCGGTGTTGCTGTCCATTATGACCCAATCAGTCAAACAACCATCGAAGCGGAGACGAATTTGACCGAAGCCTACGACCCTGCGACGGACACCTGGACGCAACTTCCGAATGCTACATACAAATTTTCCGCGTATGCAGCCGCCGTGTTCAACGATGAAATCATCATCCATGGGGGCTATCAAACCACGGGGTGGTCCGGGTCAGCAAACGACAAGACCTACGGCTACGACCCGTTTACAAACCACTGGACCACCTATGCAACGCTTCCCTTCAGCCTCTACGATTCAACGCTGGTGTTGGCCAATGACACTTTGGTGTATGCCGGTGGGGATTCAAGCAACAACCGGTTTAGCACGTGGAGCGTTCAGTACCTTGCGGAAAACGAATACAATGTGAACCCGGCAAAGCACGAGGGATTGATCACCTCATCAATACTGGATTTGCGGCCGTCTTCGGAAGGTTCAGCGAGTCTACTCTGGCTTAACTTTTCCAGCGTGGAACCAAACGGCACGAGCCTCGGCATGCAATACCGCACCGCAGACACAAGACAAGCCATCGCCTCATCGCCTTGGCTTCCCACCACGGTCCCCATCAACACGTACCTCGCTGCGGGAAATCAAAGTTTAACGGATGTGCATGAAGGTGCTCCATTCATACAATACCGGGTCCTTTACACAACAACAGAACTGATGAATTGGATAACGCCGCAATTGGTGAACGTCTCCATCGGCGCAGATTCATCTGGCTTTGACGAAACACCACCGGCTCGCCTGCAACCGACCTCGGCACCCATCAGTGTCGTGACCCATCACCACGCCACAAGAGGTGACGGGGACTATGTTCTAGCAATCCATCCTTCGGATGCAGCCGGTACGCTTGATGCCGATTCGGACTGGTTGACGCTGTCATGGAACACAACGACTTCCTCGCTGGAAATCGATGACCCCTCCTTGATTTTGTTCAATCAGCAAGCCGCCGCAACCCCCGGAACGAGAACCGATGAAGGCCAGAGCATGAACTGGACCTTTTCGCTGAGCGAAACACTTCCAACCGGCCACCTTCGATTCAAAACCAGCACCCATGCCGAACGGAATGCGAGTTTTCTGCATCCCGATACCAGCAGCATCGACCGCAAAGTCTCGGTGGTTGTTTCCGGAGTCACGTCCAATGCATCGAGTCTGGGGGACTCAACGGTTGAACAAGGAGAGGTACTGCCCGGTCAAACCGCACTGAACGTGAGCATTGATCACCGATTTACCAACAGCGGACTGCGACTTCTAGGAGGGGAAATCCAAAGCCGTATCCACCTTGACTTGTACACGTTTGACAGCGATGCATCGGGTGAACGAATATGGACCAACGAAACCACGGACTGGTTTGCTCTTCCCAATGGACAAGTACATCATGTCAACGTGAACGCTCCAGCAACCACGTCCGGCGAGCTCCATGTATGGATTGAGGCACGAACCAGCGAAGAGTGGGACCTCCTGGTCGACGACACGCCACTTGAATTCATCATCAACGCGGACGGTCCAACTCTTCTGAATGTATCTCCAA
>DANX01000070.1 GCA_002502295.1 Euryarchaeota archaeon UBA561 | reverse complement strand
CTTGTTCTTTCTCGCAGGGGGAATCGGGGGCTGTGTTGGATTATTTATTGTCTCAAAACAATTGATTCTGAAATCTGCCAAGCAATCAATGCGTATCCTCATTGGAGAGGAAGGCATGAAGAAAGCGGCCAGTGTGAAAACCGATGCCAAGGCCGCAAAAGCCGCAGGAATGGAGTCGCCAACCCAGCGGCAACACCGCAATGAGCGGGAACGTAAAGCGAAATCCAAAGCCGAACCGAAAGCAAGTTCACCCCCGAAAAAGACTCCGAGGAAAGAGAAACCCGAGGATGCTTTGGGAGGATTTGACCTTGACAGTGTTCTCGCATCTACCTCCACTGGAAGGCCTAATGCTGCCGCCCCCTCTGGACGTAAATCCTCGGTTGTTGCCACAGAATCTGCGCAAAAAATGGACCGCATGAACGTTCAAGAATCAACCTCTACGTCTCTTCCAACCAGCGTTGGACAGCAACGCCAGAGCAGTGCCCCAAGCCAAGATTCAACCCCTGCAGCGCAAGAGAGGGCAAAACCAACCGTTCGCCGACGGAAGGCCGTCAAGAAGGCCAAACCTCCAGAAGGGACGCCGAGAGCAACACCAGAGCCCGAAACCGCCCACTATGAGGAAGAAGAAGACTTCTCCGACTTTTCCTTCTAAGCAGGACGCATGATGTGCGTGGCGTGTTTCATGACCTCCATGGTCAAGGGCGTTGAACCAATGTTTTCGCCGTCAATGTTGATCGCCGTCGGCTCTTCTGTGACAATCGACAAAGTCGTGAAACGATGATAATCCACCCTCGGATGGAACACATGTCTACCTTCACTTTTGAGCATCCCAAACGCCTTCAACACGTCTCGCCGGGTCATCTTTTTCAAAATTCCAATGTCCATCAGCCCATCATCGAGGGACGCACCCGGCGCAAGAGGGAGCATTGACCCCCCGGTCTGACTGTTCTGAACCAAAAAAAGGGTGAAATCATCGGTTATGGTGCGGTCGTCCAAGGTCAATGTAGCGGTACGGCGACGACTGGCGAGAATCGCCATCAGAATTCCCACATCGTAGCGTATTGGCCCCATCCAACGCATTTTTTCGGCTTGGATGGTTGAATCAACGCCAAGGCCCCACGTGACCAAGTTGTGAGAATAACGGACCATGGGTTCGCCTAAGGCGCCTGGTAGGCCTTCTGTTAATTCAACGCGGGCTAAATCCAACGATTGGCGTTGACCGTTGAGCACAGCACCAACCGCAACTTCAACCGACTCCAAGCGAAGGTCGTGGGCCTGGGAGTTTCCAGTTCCTGCAGGAATAATGGCGAACGTTTCTTTCTCTCCTTTCCCAAGGAGCATGCGTCCAGTGATGACCTCGGACAAAGAACCGTCCCCCCCTACAACGGCGATCAATTCGTCGGACTCGACAACAAGCGCCGATGCCATGGTGACCAAATGACCGCTGTAGGCTGAATAAGAACAGGTGAATTCAACGCCTTGCTCCTTCAACAAATGCATCACACGCTCAGCAATCTTGCGCCCACGCTTCTTGCCAGAAAAAGGATTCACGAGAAGATGCACCTTGGAAAACCCTGGGCTGGGTTCGCCAGGTTGACTGAACACGTCAGCATATTTTGGGCGGTGGGCTCCTTTCTTGCGTTTCGTGGAAGGATCAGGAACAAATCCAAGAGGTTCGTTTAGCCCACCTTGAGGTCCCTTCGCCATGGACATGACAGCCGCACTTCACGCTTGAAGGCTTCTCCAACATGCAGGTTGTGCAATTATGCAAAATGAATAAAATATGACTTATTATGAATAATTCGAGGATTTGGCGTCTTCCGCGCCCGTGGACAGGATGCAAGCAGTCTTGAACAAGCGGTCCGTCGCAGAGGCGTGAGCGCTGAGTGGACGGACGCCGATCGCGTGTTCATGGAGCACGCTCTTTTGGTCGCAGAGCGTGGCCGAGGAAAGGTAAGTCCCAACCCCCTGGTGGGATGCGTCTTGGTCAAGGACGGTACCGTGATTGCCGAGGGCTGGCACGACCACCTTGGCGGGTTGCATGCGGAACAGATGGCCATACACGATGCCGAAGAAAAAGGACGGTCTCCCAACGGCGCCACAGCCTACGTGACGCTGGAACCTTGCAACCATTTTGGCCGCACCCCTCCGTGCACTGAGGCGCTGATGTGGGCTGGAATCAAAGAAGTGGTGATCGCTCATTGCGACCCAAACCCAACGGTTCGTGGCAATGGTTGTAGCGTGCTGGAAGCAGCCGGAATCCCAACACGAGCCGGGCTCTTGGAAGCAGAAGCCCGCGAGCAGATGCTCCCATTCATGCACTGGTGCGAACACCGTCGACCCCTAATCACTGTCAAAGTGGCCTTGGACGCCAACGGTTCTGTGGATGACCGTTCCGAGGAGGCTCAACGGTTCACGTCCCCTGGATGCCTTGAGAAAGTTCACGAGTTGCGCAGGGATTGCGATGCTGTCTTGGTTGGAGTTGAAACGGTGAATCGGGATGACCCGCAACTCAACGTTCGCCTCGTCCCATCAGACCGTCAACCGCTTCGAGTGGTGCTTGACCCCAATCAACGCATTGACCCAAACGCTCGCTTGCTCAACGATGGAGGGAGGACCTTGTTGATGCAGGACACCTTCAGTGGGCTCCCTTCGCTGTTGCATCAATTGGCCGACCAAGAAATACAGCGTGTGCTGGTTGAGGGTGGGCCAACAACCGTTCATCGATTCTTGGAAGCCGGCCTTGTTGACGAGGTGTTCTTGGTTCACAGCAACGTTGTTCATCAAAGGCCAGTGCCGTCAAACCTCGACGAGGACATCCTCAGAGAAGCGGGGTTGACTCGAGAAGCAGACTATGTTTGGGGCGACGAGCGCGTTGCGTACTTTGTGAAGCAAACTAGCGAAGCGTGAGAATTTCATCCCAACGATGCGATGACCCTTTTCGATACAGGTCTTGATGGAACTGCCGTTGGAGCATGTGGACACAACGCGCAAGCCTGCCTCGGTGATTGTAGCACCCCTGTCGTGTGTGAACCACCACCAGAAGGTCGTCCAACGATATGCTCGGGCCGGTAATGGGAGGGGATTCAATCGAAACTTTCTCTGCTGCACCGTCCCATTCAACGTCCGATGGTGCAGGAGGTTCCAAATCGGAATTGTGTTCGAACCGCACACCGCCTTCACCGAGCTTCACCGGTCGCCACGTCGAACGTACGCCATTGTCCAGCCATTCTCGAATACGTTTGAGTTGCTCTTTGGACGCCAGACCGACGTGGCTTCGCTCCCACCAGCCAGGGGTACGTGCCAGGGTTACGTGATGGATTCCGGGGTAGGCATCACGGGGATCTAAACCGTCTGCCCACGTTCGGCAAATCCCTTCCAAACGCACAGTGAGAAGCGGCAAAGGACCCATCTTTATGTCTTGAAGCCGGTATGGATTTGCCAGTTCACCTTGCAGGAGAATGGGGCGTCGGTCAGCGATGAGGGGGGCCCCGAGTTCAGCAAGCATTTCGTCCAGGGAGGCGGTTGCGGTGCCGAATCGTCGCATGTAATCCATCAAATCAGGACCGGCGAGAACCGCATCAGAAGGTTCTCCTGAGAAGCGTTCGAGCAAGAAAACCTCATTTTGCGTGAACAACACCGGATGCTCTGGAAGTGAGAGGGGTGAATTGCTGGAGGCATAGGGCCATTGACGCGGTGGACCTTGGTGCATGACGCCTCCTGTCCGGGGCTGTAAATGAACTTCCCTTCACCCGGTGCTGGTGATTCAAACGGGGCCCCCTGATTACCCGTATATGTAGACGGTACCGAAAAGATGAGGTGTCAACCAAGGAAAAAAGGCCGCATGCCGTGATGCCATCAAATGCCCCAGTACCGGTCAGCTTGTGCCTGACGGGTTTGAAGCGTTCGGACCACCGTGGTCACCATCCAGAGGACGACGACCCAAATCAACGGCGTGTCCAAGTCGTCAAGGATCATTTCAACGCTGAACTCGTAAGAGGTCCCCTCGAGGACGCGGATGGCGATGTCCAGAGCAGCATTGAGGAACGAATAGACGACCATGCCAAAGACGCTCAGGACGATGAGGCTTCCTGAAAAGGAACCCCGCTTAAGTCGGAGGAGCATGAATCCTGCGGTGGAGGTAAGAAAAGCGATGACCGTCCAAGCAAGCGAGGAATGAATCACGCTCAGCCACAAAACCGATTGGGTGGTGGCCGTGCCATCAGCCACGCCAAAGGCGCGCCAGCCTTCGGCAACGGCGAAGATGGCACTGAACAATGTCGCTGTCCAAAGCAAGGAAGAAAACATCGCTGCGTCTGCGTTTTCACGCATCTCTTGAATCACGCGGTTCACGGTGGATTCGATGCCGGCACCTTTGCTAAAGATGTACAAACCAAGCGCCAGAGGCAAGGCCCCGATGACAACGCCGCCGATGTCGTTGGGGAGCATGATGCCCAGACCAAGGATAGCCAAAACGGCTCCAAAAGGAATCATGATCTTGGAGCGCCATTTTGGGTCCTCAAGGGCCTTGACGATGTAGTAATAGGTTCCTTCAATGCCTTTGGATTGTTTGACAATTACTTTCTCAACGTGGTCGATACGGACTTGTGAGGTAATGATGGGCAGGACGCTTTCGTCTTCTGCACCATCGGTCACCAGTATAGCTTGGTCGGGTTGGAACGCGGATACAACCTCGTCCAACTGTGCTGCAATCGCTCGGTCTGAGCGAACTCCAACCTTCTCATCCCCGGTCAAAATGGCAATCTCGACTTCATCTTCCTCTGACTTCCCCTCGGCCAACTTATCGTGTTGTGAAAGCGCGCCGAGGATGGCGTTGGTGTCGCTCTCTTCCGGGTCAGCAATGCCGAGTTTGAGGGCCGCTGTAAGCACTTGACGTCGTCCGACAACCGGGCCGCGAATCGAGGTTTTCAAGCCAAGGTCGTTGTCTCGGTCAACGGTTAACACCAATGTCCTGGTCATGGTTGTGCACCCCCCTTTGGGCAAGCCACCGCGGTTCTTTCATTCAAACCCTTGGACAAAATTCCCGATGGTTGTGCACTCAACTCATTGACGGGGATTGACGGAACCGAACAGCGGCAACATCGTCTTCACCGGGGGCAGGGTCCACCCAGTCGGGATCGCCGGGCAAGACCAAACCTGCACCAAGATTGACAAGTTCTGCTGAGAGTTGACGTTGTTCCTCGACCAGAAGATTCCATTCTTTGGTGTCGTCTTTCCAAATTTCCCATCGCTTCAAATTTTGGTAACCACGAAGCAATCGAGCGTAGAGTTTGAGATGGAGTTTTGCCGACACTGGCCACCAAAACATGAACACTACAAAGACGCCGAGTGAAGGTAACTTGGTGATGCTTAGAAGCAGCCAGTGAGAGAGCAAAAGTTCGTTCAAAGGACTGCTTGAACTCAGAAGTGACCAGGTGATGAAGGCTGAAGCCATCATCCACCAAATGGGGAACACCACCATGGCAGAGAGCACTTTCATGCTTCCAATGGCCGAGGTGTCCACGTTCATTTTCTTCATGCCCCAACTCATGAGGCCGTTGGTCTTGTAGGGAACATAGTTGCCAGCGATAGCACTCCATGTGATCAATCCGAACATCCATACCAACGCCCAAAGCCATTGGAAAAAGTACCGTCCATACCCGAGAGCTGAGAGGCGCTCAGGGCGTGCATCGACATCATAGGGGGTGATGCCTCGCTGTTCAAGGACGTCAAAATGGTCCTCACAGCGCTTCGCTAGAACCCGGGTTTCCTCGGGGTTGCTGTTGGCCATGAATTCCCACCCTGCTCGTAGGCGTCGAGCGGCAAGAACAGAGGTCGCGAAAGAGGGTTTTCGCAATTCATCGCCGGCTTGGCGCTGTTTTTCTGCGTACACAAGGCTGCGACCTTTCCAGATCAATGTTCGCTCTGACCAGGTGGTCTTGGAGAGATTCACGCGCCGAAGTTCTGTGCTGAAGAGCTCTGTTACGTCGTCCACCCACGCTCGATTGAGGCCGTCTTGCTGTTCGGAATCCTCCACCAGAGGAGGAAGCCCGGGAAGGTCCATGGAACGCTCGACGACCACGGCCGCTCGCTCTCGGAACCGTTGAGATTCCGAATAGTGGAGGCCCACTGGAACGACGCTTGGCTTTGGAAGGTTCAAGGCTTCAGCCTCTCGTAGGGCGTCGAGCAAAATTCGGGCGGCTCCCGACCGTATTCTTCGAACGCCGGCATCAGCGTGGGTGACACCTTCGGGGAAAATCAGCACGCTACCGCCGTGCGCAAGGTTGGACGAGAGTGAACGTATGCGTTCGGCATTTCGCAACCTTGAGGCGGCTGCGTCCTTGGAGTCGCGCGGGCGCTCAATGGGCACGACACCGGAGGCTTTGAGCAAACGACCAAGGAAAGGAATTCGAAAGAGCGTGTGCTTCGCTACCGTGGTCAATCGACCTGGCAGCACAGCCGTCATCAGCATGGGGTCAATAAGGCCGCTCGGGTGCCATGTAATGTACAGCCGTCCACCTTCTGGCGGAAGGTTCTCATCGTCAACGATGTTCACTTCGCGAAACCAAATGTTCGTGAGAAATTGATAGAAGCGACGGGCAAGCCGATACGACAACGGCAACGAAGATGGCGATTGGTTGACGCCCCCTTGTCGCTCCATGCAATTCCCTTCTTCTCTTTTCATTTAGAGAACACGCCTGCACTGTCGCCTCATGGCTCGGGTTTCGACGGTGGGTCTGTGGTTGCCGATTCAGTGGCTGATGGCCGCTCAGTCAGTCGCTTCCACCGCTGAGTGGCTCGAATGTACTTGAGTGGGTGGTCCATCCACGGCTGATCGCACGTGCGGTTATCACCGGGAAGAACAGGGCAATTGTGATTCACCTTTAGTTTCCCACACCCAGCCGGCGTGTATTCGTGTTGGTAGACGTGCTGGACTTGGTAGGAAGTGGTCGATTCGCTAAAATCCGGCGCGCCGCGGAAGAAACCTACACACGACTCTTGCGGCAAAGCGAGGGTGGCGGACATGGAGGCGAGGAACAAACGCCCAAAGTGATTGACATTGACCCCTTCTGTTAGGTCAGCGATAATCTTCTGCATGCAGGGTGGCCAATCCCCCTCTTCCGCACCGACCAAGGCGATGGCTTCACTGGTCTTGTTCGCCATCAGGTTTCGAACCATGCCAACGGGTTCTGCGAGACGGACCGCAAGATCGGTGGTGACCTCGGCCATTTTCTCCAGCGTCTCTGCTTGGATCGCTGCTTTGATTCGTTCCCTTAACAGGCGTGCGAGTTTTGCAGAAGAAGCGTATTGCCGCTCACCGTGAAGTTTGACCCATCCCTTCTCAATGTCAACGTTGGGTAATCTCCACCGATGACCCGTTATTTTCGGACAGATTTCTATGAAGTCTGCGAGGCCAACCCGCCATTCATCCGAGGGGCGTTGGCGAAGTTGATGCATGCCCATGCCCGATTGGGCGGTCAGAGATGACGGCGAGGTTGTGCTTTGTTCAACCTTTGAAATGTAGGTCATGGCGACGGCTGGAAGGTTGCTCGTGTCTTGAATGAGCAACTGCTCGGCCCGTGCCGCCTCTGCTTGAGCCCAACGAGCGATAAGACGCTCATCCTCGCTGGCACACATCACCAATCGAGCGTAGTAAAAAGAGAAGGCTTCGATGAGCCTGCCTTCTTCGGTGTGGATGTCGCCGCCCACCACTTGAACACCCTCCTTTGATTGAACTGAATCGATCAGTCGGATACGCGCTCGTTGCCGGGCCTGTTCCATCCATGTGCCTTCCAAGAGCTCGTTCAGGTCGATGTTGTGCCGCACCGCCATGGTACGAATCCAATCCGACGCCTGCGGGAGGAAAGGGTAACGCGCCAGCGTGACCTCGTCCGCAAGGAGAGGTGGGGTCCTGGGCACGGGCATGTCCTTAGGAAAGAGCCACGGATTATGAAGTTCCACCTTGGGTGGCTTTCTTGACCTCGGCCTTCCCCCGACAGGTCATGTGGCCCGCGACAGCCCCTGAATTGCTGGCCATTCAGCATGCAGTCCGGCAGCATTTCGGCTGGGCGTACCAAGAGGATGTCGCAAGCGCAGAATCTCTGCGAGAAGCGTGTAACCAACACCCTTCGGCTGAAGCTTTGGGCTGGTCTGCTTCGCAACGAAAAGCAACCCTGAAACACCTGCATGAAGCAACGGCAAACGCAGAAACCATTGTGCTTGTCGGCGCTGGCGTTCGTGTTGAGGAGATTGACCGCCGATGGGGCGAAAAGACCGTGTTCATCGCAGCAGATGGTGCCGTTGGAGCGTGCCTCGGCCGGGTCGATGTGCTGTGCGTGGTCAGCGACCTTGACGGTGAACCGCACCTTTCGCAGGCCGCACAACAGGGCATACCGTTGGTGATTCACGCGCACGGAGACAACGTTGAGGCGTGGAACCGTTGCTTGGTCCAATGGACAAGCATGGGCCGGGTCCCTCTCGTGCTGACTCACCAGTGTGACGAAGGCTACAGCGACATGCACAACGTTGGAGGATTCACCGATGGGGACCGTGCAGCATGTTTCCTCGCTTGGTTGGGTGTAGCAAAAGAAAAAATTCGGTTCGTTGGATTCGCTACCGACCATGTTGGTCCATGGTCCGGGACAACCAATCCCGCTCAAAAACTTGCCAAATTGGCGTGGATGGACCACGTTCTCCGCCTTTTGGACCCAGCTTGGAAGGCCCGGTTGGTTAACAGCGAATAAAACCCAAGCCTGAACATAAGGCTAAGAGGAAAAAGCCACAAGTGGATTCCATGGAGCAACGCCCGGTTTGGCAAACCATGCTTCTCTGGGTGGTGGCGATTGTGCTCATCAACGTCATTTGGATGAACGTTGCCGGCCAATCGGCGCCGAATGAAATAAACGCTGAGGGAAAATTTCAGCCACACAGAGAGGTCAACATCTCACCAGTCTTGGGGTCGACCGCTTCAATCCCCGCCACGCTTGAAACAACCTTCTCAAGCATAGCCGTGAACCAAGCCAACCTCAGCATAGCCATCAAAAAAGACAACGTGACAACCGTGTATTCTTGGTCGGGTCAATTAACCGACAATGTCCCCGTTTGGACCGGCGAGTTGGAGCCGGGCAGGTACGTTATTGAGACCACGATTGAGGAAGGCGTGATGGTCACCCAGGAGCTTCAACTCCAACCCTTCGCCCCGATTCAAAACGTCGGACACGTTGCGCTAACACTCCTGCTTGTTGCCCTCGCCTGGGGTGAGCAGGGAGTTCGCACGTTGATTGCTCGGCGAACGCCGTCAAAACAAGCGACAAGCCCCGCTGAAAAGGTACCGTTCAAAGCGTCTAAATTTGACCAAGAGGACGACCCTTTGGCATGGAGTGATACGGATTCACCTTGGCGAGAACCTCTGCGGTGATCACAAAAAGTCTGAGAGCGAGAGTTGCTTCGCACGGTCGTTGTTGAACAGTGAATCGGCACTTGATGCCAACCAATCCGCATTTTGACGCGTGTAGAGATCCACCCCGTAGTGGTCCATGACAAACCGCATCACTTCGATGTATTTACGGACGGCTCCTTCAGAAACCGTCAGCGCGAGATTGCCGTTACAAAGTCCACCTTCGGCCTTCTCAACCCCCATTCGAGCCAAGCCTCGCCCGGTTTCTTTCTTCGGTTGAATGCAACTACCGGACAGAGGTAGCCTGCGGTAAGAATGGGCGCATTTGAGGCAACGTACTTTCTGACGACCGTAGGCATTGAGGTTTCCACGAAGATCGGGCAGAAAGTGGGAGCGAACCACGCTGGAGGCAACCTGACGGACGTTGACACCACGCAAACGTTGACCGAGCGCAAGTTGTCCGTTCATCTTGTCAATCATCGTATCGAGGGTTTTGTACGCCGACAGCGCAGGCCCTCGGTCAATGGCATGGCAATCGTGGGTGAAGCCGTAACCCCGAACGGCAGCGATGCTCCCTAAACGGCGTTCGACGAAATCCATTCGGCCTTGGATGTCCTTGGGATGAGGTTGATTCAAGGTTGCCTCGTAAAAATCCCGCTCGTAAAACCATGCAGAATCAACGTTGAGCGCCTCTTTGTCAACCTCGGTTGGATTCAGGCGCGTCGTCAGCACCAGGGGGGCGTCCATCTGCCCGCCACGGTTGGCTGGAAGGATGTCTCTGCTGAAATTGAGAAGCCCATCCATTAGGAGCATAATGGCGTCTTCGTCGCCATCGCAATTTCGACGCTTTGCGGCATGGAACAGCGGGTGGGCAAACCCTCCCGAACAATCGGCCCAACCGATGATGCGAGACAAGACGCCGCCTGAGGTGTGGGGAGCCAGAGCGCAAATGAGATGCCCAACAAGGTCATCGGACTTATCAGCGTTGTAGTACGGCTCCATCTTGTAAAATCGAACCAACAATTCATCGATGTATTTCGCCGTTCTCAGTAGGAAATCTGCTGCGCCTTTGGCGACGATGAAATCCTGTGGGAACAACTCCAAGGTTTGCTCATCGTCCTCAAGTGGTTGGCCTCGATAATCGTGGGTGTAGCCCAACCCGTGAAGGGTCTTCCACGGAACGCCAATTTCACGAGGGCGGAAATGCGTCGTAGGTACGTCGCTCATGTCGAAGCGGACGGTCCCATCACGGAACACGGGCAATTGATGACGTGCTCGGAGAATGCCCTTTTCTATCGCTTCGGGGGTTTGGTCGCGGCTGTTCAGTTTCTTCATGCACTTCACCTGTCCAGGCAACCGGTCGATGCCGAGCCGAATACGGGCGTCCTCCACCATCTCATCCATGCGAACGGATTGAACCTCACCGCGACGATAACCGTTTGATTTCGTTGGATTGGAGGTGGTGGTGCCCCCGCAGGTTTCGCCAGCTTTCCCCTCGCCATGAGCATCCATCGCTCGATGGTGGCAACGAAGCAGCGGAGATTCTTTTCCACAAACCGTGCATGTGCGGCGGCCAAGTTGAACACGAATGGTGCGTTTATCGATGGCGTTGTTGAGGAGACGTTGATTCCCGCCATTCAATTCGATGGGAAAGAGCGAGTGAGCCATCGGATTCATGATGCGGGGCGCAGCCTTCTCAGGCCGTCCCATTCGACACCCAACGCGAACGGGTGCGCTGTGCTCCCACCGTAGGTCAGAGAGATTCCGAACGAGGATCATTATGCCCTCAATCGCATGCTCATCTTCAAGGCGTTGGGCGGCCAAGTAAGCAGTTGGGTCCCGCGGACCTTCGTCGTGAACTGAAGCGGCAGCAGCGCGACCAACTTTGTCCGTTTCTGCTATTCCAAGACCGCGTTGGCGAGCCCCTGTCTCAGCAGCGATGCGGATGGTAGCGCGCTCCTTTTCCAGTACATCCTTCCGGGCCCGTTCCTCATCGAGGATGATTTTTGCCTGCCGAAGGGCAGCGATTCGCTCGGCGGTCACCAGTTGAGCATTTTTCGTCCGAAGCGGCGCTTCCCCATCGCTGGTGAAGCCAAACCCTTCCAACATGGATTCCCAACCAGCCGTGACAACAATGTCCTCACCGTCGTGGAAGTGCGGTAAACCGAGCAGCATCATCGCACCTTTGACCAAACCATGCTGGCGAAACGCCCACCCTTCCGGGAGGTGTTCCGACATGGTGGGGGGTTCGAAGTCCACCTTCGGCCCCGGGTAAGTCCCAGATTGAAGGGGTGGAAGGGTTTCAGGTTCCAATTCATCCATCACCGCTGACCGCCATTCAGCCGCAGCACCTACCAAACGCAATTGCCGGTCACCGGGCAAGGGGTGAGCACCTTCAGGGGTTTCTTGACGAGCTGTAAACGGTTCGATGGAACTTGATTCAAGTTCCTTTAGCAGCGACGGAACCCATTCGATTGGGAGGTCCTTGAACCACGGGTTATGCGGTGGGGGAAGCGAGGTAGCAAACGCCTTCGAGCAGGCAAGGGCTTGAGGCCATGTGAGGTCCAATCGTCGAAGTTGCTCGTGCCAATCGCACCGGACCCAAAACTGTCCATGAGGATCTTCAGACTCCTCCGGAGGAACGCCCGGGCATCCACTCGGCCACGCAGAACGCGCCTCGCTCAGATGTTGAAGAAACACCGTAACATCGTCTTCAGTGGCCAAGCTTTCCAGGACATCGCTGGCCCACCAGTCCATGGTGTAACCAGCGGGCACCAATCGCTTGTTGTTCTCCATGAATTCGCCATAACCAATGACGAGTTCCCCGTTGTCCCAGACTTGCTTGACCTTCGATCGAAGCGAGACGTAGGCCCTGGGATCATCCACTCGGAGGAAACGCCCATCTTCCAAGACAACCCAAGGTCCCTCGGCCTCATCACAGGGCGTAATGGCGCAGGCCTTTCCCGGACGTTCAATTTTCATTTGCGTTCCAATGGTTATGAAATCGTCCAGCGCCAACATCGAGGCGGTGTTGGTCGATGCGGCCGCGAGACCAGACGGTCGGGCGCGCCCGTACCGCAGTCGAAAACCACCGGGTTCAAGTGGCCCCCCAAAGACCGGTCGCCCGGCAATGATGTCCTTCATGAATTTTGTAATGGGAGCGATTTGTTGGCTTTTGAAGCCCGCTCCTCCATCCTGTTCGTCCTCTTTCCCGCGAGCTGCAAACTTAGCGATAAAGTCCCATCCCGGGACGCTCAAACGTTCGGTGTGCTTCTGAATCTTCGGTGCTTTGAGGCACATGCCTTCACCGATAACGAGGAGGACACCCCCTCGAATTCTTGCCTCATCGATGTTCCGCACGTTGCCGTATCCTGCGCATTCAATGCGCTCCGTGGATTCGCCGTTGATCATCACTGGACAGGCACGGACGATTTCATCAATTTCCTGTGGCGATGGGCGATACTGCAGATTTCCTCGGTAGAGTCCAAATTCTTCCTTGACCCGCTCCACTTCCGGGTTGGTGGGTTGGTAGTGGCCGATGTTGAGTTCCCGACGGATCATGTCGGCGATCAACACGGCGAGCGCCTGAGCGGTTCCGCCGGCCGCTCGGATTGGTCCAGCAAAATGCACTGAAACGAATTGAGAACCATCGATGTTGTTGAGAAGACGCACCTCGCTGATGCCTTCCAACGGGGCAACCAAGACCGCTTCGGTGAGGACTGCAAGGCCCACACGAAGACCAACGTCAATCGATTTCTCAAGATCGTAACCTGCCTCTCGGAAGCCTCTGGAAACCGATTGTGCAATGATGATCGAGGTCGTTTCACGGTCATGTTCGTCCAGAAGAGCCCGTATATCGTCTGCGACCTCGTAGCCATCAAGATGCTCGATGAGGAGTTTCTCAGTCCGCCCTGCCAGATCTGAGGCGCGCGGGATTTCGACTCGGTTTTTGTGATCAAACCCTTGCTGGCGAGCGAGTTCAGCGATGCGATAGGCGTCATCCGCTCGCTCATCAAGCCATTGATGGTAGGCAACCATCTCACGCTCCAATCGTTCAACATCAAGGCCAATCAGGGGGTTTTTGTCCCCCAAATCCACCGTCTGCTCAGGCGCCGCCATCTTCACTCGGGCAGTGTTCATGGCGACCCTTTATCATCAACACGGTGCACTTTGATGGCCGTTGACGCAACGGAGAAGGAAAGTTCATGTCATGGGGGCCAAGGAAGGAGGTATGGGCGTTCATGAATCGGTTCGCAACCACGCCGATTGGCCACGGCTTGTTCGCCTCACGCACGACTTAGCCTTCCTCGATGGGGGTTCAGACACGGCCTTCACCTTGGCCAGCGGACGGCAGTCCAGGTGGTTTTTTGACACAAAACCCGTCATGATGCATCCGGAAGCTGCCAACATCATGGGTGTGCTTCTGAATCTACGCATACAGGCGATGGGTGCCTCCTTGGTCGGGGGTCTGGAACTCGGTGCCGTACCGCTCACGGCGATTGTCATCGCTTCAAGTGAAGCCGATGAGGCCCTACGAGGGTTCATGGTTCGAAAATCCCCAAAGGGTAGAGGGGGACGTAAAACCAACAACCCACCCGGCATTGAAGGAAGTTCGTTGGAGGGAGGAGGCGATGTCGTGATCGTTGAAGACGTGACCACCACGGGTGGGTCCTCCATTCTCGCCGTGGAGCGAATCCACAAAGACACGGAGTGCAACGTGGTGGGTGTTATCAGTATCCTTGACCGAGAAGAGGGGGCGGAAGCGGCTTTTGCTGCTGCGGGAATCGCCTTTGAATCGCTCATGACCCGAACGGACATCGTAGGGCTTTGAGGTGGTGAATTGCACCGCGCCCTTCGACCCGTTGATGCGACCAATGAGGGGTTGGTTGAGTTGGCTCAAGATGCGACTGCCCCCGAAGGATTGCTCTTCCACCACGCCAATGAAGGGCGGCCTTTGGCAACGCCTTGGCAAATCGCAGCCCTTCGCGCCCAGCTGGTAGCAGAACATGAACTCCCACAGGGCATGGTGTTGGATTGTGCCTGCGGGAGTGGCATACAACTCGCGGCTTACGGCGCTGCACTCCGGCGCCCTCTCCTTGGCGTCGAGCTTGCTCATGAGCGAGCGCAAGCAAGCGCAATGAACATACAGACGGTTGCCAAACACATGCAGTCTAGCGAAGATACGTGGTACGTCAACAGCCACATCATCTCAGGCGATGGAACCAACGCTGAAGGAGTCATGGCCGCCCTCGGCAAGCCGGACATGGAAATTGCATTCCTCCACTTGGATCCCGCTCGTCCACGAAACAGCCGGACACACGCTTTGGAAGAAATGCAACCGCCTTTGCACCGTGTTTTGGCGTCCTGGGCTCCTTATTTCACCAAAACGAGCCTCGCTCCTTCACTCCTCCTCGACCTCTCACCCCGGCTGACGGCTGTGCAACGAACCGAGGTCGAATCCATTGTGGAAGAAACATGGCCCGGCATTGCGCGGACGTGGGAGTGGACATCTCGGGGTCGGGGCCGCGTTGACCGGTTGGCTCTGTGGCTTGGTGGCGTCGCTGACACCCATGCTACTCGACGCTTCATACGAGTCCCAGCCTCCTTGGCTGATGCCCCCGTGGTCTTGAGGAGCAAAGGCCAGCACTCCGCTCCAGAGGTTCGCCATCACCCACCAAAACGTGGTGAACATGTCAGCATCCTTGATGCAGCATTGATGGAGAGCGGGTTGATGCAGGAGTGGCTTGAGCGCGTGGTTCCCTCTGAACAAGGCCGCTGGGCGTTTGTCGAAGGTCGCCGACCTCAACTCCACCACGACCATCCACTCCAATTGGAAACGGAAGACATGGGATTGGTCCAAGCCACTGGAAAGGTGGTCGAGTTGCTCAAATTTTCTCTCGACGAGACGACGGTTGACCAACTGGTCGGCGTAGCGCTCGAGCACCGGTTGGCATCGGTGAAATTGCGTTTTGACATCGACCCGGCGCTCCAGCCAAAAATGCAAGGCTCACTCGACCGGCAACTAAGGCGACGCCATGGCGACCGGGAGGGTTTTGTGGCTCAACACCCACACGGTGACATCCTCTTGCTGTGTGTTTGTCCAAGCCAAGCCGAACAATCCCCTCTGATTTAGGGGCTTTTCACGGCTCAGTGGCGCGAATGTCATCATCGCGGTCTTGATATATGCGAGGTTGGTCGGAGGGGTGCGTGACACTGTGGTGTTAACGTTCAGGTGAAAGATATGGCACGACCAAAGGATGAGGACCTTGGTGATGACTTTTCATACATTCTACGTATGGCAGATACAGACATGGACGGGTTGAAGCCCTTGGCCACGGCCTTGACATCGGTCAAGGGCGTTGGTGCTCGCACGGCCATCCAAATCTGCAAAAACACCGGGTTCGACCCATACGCTCTCGCTGGTTTCCTCGACACAGACCAGCAAGAACAACTTCGACTCGCCATCGAGTCATACGCCGATTGGGCCCTCACCTCCGGAGCCGAATGGATGCTCAACCGACAGCGAGACATTGCTACCGGCAACGAAATTCATCTAACCGGGCAGCAAGTACGGTTCTCACTTCAGGACGACATCAACCGACTTCGTACCATGAAGTGCTACCGTGGTGTTCGCCACGCATCCGGCAACAAAGTCCGCGGTCAGCGTGGACGGTCCAATGGACGTGGCGGCTTGACACTGGGTGTCAGCCGAAAGAAGGCATGAGGAGGAATTTGAATGGGAGAACCGAAGTTTTCACGACCCAAGTATGACACACCTTCCCACCCTTGGAAGGCTGACCGAATTGAGGAAGAGCACGCCATCCAGGAGAATCATGGACTCAAGAACATGAAGGAGATTTGGAAGGCCAAGTCCCAACTTCGACGACATCGACGCCAAGCCATGCGTCTCATCGGAAACATCGACACCACCGAAGGCCACGGCAAGCGGGAACGCGATGATTTGCTCCGCTCACTCAACCACAAAGGACTCATTGAATCCGACGCTGAGCTCGGCGACATTCTCTCACTGAGCACCGAAGACGTGCTCAACCGACGGTTGCAGGCCCAGGTGTATTACAAGGGCCTAGCCTGCACCATGAAGCAAGCCCGACAACTCGTTACCCACGGCCAAATCTGCATTGGCGACCAGAAAATCACGATTCCATCGTACGCAGTAAGCCGAGACGAGGAAGGCGAACTTCGCTACCACCCTGCCTCGCCTTTGAACGATCCGAACCACCCCATCCGAAAGGCCATTGAAGGTGTTCGAGAAGCGGCGAACTACGAGGAAGAAGAAGTCAATCCTGAAGCAACTCCAGAATTCGCTGAAGAAGTTCGCGAAGCCGGAGAAGCCTCCACCGAAGCCATCGAAGGAGGTGCTGAGTGATGCCTCGCAAAGCCATCGTCAACATCTTCAGTTCTTACAACAACATCCTCATGACCGCCACCGACCTTACCGGTGCTGAGACCATCACCACCTGCAACGGTGGCGAAGTGGTCAAGGCCGGCAAAGACAAGGGTGGTCAATTTGCTGCAACTCGCGCCGCAGAGCGCATGGCTGATGCCCTCAAAGAAAAGGAATTTAACGAACTTATTGTCAAATATCGCGCCCCAGGCGGCAACCTGTCAAACAACACCGGTCCTGGAGCCCAAGCAGCCATCCGAGCGCTCACCCGTGCCGGCATGACGATCACACGAATTGAGGACGTTACTCCCATCGCTCACGATGGCACCAAGAAAAAGGGCGGCCGACGTGGACGAAGAGTCTGATGCAAGGAGATGAACACAGATGAAGACCGAGATTGTTGAAGGCTGGCCGCAAGGCCATGAAATTCGTATTTTGATCAGCGAAACTGATGCGTCCCAAGTGAACGCCATCCGCCGAGCACTCATTGCCGATGTGCCCAAGTTGGCCATCACTCGCGTTGATTTCTCACAAGGTGTCAACCAAGACAACAAAGGCGAGGTCGTGGAGTCCGTCAACGTGCTTCCCGATGAAGTGTTGGCTCACCGCTTGGCCATGATTCCAATTCCTACCGCCCTCGACGAAGGCTTGGTCTTCCCTAACGAATGCGCGAACTGCATGGACGTTGTTGAGAAGGACAAGGGTTGCCCAATGTGCCAAGTTCTGTACACACTTTCCGCCCGTGGACCTTCCCCGGACTCCGAAGAGGAATTCAAAACCGTGTACGCTGGCGACATCACCACCATCTCCGACCCCGTCTTTGACATCCGTGATGAGCACAAGCAAATTCCACTCACCGTCCTTTCCAAGGGCCAATTCCTCGAGTTCTACGCCTTCGCCGTTCTTGGACGCGGACGAGACCACGCCAAGTGGTCGCCGGCTGCTGCCGTTGGTTTCCGCCCCCATCGGGTGGCCGTTCTGAACAAGCCAAAGAAAGCAAGCGTGCTGTTTGACCTTGGCTTGACAACAACGGACGGAAAAGCCATTGATGCCAAACTCTTCGGCAAAGACAAAAAAATCACCAACGTTAACCACGTCATGGATCTTGAAGACGCCCTTCACCAAGTTGGGGAAGGCACCAGCCGAGAGGACGCTTTCGATAACGCCATCACGCTCGAGGCCGTTGAAGGGTCCTATGTGTTCACGTACGAAACCGACGGCAGCCTTGACCCGGTCACCGCCTTCAACATGGCCCTTGACGAGCTTAAGAGTCGCTTCAACGCCTTGAGTGAGGACTTGTCCTCCGCTCTTGCTTGAGGAATTAAGCGCGGGTTTCATCAGCCACCACCCCCTCGGACAAAGGGATGACGTCCATCACAGAACGATGCGGTGGACACATCACGCTCCTTTTTACAGTTGACAAGACGAACTCGCTGATGCGAAGTCAAGGCAGCAAAGGAGCAGGTTTCTCCATCCACCACGGCGTTGAAGCAACAGGCACCATTCACCGGCAGCCTATGTCTGATGTGAACAAAATGAACGGGATAACCCCTGACAAACGTTTAGAAAAAATGGCACCATTGCTTCCTGAAGTGTCTGTTCGAGACGTGAGCGGCGACCATGTGGAGCATGTTGACATCTACCTTGACCTGATTCAAGCCTGCTACGACGCCACCTTGATTCGACAGGATGAATCGATTCGCTTGGACGTGAGGCTGGAATGCCCACGCAGTCAGGGATTCGGTATGTCTGCTGCCGGCTTGATCGCTGCAGGAAGGGTCATTCACGCCTTAACAGGAAGAGGGCGTCTCTCACAATACCTCAAAATCGCTCACAGGATTGAACGCGCCCACGGTGCTGGACTGGGCGACGTCCTCGGAGCTTCCGTGGGCGGTGTTGAACTTCGGTTGTCGCCAGGCGCACCCGGATGGCCGGGCCACGCCGTGAGTTTCACTGCAGAAGTCCCGGTGGTGCTGGCATGGAATCCGCTCGAGGAACGTCACACATCGACCTACATCAACGACCCAGCATGGCAGCGCTCCATCACCGCAGCAGGAGAAACGGGTGTTGAACGCCTATCCCTTGGTGACTGGACGCCAAAACGCTGGCCGGACTTGTTGCATGAGTCCAGAACCTTTGCCACAACATCAGGCATGCTTGACGAAGACGAGCGCGCTCATATTTTCCAGAGTGTTCTTCAGAGCGTGCAGCAGGGTGGTTGGCAATCCACCATGGCCGTGCGTCTGTGCATGCTTGGAAGTTCAGTCGCTGTGTTACCACGGAACATCGAGCAGGAAACGAATCTGGATGCGTTGAAATCCTTGGCCGAGCGTATCCGAGAACAGGGGTTTGCCTGCCTCATCACATCAATCTCGTCCCTCAACCATCTGGATTGAGCCGAGAAAGATCAATTGGGCTGGCATCAAGCATCAGAACACCTGGGAGAAACAAATTTTCTGAGAAACCGTGCCTGAACATGATGGCCCCGCTTCCCCATTCCTCGATGTAGCGGTTCATCTGCTTCTTCATTTTCTTTCGCTGAAATTCAACATCAGCCCCATAGAAATGTTTGGCGTCAATCCAAGCAACCGGTTGGTCGTTGATGTAGACATGATCGAGGAAGAGAAGGTCGGGTGTGCGCACCGGACGACCCAGCAATTCGGATTGCTCACGGACCATTTCAGGTTGCCGACGGAGACGTATGCCCTGTTCCTCAAACCAATCAGCCAGGATGTCTTCAAACAGGTCGGCTTTGACTTGTGTTTCCGATTGATCAACGCTTGAAACACGGTCAATGGCTTCAGCGGCCTCAAATTCATCTCGTTCTCGCTGCTTCATGCTCGACGGGTTACGAAGGCTCTCTTTGATGCGTTTCTTGGACCACCCCATGGATTCAAGCACCACTCGGAAAATGTTGACCGGGGGGAAATCAAATTTTTTGGAGAGATCGACGATCGAGGTCCCTGCGCGATAGTGGCGAGCGAGTTCTTTTCCTTTTGATTTTAATTTGTGATGAGAATACACCGTTTTTTGTTGGAGCAGAGCAGATCGTAGCGAAAGAGCCTGATCGAGGTTCATCGCTTCTCCATCCAGTGATGACGCAATGGCATCAACTCGATCATCTGAAAGCCAACCGAAATCGCCTCGTTTTACCACCGTTGATGCCACCCGTTCTTCGGCCTTGAGTGGGACTGGCTCAGGCTTCCATGACAGTCGAAATGTACGGGGTTCATCCATGTTATCCGGGAAGGCCATCGGACGAGGTGTGCGGTCAAACCGCTGTTCAGCATCGCTGTTCATGGATTTAATCTCGGAGGAAAAACGCTCCATTTGTTGCTCTTTTCGTGGGCCTCCATATCGCCGCTTTGATGGCGAGCCACTGCGTTGTTGTTGACGACGACGTGGCCGAGGTGATTCACCCATGCGTCGACTTGCTCGACGACACTCAATGAAGGCTCCCCCGGACGGTTACCCTCTTTCACGACGGGTTCATATGCGAGTGCGTTCTCGAAATACCATGCGTCACAGCAAATTGGCCACGGCTTTGGTGGTGTGCCTGATGGCACTTGTGCCGGTTTCTTTGAACAGCATGAACGTTGAGGTAATGACGACCTCCCAGTCGACCGTAATGGAGACAACTGGTGAAAACACAACCGGATGGATGGCCAGTGCGGGCGGAGCGAGTTATGAGCGCATACAGGCCATGGTCCCCTTGGCGAACGGAAGCATGATCGTCGGTGGAATGTTTGAACAAACCATCGATTTTGACGGAGACGTCATCGGGTTTTCAAGCAACGATTCAACCTTCGGAATCGATTTCTTTCTCGGATGGGTTGACGTCAATGGGACGTGGACTGGAGCCATAACAGGCACGAGCAGTGGGCTGGACGGCATTGAAGCCATGGGGAAACTCAGCGATGGAAACCTCATCGTCGCCGGCACCTACTGCGCCATGACCAAGGATGATGCGTGCAACATGACCTTGGGCAACCTCGAACCCATTGAGAAAACAGCCGATAGCGACGAAAACGCTGTGTTCCTCGCAGCCATGACGCCATTGGGTGAATGGATATGGTCCACGACGTTCTCAAACGAGTACCAAATGTCTGTCGTCGATTTGATGGTAACACCGAACGATGAAATCCATGTCGCATTGCTTCACAAGGATTCCCTAGCCTCGGGTGATGACCTTGCTCCAGGGAGCTTGACGGAAGATTCTGTGGCCATTTTGGTCTTGGACAAAAACGGAAATCACCTTCACATGCACACCGTGTTCTCTAGCCAAAATCTTGACACTACCGGGACACTTTGCTCAGATTACGATGGCCAAACTTACTTTGCCACCACGTTCATTGAATTGGTTAATCTTGGCGAGCAGGCCATCACCAGTTTTGGAGGCTCACACATCGTTGTGGGAAAATATAACGCCGGCGGTTGGATTTGGGCAAGAGGAGCAGGTGGTAGCGGAGATGCAAGCATAGCCGACTGCGATGGACGCTCAGGCGGTGGCATCGCCCTTGTGGGGGATTTTCTGCAGAACATGACGTTCGGTGAGTTTGAACTACGGCCTTCGGTTTGGATTGATTTCTATGAAGCCCACATCTCATCGGACGGTGATTGGATGCATGCGACCGCCTTTGGAGGCAATGGAGCTGAACATGCCGTCTCCATTCACCTCACAGAACAGGGCGATTCAATCATTCTCGGAAAATCCACGGGCAGCTTCACCCTTGGAGAATATACCCTCACGGACATTGATGGCCTCAATGATGGAAACCACCATGATGTCTTCTTGGGCCAGAGGCAAGCCAACGGGTCCTGGGATTGGGCGCTCTCTGCTGGCGGCCAGGGTGACGATGTACCCGGGGTTTTGGCCATGAGCGCCTTGGGCTCTCCGGTCATCTCCTTCATCGCCAACGGCGATGGAGCTTACGGGGCTCACGCTTTTGACCAACGGAACCAATACGACATGGGCCTTTGGTTGTACGAGACCGATCTCGACCTCGACGGTGTGCTCGACGGTCTTGATAACTGTCCAAAAATCACAAACAACGACCAAGCCAACCTTGACGGGGATTCATTTGGAGACGCCTGCGACACGGACACCGACGGCGATGGTGTGCTTGATGAAGTGGACCAGTGCCCAACCGGCGAAATTGTCTGGGGCGCCAATGCGTTGACCGATCACGACGGCGACGGTTGCAGAGACCTAACGGAAGACATGGACGACGACGAGGACGGTGTGTTTGATGAATTCGACCTCTGTCCGAAGGGACCGATGGGCTGGATTTCCACAGAGGAAACCGACATTGAATCGGACGGATGTTCTGACGAAGACAACGATGAGGATGGATTCGTTGACCAAGCAGACAACTGCCCGGCCCTCGCCAATCCAACCCAAGCTGACCTGGACAACGATGGCGTCGGCGATGCTTGTGATCTTGACAAGGACGGGGATGGCATCTCCATACCCGATGACAACTGCCCCAATGACATCCAATCGTGGGTGTCGTTCCGATGGAATGACCACGACAGCGACGGTTGCATCGATGAGACCATGGACGATGATGACGACGATGATTCAGTCCTTGATGTCAACGATGCGTGCCCACTTGGTGAGGCGAACTGGGGCGAAAACGCTTCGATACTGGACAACGACGGCGACGGTTGCCACGATGACTTGGAAGACCAGGACGATGATGAAGACGGAATCAAAGACCCCATTGACCGATGCCCAAGGGGGTTGATCGGTCTTGCGCAGCCCGGTCAAGACAACGACGGGGATGGATGCATTGATGCCGTGGAGGATGACGATGACGACCAGGATGGCGTGCTTGATCCCTTGGACCAATGCCCGAACACCGATGAGGAGGAGCAAGTCTCATCGAACGGCTGCAGCCAATACCAACTCGACGACGACAACGACGGTGTGGAGAACGCTTACGATTTCTGCCTTGACTCAGCTGACGGAGCGACGGTGAACGAGCGCGGTTGTGATACGGCCACGATCGCGCCTTCCAGCGATACGGAAAGCGACGGCATCAACGCGCCGATGGTGCTCTTCGTGCTCGCCGGTGCAGTCATTGTCTATGCCGTGTACACCAATCTCCAGCGACCTGGCCCTCCACTCCCGAAGGAACCGACACCGTTCGAGGCCTCACCACAACGCCCGATCGTGGACGAAGAAGCCTGATCACGCATAGACCACGGCGGGCGAAAGCGGCATGGCAGAACCTGAACGGCCCGTGCCATCTTCATCGCTTTCTCCGACAACGACGCTCACACGCTCGAGTTGCAATTCAGCTGCAATGAAGGCGTTCGCAGCGGAGAGCACGCTTGCTTCGTCAAGGGAAGAAGCGATAACTTTCTTTGAGACATCGTCCCATTTGAAGACTTGAGGGAGCATCTTCTTGCCCCAGAATCCCATCATCTCACCTTTGCGCTCACCTTGAGCGATCGGAAGGCTCTGCAGAACTGGGATGAATTTCTTTGGATGACCACCGTCCTGCATAAAGCTCAACGCTGCTTGAGCCATGGTTCGTTTCCATGCCGGACTCACAACAAACGTGGCCTCCGTCGGTGAGGAACCGAGGTGACGCTCAGCGACAACTCGGACTTTTCGTGCTTGCTCAAGCACATCCCTGATGTACTGCTCGGCGGAAAGTGAAATGCTCTGTTCATCCGTGAGCGGGGCAGGTGATTTCATGGCACTGCCGGAAACAAATCCACTGGTAGAGGCTATGCTGGCCCACCATTCCTCAGCAAGATGGGGCGTAGAAACCGAAACCATCTGTGCCCATTGTGGCAGCCATCGTTTGGCGACCTCTATGTTTTGTCCACCGCGTCGCACGTACCAGTTGATGTCTTTGATGATCTCGTAGTGAGAAATTTCAACCGCCCTGCGCAAGTCATAGGTCTCCATGGCGTTGAAGAACGCGTGAATGCGTTGGGTGAACCGAGCGTCCATCCAACCGTCCATTGGCGATGGCTTGCTTGGCCATTCCATGAGTTGCTCAGGCATGGTTCGCATTTGCACCATCACGCGGTGATTGGCGTCAAGGGCGGTATCGGACCAATCCATTCCGGCCGTTGGATTGGCCGCAAACAGAATGAACAAGCGGACGGTATCTGCCCCGTACAATTCAATCATTTCCTCAGGTGAAACGGTGTTGCCAAGCGACTTGCTCATCTTGGCCGAGCGGGAGCCAAGTTCATCGCCGCAATGGGGACAGGGGCTTCCTTCATGGGAGGTTGAAAGCGTAATGCCGCACGATTGACAAAATGGCGCTGATTTGTTCACCATGCCCTGGCAGAGAAGTTCGTTGAACGGTTCATCAATGCTGGTTAATCCAAGATCTCGCAAGGCCTTGGTCATGAAGCGAGCGTAAATGAGGTGCATCTGTGCATGTTCAATTCCACCACAATAGAAATCGACCTGCATCCAGTGATCGGCGATTTGCTTGGCAAAAGGCTCGTCATCGTTGAGAGCATCGGTGTAGCGGAGGAAGTACCAGGATGAATCCATGAACGTGTCCATTGTATCTGTTTCCCGTCGAGCCTCTTTACCGCATGTCGGACAATCCACCCGCAGGTATGCCTCCGATGTACCCAACGGATTGCCGTGGCCAAATACCACGTCGCGAGGGAGTTCAACGGGGAGGTCTTGTTCGGGCACAGGTACAGCTCCACACGACTCGCAATGAATCACGGGAATTGGCGTTCCCCAGTACCGTTGGCGAGACACCAACCAAGGACGTATCTTCCAATTGACGGTTCGCCGACCTCGCCCAGCATGTTCAAGCGCGGTGCACATCGCGTCCTTTGCCTCATCGCCGTAGAGCCCGTCAAACCCGTCAAGAGGGCTGTTGACCATCCAACCGAGTTCAGTTTCTGCCTTCTTCATGCCAGCAGAAGGGTCACCGTTCTTCTCCATGACCAACACGCGCTTGATGGGGATTTGATATTTCTCAGCGAAATCATAATCCCGTTCATCGTGGGCTGGTACGGCCATCACGGCGCCTGTACCATAAGAGGCAATCACGAAATTTCCGAACCAAATAGGCACGAGTTCCGCCGTCAATGGGTGGATAGCGAAACGGCCGGAGAAGACCCCTTTCTTCTTGTTCATGTTCTTGATGCGATCAAACTCTGCTGTTACGGAGACCTCGTCATAGAGCTCCTTCCACGCAGCTTCGTGTTCAGTGCCGCTCACCAACGATTCAGCGAGGGGGTGTTCAGGGGCGAGGGTTACGAACGTCGACCCGAAAAGGGTGTCCGGTCGCGTGGTGTAGACTTCGATGTCCTCTTCGCTGCCCTCAACACCAAAGAGAATGTTGGCCCCCTCTGAGCGACCCAACCAATCCTTTTGCAGTGATTTTACATGCTCCGGGAATCCAATGGTGTCGAGACCGTCGTGCAACTCTTGTCCGTAGAATGGTAGGTTGAGGAACCATTGACTCATTTCTTTCTGCGCAACAGGCCCGTTGCAGCGCCAGCATCGGCCGGCTTTCACTTGTTCATTGGCCAACACCGTGCTGCACGACGTGCACCAGTTCACGGGAGCAAATTCCCGCGATGCGAGGCCGTTTTCCATGAATTTTGTGAAGAACCACTGGTTCCATTTGTAGTACCGAGGGTCGTGGCTCTTCAGTGTACGACGCCAGTCATAAGAAAAGCCCATCCGTTTGATTTGTTCCGTGATCGAAGCCATGTTCCGCTCCGTAATGTCATGAGGGTGTCCCCCTTCCGACATCGCAGCGTTTTCGGCGGGCATTCCAAATGAATCAAAACCAATGGGGTAGAGAACATCGTAGCCCATCAAGCGCTTAAAACGGGCGACAGCGTCTCCAATTGAGTAATTTCGAACGTGACCCATGTGCATTTTTCCAGATGGGTAGGGATACATCTCCAGGCAGTAGAACTTGGGCCGGTCTTGATGAATATCGGCATGGAACAAGCCGGCCTCTTCCCATTGTCGTTGCCAACCAATTTCGTCCACTGGCTTCGTTTCGGCAGACATCGCACATCACCGTCCACTGGACAAAAGGTTCCACTCAACAACATCCTATGAAATCCACGCCTCGAACAGAGGGATTCGGCTTGAAACCTCAGGCCAGGTCGTCGTGGGCGAAGTCTTCGTTTGTTTCAAGCAAGAACACCGCCTCACGGGTCAGTTTGTACCGGTTTTTGACACCCATCTTTCGACGTTCAACCAAGCCGTACTTTTGGAGCGTTCGAAGATGGTGGGAAATCAGTTGTTGGCTTTTTTCAAGGCGCTTTGCCAATTCTGCTTGGGTTGGGAATTGACCCAATCCGCCATCGTGATCGAGCAGATTGAGAATTTTCCCTTGCAGACTCTTGGGGTCAGGTGAAAGCAGTGGAACGGGAAGATCTTCTTCGCGGGTGTTTGGATGGAGTTGGTTGGTCAATGGGTAGAACCGGACGAGCCGCCCGTCATTCTTCCTCCATACGTGTTCTTCTGCCTCGAGCACCCGTAGATGATGGGTGATCTGGCCGTTGCTCATGTCCAAGGCGCTCATCAGGGCACGGAAATGACACCCTGGATTCGCTGTCAAGTACCCCATCAAGCGCCCTCGCTGATAGCGACCGTCCGTTGTCTCGTGCGTTTTCCCGATCAAGCCGAGGAACCACAGGCCCGCAGCGGTAGCTGGGAGCCGCAAGCCTTCGTTGGTCACGGCTGCAACAACGAAGAGAGAGAGAAGAGAAGCCGATACAACAACGGTGATGATCGGTGTAGCTGGAGTCGGTTCAGCGATGCGCACCAGCGGTTCAACGGGTGTGTTGACATCGGTGTCCTCAGCAACCACCGTGGTCGCTTCCATGCGGACTTCAACCACCTCAACCGAGGTGGCGAGGTAATCGCCACAGGCAGGTGAAGAAGCCGCCGTTTGGACGATGTAAACGCCTTGGACCGTAGAACTTGGTTGCCATGATGGAAGGGTTCGCGCATGTGAAAGGAGATGGGTTGAACCCTCGCTGTCCATCATGTAGCAGGTACCTTGGTCCGTGAGCAGCCCCACCCAGGTCCCGGTGAGTTCAAACTGCAGAGGGGTCTGTTCTTGCTCAGGTTCATCTTGGTCCTGTCCGAAGTTCGTAGGCCATGCGAACGGCATCGAAGTGGATGAACTCGACGTTGAGAGCACCGTGACCTGCAGCGTGTAAAAGCCCTCAGGAAGGATGGGGGTGTCGTCTTGGACCATGCTCACATCAAGTGCGGAAAATTCCAGCGGTTCCGATGATCCGGGCAAGAGGATTTTACGCCCGTCATAGGCGTCGCAGAGGGTCTGGTAGGCGTGAACGAGTTCATCGGTTTGGTCAAAGAAAGCGACTTCAAACGCGCAAGGATTGGCCATTCGAAGATGGTAAGGGTCCTCGTTGTGAACGACCGGCTCAACACGGAGGGTTTGTTCATCTTGCCAGGAGACTGTGGCCTCAAGGGTAGCGATTTCTGATTCCACACAGGGGTTTGGTTCGCTTGAATGGTAGGCGACGGTTTGGCTGCTTGTCAAGCCGTGCTCCGGAAGTTCAGCGACAACCGTGTAAACACCCGGTCCAACGCTGCATCCGTTCATGTCAAAGAAATTCCATTGTGGTAAACTCATGCGTTCTGGTTCTTCGGCACTCACGCTCAGTTCCAAGTCAATGTCTGTGCACGATTTTTCTAAACGGCTGTCGTACACAAGTCGACCCAAATCATCCACGATCCACATCTCGGCTTTGCACGAAGTGGTGAACTCAACCATTTCAGACTCCTCCGATGACGTGCTGAGCAGGACTTCACTGACCAGTGTTTCACCGGGCCCGTATGCTGGAAGTTCGTTGCCGCTTAGAGCGAGTTGAATGCGAAGTTCAGATGGTGGCTCGAGGCTTCCTTCACCATCGGACACAAACGCGAGATGATCTCCAGGTGTGGCGATGGCGATAGAAGATGTTGGGCTGGCCGTGAATTGTTCGATCAAAATCACTTCACCGGGCATCAATGAGTTGACACCACCCGTGCACGAGGAGCCAAGTCTATGCACATCGTCCACAGAAATTTCGAGCCGGCAGTCCGTGGTCGATGGCAGTTCAACACTCAATTCCGTAGGATTGTGCAGGTTCACCATGTAGAGTAACGGACCAGATGAATCGCCACGTTGGGCTGTGTCAACCACGTAGTTGAGTGAAGTCGGAACGTCCGCAGGCGTTTGGATGGTGGCGGCAACGGTGTAGGAAAAACCAGCGGAGTGAAGCAATTCCACCGAATACGTTCCGCTTTCAAGCCACGCACCGTCGGCATATTTCATCGACCATTCCATCGGTTGAAAGTCCAAACGCTCTCCGGCGAAAATATCCAATCCCTGTTCGCGTGCAGGACATGACATGGACCCGTTCACGACCATCACGCTGGATGCGTTGTACACGTTGAAGACGAACGGGCAGGCAGGATTGACCGTGAAGGAGGCATCAGGCCCACCGTTCACCAAGCTCGGCTCCAGCACCAAGGGATGCCCGGGCTCAAACCATGGAGTATCTGGAGCGTCCTTTATCTCAACCAAAAGGGACACTTCGCCTTGGTCGGCTGAAGCCAAGCCAATGAAGAGCGAGGTGAGTAACAACCCCGCAACCACCACCATCCTGCCTGCCGGCTTCTCGCCCATGTGAAAACACTGGCTGTTCCCCTTTGAAAGGTCAGCGGTGCAAAGCCTGCGTGAGGCCTTACAGGTTTTCGAGGTCGAACATGGTTGGAATGGCGGCTTCTTGGGCAGCTTGTTGCTCCATCTCATACTGCTTCCATTCAGGTAACCCTTCGGTTCCTTCCCAGCCAAGGTTTCGTGCCTCGGCGTAGTTTCCTTCAGCGAGGTAGTGCTGAATCCATGCTTGACGGCGTTCTTCTTCCTCGGCCACAGAAGCTTGAGCAAGTTGGTCTTCTCGCTTTGCAGCGACCGCCTTGCGCTTGCCTGCTGCTCGTGCGACTTGAGCGACGACGATCATAGCGAGCAAGAAGATGATGACACCGGCCATGAGTTGGAGTGTCCCGCTTTCACCGCTCAAAAACGATGAGGAATCGCCGCCATCGTTTGACTGAAGGCTCGGGTCGGAGGTGATGCTGCATTGAGCCGTGGTTCGGGAGCCTTGGGACACTTTGGGATCCCAAGGGCAAGGGTCTGCATCGTCCGAAACACCGTCGCTATCGGCGTCGGGACAACCAAATTCGTCGTTGGCCGTGGACGTTCCCGGAACCTTTGGACAAGCATCGGGCTGGTAAGCCCCAGAAACGGCATTATCGCCAAAACCATCGCCGTCAAAATCGTTCCATTGCGAAGCGCGCAGTGGGAAGTTGTCAACGCGGTTTGAACTGCTCTGATTGTCACCCCAACCATCGCCGTCAATGTCCGACCACTGGCTTGCAATTTCAGGGAAGGCGTCACCGCGTTGTTCTCTGAGGGTAAGGAACATGCCAAGGTTGTCGTCATCGGCTACGGTGGTGTTCTCCCAGATGTAGTTGTCACCCCATCCGTCGCCGTCAAAGTCAGCCCACTGCTCTTGGTCCTCAGGGAAGAGGTCGTCCTCGTCGGCGTATCCATCGAGGTCAGCGTCGGGGCAACCATTCCGGCCTTCTTCGAAGGATTTCCCGAAGGTATCCACACAGTCGTCCCCACTGGGAACATTGGTGTTATCACCAAATCCATCGCCGTCGGTATCAGACCACTGGAACGGGTCGTCCGGGAAAGCATCCAACGGGTCGGTTACGCCGTCGAGGTCAGAATCAGGGCAACCTCGACTGAGTTCAGCCTGAGATTCACCGTATTTGAGGGGGCAAATGTCTCCTGCATTACCGTCGGGGTTGTCACCGTATTCGTCCCCGTCCTCATCGCTCCATTGCGTGGGATCTGTTGGGAACGCATCGCCGTTGTTGCCACCCCGATTATCGCCGTAGCCGTCGCCATCGCTGTCCTTCCACTGGCTCGTGTCGTCGGGGAAGGCGTCAGGGTTGTTACCGCTGGCGTTATCGCCTCGGTTATCGCCGTCCCGATCGGACCACTGCGTCGCATCATCTGGGAAGGGGTCGCCAGCGTTCGAATAGCCATCGCCATCTCGGTCCGAACAGCCAATTCGGTCGATCGTCGAGGAACCGGGGTTGTTCGGGCAGTCATCGGGTTGATTGCCATCAGGGTTGCTGCCAAAGCCGTCATTGTCTTCATCGCACCACTGAGTAATATCGTTTGGGAACGCATCTGCTCCAAAGCAATCAGCCGTGCTGGACCATCCGGGTGTCGGGTCTGAATAACCATCACCATCGGTATCCGGACATCCAAGCCGGTCGTATTGAGAATTGCCCCACAAGGTTGGACAGGCATCGGCTCGGTCGCTGTTGGTGTTGTCGCCGACCCAGTCACCATCCGTGTCGATTTGTTGCGTGCGGTCGAGCGGGAATACATCGGGTTGATTGGCCGATGAAAGGAGAAGCCCTGGCCACGTGGCGGAGCGGTTCGCATTCCAAGATGCGTTTTCGTAATTGTCCCCGTATCCATCGCCATCGGTGTCGTTCCACTGCGTTGGGTCGTTCGGGAAGGCGTCCCCAGATTGGTTCACATGAAGTTGATATTCATCGAGGTCGAAGAGGTAATTATCTCCGTATCCATCGTTGTCAGCGTCGACCCATTGGAGCGGATCAAGAGGAGCCCAGTCGCCTTCGTCCGACCAACCATCGCCATCACCGTCAACGCAACCAAAGCGGTCTTCTGTGGACGTGCCCGGTGTGTTCGGGCAAGCATCCGGCTGGTAGGCCGGGGCAGGGTTATCACCAAATCCGTCATTGTCCGTATCGTTCCATTGGGTCCCTTCAGACGGGAACGCATCAACAACCCCGTCGCCTTGGTCGGCGGTTGGATAGCCATCGTTGTCCTCATCTATGTCAGCATACCAGTAATACACGCCCTCGTCGTTTCGGCCATGAGCGGTCACGATGTGCGTTGAGTCGGGGCTCCAGGCTGAACCGTAAAGCACGCCGCAGTTGTTGTTGGAACCGGAGCTGCAACTTCCCGGGCGAGGGCCACTAAACGAGTCCACTAGATTGCCGCTGTCAGAATTGTACACGTATCCCGTCGCGCCGTCCGTGCCGTACCAGTACATGCCGGCAATGACCTGGGAGCTGTCGTGGGAGAAGGCGGTTGAGGCACATGAGGTCGTGGTGGTTTTCTGCCAGATGAGACTCCACGAACCGCCCACATAGCGGTACATGTCAAAGCTGGCTGACGAGCCTTCCCAACCTCCGCACATGGAAATGAAATTGCCGTCGGGCGACCAAGCGATGGCATTGACGGCAGCAGGCGGGTTGTTGAACGTCCACGTGGCGGCGCCCGTTGAGGTGTTGACGATGTAGATCTCACCGTTTCCTGCCAAGGCGATGTGTTGTCCGTCCGGGGAGTAAGCCAAGTCATAGAACCGGTCTTCTCCGTTCGGGTTGAGCGCGTACAACTCTTGCCCCGTTATGACATCAATGACCGTCACCTCGCCATTTGTTCCACTGTTACCTGACCGACCGATGGCCACAGCGACCCGTGAACTGTCGGGTGAGAATTCAACGGCATTCACTTGATCACCGCTTCCAACGTCCACGCTAATAGCCCCGTGCACCGAAGAGAGGTTTGAGCTATAGTAGATGTCGATGGTGTCGTCGTTCAACGCAGCAGCAACGTAGTTGCTATCAGGCGAAAAATCCACGCCAAACACATCGGTTCCCGTGTTGACTGAACGCAAATTCGTCCACGTACTTGCATTCCAAATTCGTACGAAACCATCCTCCGAACCCGTCACGATAAATTCGCCACTTGGGGAGTAATCAACGGCGTAATAGTCGTCGCTTGAACTCGTGGTAAATTCATTTTGGAAGTTGGGATTACCGATGGCCCAAGCATCGTTGAAGTCGGACGTCCCGTCCCCGTCTCGGTCAGGACATCCACTCCGATCAACGGTTGAATTCCCCGCTGCCCAAGGGCAATCGTCGGAACTATCCAGTACGCCATCCCCGTCTGAATCAGCGGCTTGCGTGGCGAGGCTTGTCACCGAAACGAGGAACAGAAAAACGAGGACAAGGGCTGCTTGTTTTCGCAGGGTCGGCGAGTATGCAGAATTACCCATGGTTTCCGCATACTTGTCAATATAAAGGGGTTTTTGCCAAAATGCTCAAACAAAATCTGCCAGCGGCGCACCTACACGAAGTCTTGAACACATGGTGGGGCTACCGCGAGCCATGGCGGGAGACATACCCAAAGTCAATGTCGCCGCCAAGGACCGAGTGCTCCTCCATTTGCTGGCCAACGACGAATGGGCGGACCGGTACATGGTCCCGGTGACGATGACTCGCCCAGGCATTGCCGAAGCGTGTGCACAGCACCCACCAAACGTCAGTCGAACGATGAAAGACCTGCTCAAAGAAATGCTCGTTGAAGAACATACCCGTTCCGTGCAAGGCGATGAGCGACGACAGAAAACATGGCAGTTGACGGAGGAAGGGCGATTGCGGGCACGCCAACGGCACGTTGCGCTGGATGACACGAAAGTTCTGGTGCGTAACATGGACGGTGATTTGCTGGAAGTAAAAGCAGCCGAGGCCCCCACCTTACTGGAAACCGACCTCACGTTGCTCCAAACATTGCTTCACGCTCAACACGAAGGGGTGCTCACCTACGGAGATATTCGGTTCGGCAGCATTCGAAAGCAAGAAAATGATGCTCTTCCCAAGCCGGGCCGACTAACGCCGCTGGTTGGTGTCCATGCAACGTACGCCAACCGGCCTCCGACGACCCGGCCAGTGTACGGCAGGGACGACGAGTTGGGGATTTTGCACGGTTGGTTTGCCGATCGACACCCATGCATGGTCGTCCACGGAATCGCTGGAATTGGGAAATCAACGCTCATTGCCCACTGGCTTCAACAACACATGGAACAGGATCCACACTTGTCGGTTTGCTGGTACACCTGCCAACCGTGGGATCGGGCGCTTGGCCTTGCTACAAGCCTTCTTCACCGATTCGGTATCGACGAAACACACGACCCGTATCGCATCATTGAGACCCTTCCGCTCACCCCCGGCGCTGAGATGGATGTCGATGCTTGGCGAAGGCGATTGATGGCTTACATGACCGATGCCAACACCATTCGTGAGCGTTTCAAGGACAGTGCGGGCGGCCCCCCTCCCTACTGGCTCATCGTGCTTGACGATGTGCATCACATCAGCGAAAAAGCGCGTCATTTACTTGGCTCCTTGCTCCAACTCGCTCAGAAAGGACCACTGAGGGTCCTGTTGGTCTCCAGAACGGAACTCAGCGTGTACGACCGGCGAGATGTCCACATTCGGGACAACGTCCGCGAATTACCCCTCAAAGGCCTCAGCCTCAAAGCGACAGAAGCCTGGCTCTCGAGCCTCGAGGGAAAGGACTCTCCGCCTGCAAAAGAGGTCCACGCCGCTACAGGAGGGCATCCCTTGGCCATGGAGTTACTCGAGCTTTACGGGCAGCCAACCCACAAAGATTGGCTCCGTTTCCTCGATGAGGAAATTCTCTTGCGACTCCCGAAGAAGGAAAAAGAATTGTTGGCGACGCTTGCCGTTGCTCAATCACCTGTGCCATGGGAGGTGTTGGCCAAAGGCGTCCAGTGGAATGGCGTGCCTCCTGAAAACCTCATCAAGCACGGACTGCTGTTGGAACTTGAGGATGGAATGTGGTTGCATGAAGCCCTCAAGGAGCGTTTGCTCAGAGATGTTGGCGAGCAACAAAACGCCCGTAAGCAACGGCTCGAATGATCTCAAAAATCATCGGCCGTCATGACTTCGTCAATCCACTTCAAAAGTTTGGGCTTTGGCATGCTACCGGTCTTTTGGGACACAACGGTTCCGTTGCGGTAGATGAAAAGAGCGGGTATGCTTCGAACACCAAGTTGGGCCGCTGTAGCGGTGTTTTGTTCGGTGTCCACCTTTGCCACAAGAATTTCACGTTCTTGGGCGACGGCTTCAAGCACTGGCCCGATGGCTTTGCAAGGAGCGCACCAAGGCGCCCAAAAGTCAACGATAACCCACTCGGTTTCGTTCACCGTCTCGTTGAATTCATTGTCGCTGACGTTTCGAACTTCGCCCATGGGTTCACCTATACACCGGTCCAGAAGAAGCATTATAGGCGTTTGGCCCGTTATGCATGGGCAAAAAAAAGGCAAGTCTCATCAAATGGCGGCTGCTGGGATGTCATGAGGGATGACATGATTATCGCACCCAGCATTCTCACCGCCAACCTCGCCGACCTGTCGACCGATTGCGAAGAGGCCATTGAAGCAGGTCTTCCTTGGCTTCACCTGGACGTAATGGATGGAAATTTTGTCCCCAACTTGACGTTTGGACCGCCCGTGATCAGCAGTTTGCGTCGGGCCCTTGGACCAAAACCTGTGTTCGATGCTCACCTGATGATCGAGAACGCAGAAGCGTGCTTCCAAGATTACATTGACGCAGGTTGCAACCACCTTTCTGTTCACGTGGAAGCCGTCAAACACCTCCACCGCTTGGTCGGCGCCATCCGAGAAGGTGGAGCCACCGTCGGCGTTGTGTTGAACCCAGGCACACCGGTGGAAGCTGCCCTTGAAGTTCTGAGCGACGTGGACCTTGTCCTCATCATGAGCGTCAACCCCGGTTTTGGAGGACAATCCTTCATACCGACCGTTGAAGGAAAAATCCGACGTTTGGCTGAGGCCATCCAAGAGCAAGTGGCCAATGGAGGTCGAAACGTGCAACTGCAGGTTGATGGGGGGGTCAAAGCCCACAACATCGGGATGCTCCAAGAATGGGGCGTCACGAACTGCGTGGTTGGTTCTGGCCTGTTTAACGACCGTGCTAGCGTGGCTGAAAACCTTGCAGAAATCCACCAGGCACTCAATTGAGGGGGGCTGCTCATCCGGATTCTCGTTGTATCTCTTCTCTACCCCGTTCCGCTGAACATGACGCGCGGAGTCTTTGTCGACGACCACGTACGTCTGCTGAAAGATCTCGGCCACGATGTCAAAGTGGTGAACCCGTTGCCACGAATACCTCGTTACGCTGAAGCCCGTCGCTCAACCATGATGGGGGTTTCAAAAGCTCCACGCCGATGGAGGCATGAGGGAATCGATGCCTTTGTGCCTCGATTTTTCGCCCTTCCCGACCATCCATATCCGCGATTAACAATTTCAAGCATAGGTCGCCGCGCAAAATGGGTGGAAAAACAACTCGGCGATTGGCGACCAGACATCGTTGTCTGTCACACATTGTGGCCGGTGGCTCATCTCGCAAAGCGATTGGCTGAACGATGGCAACGTCCCTTGGTAGGCGTCGTTCATGGCTATGATTTCGATGTAGGGCTTGACCTCAAAGGCGTAGGTCCAGCCATCCAATCGGCGACCGTGGCTTGCGATGCCTTGGTCTGCGCTTCGGACCGACTGACCGCCATCGCTGCATCTTGGCCAACGCCCCCGCGCCGCTTGGAGACCATTCCTTGCATCACTGAAATCCATCGCGAGTGGCGACGACCCGTCAAACCAATGAAAAAATCCTGGAAGAAAGAACCGATTGACATCCTGTTCCCAGCAGACCCGAGGCGCCCTGAAAAGCGGCATTTACTCGCGCTCCAGACAGGTGAAGCCCTCGAGCGCCGCGGCTGGGTCGTGGGAATCACGTCTCTGCGCCATCAACCACGAAACATCGTCTACGATCGCATGCTAACCGCTGACGTAACCCTGGTCACGTCCAAGCGAGAGGCTGGGCCTTTGGTAGCCCGAGAATCCTTGCTTTGTGGCACCCCTGTCGTGAGCGTCGAGGTCGGTGAAGTTGCACGGTACCTGCCCAAAGAGTGGGTGCGCCAGGACGACCCAGAAGACCTTGCTGACGGCATAGAGGCCGCTCTAAGAGACGGTTGGAAAGAAGCGGAACGCGTTGACGAGCGGTTGGCGTTCGCTTCCAAAGACACCGTCAGTCAAGCGTGGAGCGAACTGCTCGCCAGCCTTGTTTCGTGAAGAAGAAGAGCGGCAAGCCAAACAACCACCAGAATGTTTGGTAAACCAAACCGATGATGATAAACGAACCCCCCACCAACACCACAGTCCACTCTTTTTGCCTGTCTCGGACAAACGGCAACTCCCCGCTCATCCACCATGATAGAAGCAGCAGAATCCCTGCTGAGAGGCTGCTAGCGACAGCGCCGGCGTACAATTTCTGCCCCGGGTCCGCAGGTCCTTCCACCACCATCACAAAACCAAAGCACAACGCAGCGAGCAGAACGAGTCCGATGAACAAGGTGAAGCGCCAGGGCTTCGGACCCGCCATGAGGCTGGTGTAGGTGGGTGTAGCAAGCAACGTCAACCCCCACCCTGCCAGAAGTACGGTGAACACATCGACAGCAGAGGCCCCGTACGTACCGTCAAGGTAGGCCTCAGGAAAGGCCAACGGTGCAAAGACGGTCATGATGGCGTACCCGCCAAAAAGACCGTAGGGGAGCAAAGCAAAGCAGAGATCAGTGGCTTGATTGAGCTCTTTTTGATGTTCAAGGGGGTCTTCGCGTGCGCGGCCGAGCACCGGCAAAAGTGCGGAACGAATGGCGGCTGGAACCACAAGGCCGGCTAACCATGCCAGTTGTGCAACGTGAAACACGGCACCCAACGTAGCACCACCAGAAGCAGCGACCATGAACTTCTCAATCCGTATTACGTACGGAAGGATTCCAAGCGTGATGGCAAACGGAAGCGCAGACATCATCAAGCTGCGTGGCGATGTCCAACTCGGTCCAAAGCGGGCCCAATCGATGGTTGCGGGCGCTGGTGGAGCAGCACGTAAAAGCCAGAACAACGCCAACGCCCAGCCCGCTGTTGCTCCGACGAGAAACGCCGCCGTAAACGCCATGACCGAAGTGGAACCCTGCCACGCCAACACACCGTAAGCACTGACAGTTAATCCTCGCTCGACCACCTTGGTCAACGCTTCAAGGCGGGCTTCACCGAGCACCCGCAGGCCCGAACGGGGAGCATAGGAGGCAACGTGGACCAAAGCAACGAGCGCAGCAAGCATCAACAAACCGCTCGGAGCGTCAATGTTGAGCCACGATTCAGGACGGAGCAAGAGGGCGAGGAGAACAAACGGAAGGGCGGCCACAGCCTGCCATCGATATGTGCGCCACACGGCTGCGGGAACCTGCGATGGTGCGCGCGTTCCATCCCGCGCGAGCAACGTAGGAAGGCCAAGGTCAATCACCAAAAAGAGGGAGGCGTAGAGGTCGATAGCAAGGACCATCCAACCGTAATGTTCCGCCAAAAGAGCGTGCGTCAACATGATTTGACCGATAAAAGCAAGGGCCACAGCCACCAAATCGGCTCCCACAAGCCATGTCGCATCCCGCCCGCTGGAAGGGGTACGCGGCTTGGCGGCGCTCATGAAACAGGCAGAGTAAGCCGGTTTTCAATGGCTTCCACGACTCTCAGGCCTCATCGCCCTCTTCGATGCTCCACGCCCAACGGCTAACCGTCCCACGTTCACCTTCCACTGAACCGATTCGTTGCACAAAAGGCGACTTTCGTAGGGCTCGTTGCAAGATATGCGCACGCACCTCGCGCCCTTCCGCCTCAAGGGCTTGAATGATTTCAGGCGTGGTTGCAGGCCCGTTGATTCGCAGCCAGCCAACGATCCAGTCCGCTTGTTCACGGTTTGCTTTCCGTTCATCGCTCCAGCGAGAAGGACGTGGCATGTCATTACCTTGCGTCTCAGGGACAAGAAGATTTGTCAATCTTCATCATCGAATTTGAGGGCTCGAGCTCGCTCCATGGCAGCATCATCGGTGAACCAAAATGTTGGGGTATGACCGAGGTCCTTGTCCCAGTGTTGCACAGCGCGTGCAAACATTTCACCGTCGGCGTATTCCTTGCACCAGTTGAGGAACCACTCGGCTTGGGCTTGCATGGCCTCGTCGCCTTCGGATTGGCGGCGAAGCATTTCAGCTTGGAGAGCGGTCATCATCATCCAATTTGGAGTGAGAGCGTACGTCACGTAGGGATTTCGCTCCATGTCCACACTACGCCACTCCGTCCACAACGAGAACACTTGATCGTAAAAGTACCCGATGGTGAGGACGCCAAACATCACGGTCAGGAAAATGGAAAGCAAACCAAAGTAGGTCGCAGGGACACCGAGGAGTGTGTCATTGAAGCAGAGGGCGTCGCCGCAGGAAGCTTCGAACCGCCAGCGGACATACGGCCAAACCAGCAGCGTGATGGTGGTGCCCCACAGCAATAATCCAACAACGGCTTGCGATTGTTGCATACGCCAGTATTGCCGCATCACCCACTTTCGGAACAGTGAAGGGGAACCGTCTTTCGCCATAACAACAGCCTTCCTAAAGGTCATTCATTTAACAAAGAAACCCATGAATGGAAGGCTTGCAGATGGATTTCATCGGCTGGATTCTTCGCCAATGTAAGCCAGCACCTCGTGCATAACCTGGGCGATCACCCGAATGTTGTCCTCGGTTAAGTGAGGCTGAAGCGAGAGGTCGCAAGCGAATTCGATGTTGGCGATGGTGTTTTTGAGTTCATCCTTGTGAGCCTCGATGTACTCCCACTGTCGGAAATCACGAGCATTGCGTTTGGCACCGAAGATTTGCATTGGAATCCCTTCTTGCTTCATGAGCTCAATGAATCGGTCAGCAACATCGCGGGGCAACCCGACAAGATGGAATTGCATCGTATCGCAAAAACTCTCCACTTGAGGAAGCGGCATTGGAATCTCGATGTTGCTGTGGTCATTGATCAGCGAATGGAGCAGATTCCAATTTCGAACGTGAATGTTCTTGATGATCGGCAATCGTGCGATTTGAGGGGTCAGCATGGCCGCTGTAACCTCCTGCATGCGCATGGAGTAGCCGGGGATTTGGTTTTGAAGCGCATCCATCATTTCGTGGTCAAGGTCGAAGTGCTTCAACCACAACCGCTCGTAAGAGCCAGCGTAAAGGACGGCCTTGGCAGCGTATTCGTCGTTGTTCGTGATGAACAATCCACCTTCGCCTGCGCTCATGCCTTTGGACGACTGGGTCGAAAAACAACCAATTTCTCCGAAAGTGCCGAGGAGTTGATCGTTCCATCGAGTTTCGTAAGCATGAGCACAATCTTCGATGAGGAGAAGGTCGTGTTTCCGGACCACCTCCATCACGGCGTCCATATCGGGAACGTGGCCGCGCATGTAGGACATCAACAGAACCTTTGCACCCGTTTCGGTGGCTTTTTTGTCCAAGTCTTCTGGGTCCATGGCCCATTCACGGTTGCTCTCCACCAACACGGGTACGGCTCGTGCATGCTGAATCACGCTGGGGACGGCATGGAAGGTGAAGGCGTTGGTGAGAATGTTGTCGCCGGGTTGAACACCGGCAATGTTGAGGGCGATGAACATGGCCGAACCGCAGGAATTGGTTCCGATGGTGTGCTTTACGCCCATGTAGTCTGAAAAGGCGTGTTCGAGCTTCGCTGTGATGGACGATTCCTTGGATTTGGGTTGGTAGCGGTACATCACACCAGCCTGCATGGCTTCCACAGCGAGGTCGATGCCCGCTTGAGGAATGGGTTTGAACGCTTTGTTGTCAAAGTCAACAATGCTTTCGCCGCCTTCAGCGACGAGTTTTCGAGATTGCTTGGGCGACTCCATGGGTATCCCTTCAAGCGTTCCTCAAGCCCAATGATTTTGAATGTATTGAATTTTAGATTCCCTTGTTCAACCACAAACCACCAGCGAGTTCTTCCCACTCGATGGATTGTGGCGCGCAAGAATTGTGGTAGTTCGTAAATTCTCCAAAATACCACTTCCCGTCGGCCAAGAACATGTCGACCCTCGTGTAGTCGATGTCTTCTGCAAGACGCTCAGCGATATGCACAAGTTGATCGATGCCGTCTTTGCCGAGGATGGAGACAATTTCATCGGGCGTATGTTCTTCACTCCAGCGGCCGTTGGTTTGGCGAATACGTTGACCTTCTAGGGTGTATATCGACTGGGAATGCGATGTCATTCGCCCGGTGTCGTACTGGATGAAACCCGCTTTCCCGTGGAACACATGAACCTTCCAATCGTCGGGGAGATTGTTGTCATCGGTGAGTAACTCTTCAATCATCACGCCCCTTGGTTTGATGGTCGCAGCACCCCATTCAAGCGGTGCGGGAAAAGGTTGGCGCAAGCACCAACGCAAGGAACGTTCAATGCGCCATTTTGGCCATGGTTTACCGTTCTGATCGCGCCAATTGCGAATCACGCGGTACCGGTTGTCCGTACGGGAAAACAAGCGGAGCTTGCGAGGGACATTGCCCAACGGCACGGGCCCGTTGTCCATGATAAACAATGCATCTCCTGACCAATGGTTGGTTTTGATGACACAGCGTTCGGGCAGATTTTTCCAATCAATGTTCACGTCTTCCGACCAATCATAAAGTTCGGTCAAGTGGCATACGTGCTTGGATTCAACGAGTTCTCGGGAACGGTACTTATCCTCCATCAACGGAAGAAGAGGGTTGCGATCCTCGACACATCGTTTGAGTTGAAGTTGACTGTAGTGGTCGGCCCTTGATTCGTCGAGGTAATGCCAGGGAAGGACACCACCTGGAAGCAACTTGGCCATCGTCTCACCGTGTGGAACCGTCCGCTTTAGCCTTGGCGTCGTATGACGAACAGGTTGTTTCAAGCTTGGCGACCGGCGTCGTACATTTCACGCAGACTGCCGTCTTGAAGCATCTCAAGCGCAATGTCGGAGCCGCCAATGAGTTCACCGTGGACGAACACTTGGGGCATGGTTGGGAAGTCAGACCAAGCGCAAACCGATGGGATGGCGCGTGGGTCGCTGAGGATGTTCACAGCAGCGAATTGCTCGTCCACTTGTTGTGAGAATTGTTGCATCACTTGAGCCGCCCGGTTTGAAAAACCGCATTGTGGTTGATTGGGGTTGCCTTTCATGAACAACACGAGCGCGTGTTCATCGACGATTGCTTGCAGTTCTTCGGGGGTCCAGTCCATTTGTTTCACTCCTGTTTGTTTTTGTTAATTCGGCGAATGTGTACGCCTTGTCCGCCCCCGTGGGGATCGAATGCAGTGTTGCCAGCGGTCTCAGCTTGGGCGGGGGTCATGCACTTGAGGTCAAGTGCGTGAATGGGTCGAGGAATGTGCTGGCTCATCACGGCAAGAACCTGCTTTTGCCGTTGCAAAGGGCGGACGCCCTCAAACGTCTCGGAGATGACTCGGACGTGGAAGTGGTCGCCTGAGCCGTGGAGATCAATGACTTCGACCGTGGCCTCTGGCACGGCTTTCAGAACCTCTGCCTGAATCCAAGCTGCTTCAACCATGCTCACGCCTCATTCCTTCCAAGCAGGGCACCTTCTATGAACCTGCGCTCTCCTCAGCACCGGTCATTCCAAGGCCAATTTTTCCAGAATGGCTTCCACAGCCGTGGCTTTTTGTACCCGTAGCCAGGGCTTGACGGTTCGCGTTTCAGTCTCCGACTTGAGGCGTTCAACACCACCGCCGCTCATGTTCAGAAGAATGCAATCGTCCTTGTCCACCTCGCCTGCATCAACCGCTTGCAAAAGACTCGCTGCAGCCACGGCACCCGGCGTCATGATGTCAATGCCTTCAATGGATTCAATCATCTTACGGGCAGCGATAGCGTCTTCTCGCTCAACGATGTAGGTTTGTCCGTTTGAGCCTTTGAGGATGGCATGCACGGCACCCACCTGGCCGTAGGCTGGGCCTTTGTTGAGCAGATAATCAGAGTACACCTCAACCTCTTCGGAAGGATAATCCTCGGGCAGAAGATGATCGCGCCCCGCCTGCCAAGCGTTGTGGATGGGGTGGTGCTCTATGTTTTGCGAAACGTGCTGCCGCGGGGCAGGCCCCTTAAACAACCCTGCTTCGATCAGGCGCTCAGCCATTTCGTGAATGCCAATGGGACCCGGGCCGCCGCCGATGCCCTGGAAGTAATGGTCAGGGAGGCGGCCGATGGTGTAGGCGGCATCGAGCATCAAGCTCCCAATGCCGTCACGGCGAGCGACATTGTGTACACTGCCTTCCATCTGCCAGCCGGGCAGCTGAGCAGCGATGCCTTTGGCAGCGGTCTTGGCGTCGTAATAATCGCCGTCTTCAACGACGACGAGACGAACGCTTTCTGCGCTGTTCTCTGGACGAGCCCATATGCGCTCAGCGTGATCTTTGCCGACGACCACAAGAAGCGGCATTCCGTCAAGACCGCAAAAGTGCGTGAAGGCTCGAGCGGTGTTGCCGGCACTGGCGCAGATGAGACCCTTGCAGTCATGATCGTGCATGCGTTGGATGGTCGGAACGGCTTCCATGTCCTTGAAACTGCCCGTTGGACAAATTCCGCCCTTTTCAGGCCAGTATCCGTGGAAGGACACCCAGAGGTTGGAAAGGCCCATCGCCTCACCGAGAGCCACGGCCCGGTAAGTGACCGTCCCGGCAACGTATTCGTTGGCTTGCGAAACGGGCAGCCAAGAGAGGTACTTCCACACCCCACTGGCGTTGTTTTTCAGGACAAGCGGCTCGTTGTAGACCGCACGCAGCAAGGCGTTATCAGAGTAGTGGAGTGTGTAGGCGTCGTCAATGAGATCTCCGGTCTTCAAACATTTGAGTTGATACTTCATTCTTTCACCATGCCATCAGTTGGCCACAGGCAACCGTCCGGGGGCCGTGGTTTAACAGTTCAGCATACAGAGCACGCACCAAGGCCGTTCTCTCACGAAAATGGACGACCAACGGCGAAGCAAGTCCAACCCTGCTCCCCCAAGGCGTCCAAATCAAGCACGCGCCGGCCATCGTAAATTCGGGGACTCGACATTTGTTGCGAAAGTGTGGACCAATCCAGGTCCACACAGGCCTGATGAGCGGTCACCAGCACCGCAAGGTCGTGCCCTTTGGCTTCGGAAAGATCTTGTATAACCTCAACCGAATCTGGAAAGGTTTCAGGATCGATGTGAGGGTCGTAGACGCTGACCTGAATGCCCCGTTGCTGCAAGGCTTCAGCAAGCGGTTCTGCAGGCGTTTCACGGGGGTCGCCAACCTCAGCTTTGTACGACCAGCCGAGGAAAAGCACCTTCGTTGATTCGGCTGACAAACCGGCCTTCCACAAAATGTCAACCAGAACTTGCGCCACATGGTTTGGCATTGAACGATTCACGGCCCGAGCCGCCGTGATGAGGCCCGCAGGCACACCAACGTCCGCCGCTCGCTGAATCATGTAGTACGGGTCTACGGGGATGCAGTGGCCACCGACGCCGACACCCGGCGTGTAGCGATGAAAGTTCCACTTGGTGGCAGCAGCCGAGAGGACGTCTTCAACGTCGACGTCCATGGCGGGGAAGATGCGAGCCAGTTCGTTGACCAGAGCGATGTTGATGTCACGTTGCACGTTTTCAATCACCTTGGCGGCTTCAGCGACTTCGAGTTTCCCAACATAACGCACATCTTCAGTTGTCAGCTGACTGTACAATTGTACCAAGGCCTCACCAACATCGGGATTGGAACATCCGATGACCCGGGCAACGGAGCGAACGCCGTGAGCTGCATCACCTGGATTAAACCGCTCGGGGCAGTATGCAATTTCCAAATCTTGACCCACGACCATGCCTAATTCTTCAATGAGTGGCATCCAAGTATGTGCCGTGACGCCAGGATACACCGTCGATTCCAACACCACGATGGTGTTAGCACCTTTTGGAATGGCCTCGAAAACCGCTCGTCCAGCGGCCTCGACATAAGAGAGATCGGGTTTGAGGTCGTGAGTGACGGGCGTTGGAACAGTAACCAATACGATGTCACATTCTGGCACGGCCTCGGCCGTTGAGACAGTGATGTTCCACCGCTCTGTTCCTGGCAAAGGTACGATGTCGTCGACATCAGGATCGCCCGTTGGGTTTTTTCCGGCCGCTACCATGTCCACGGTGCGCTGTGAGACATCAACTCCCCAGACATTGAAACCAGCATCATGGAAACCAATAGCGGTTGGCAACCCTACGTATCCAAGTCCGATGATGCCAACCGTCATGTCGGCGTT
>DANX01000074.1:3784-4578 GCA_002502295.1 Euryarchaeota archaeon UBA561 | reverse complement strand
TGGGGCATCGACGAGCGCATCAGCAGCGGTGCGGTATCGGACCACAAGCCAGTGTGGTTTGACGTTCAGCGCACCTGAGCTCATCCGAAGAAGAATGAGTTACGGTTGGATGGGTTCCCTCTGAGAAGGCCTCCTGTGAGCCGTATTCAGCGAGATCAAACCGCGGTCGCCGTCGGCTTGAACATCACGACTTCCACACTGACCACGATTTCCTCATCTGAATCGTTGAGGAAGGGTGGAGATTGCGTGTTCAAATCCAAGACGACGGAGAAGGTGCCTGTGCCGTACCCTTCCACCAACCACGGTTGAAGCACTTGATACTCGTTGAGGCCCGTGGCGTTGACTCCCGTACCCGTGAATCCTGGATGGGTGCGAAGAAGCAGTTCGATGTTGCTTGCATCGTTGGAGGATCCTGAAAGCGTGTTGTTGTCGTCATCCCACTGTGCTTCCATGCTCGTTTGGGGAACGTTGGCGGCCACCGAGTCAGCAGGGTCGGCAGGCAGGCCGGAGGTTTCTGCATAGGACACGATGGTTTTGATGTGGCCGACTCGGAACCCTTCGGGGAGGTCGCTTGAATCGATGTCAAATTCCAGTTCCCTTTGTTCCCCGTCTACCATGACGATGGTTTCCTCGAAGGTCATTGATTGAAGTTCAAACGCGACATCCCAGGTGTTCTCACCTTCCACAAGGCCGCGGACCTCTTTGTTGAGCGTGGCCAAATCCACGGTCGTGTACGTGATGACCACCGCCGCAATGACCACCGCCACGGCCATGGTGATGTTGCTTGTTCGGTC
>DANX01000074.1:0-3408 GCA_002502295.1 Euryarchaeota archaeon UBA561 | reverse complement strand
TTGCTCAAACGCCCACCCCCATGGCAGCAAAGAGCCAACTCATGGCGATGATGTATGCCAAGACCACCGACATCAACACCGTTAGTTTGCTGAAGGATTGAACAAGGATCTTGTCCCCAGTCACGGTATTTGCATCAACGCTTTCTTCGACAAACCAACCTGTGATTCGCTCCTCCCATCCGATGAAAAAGGCCACGGCGATGGCGAGCAGTGATGCGGTGACCATCTGGGGCACCGGTATCAACGACTGAATCATCTCGATGAAACTGGAGGAAACGATCAGGAGAAGCAGGAGGATCATGATGCGCAACAGGTTGCGGTTTTCATCCGAACTGGTGTCAATCAATCGATATTGAATCAAAATATAGACAAAGAGCATGGGGACAAAGAGGAACGAAAGCACACCGGTGGTGAGGGTTTCCCAGACCCTGTAAGCAGCGGGCAGTTCTCTGCATTCGGTCTCGTAACAACTGACCAGGATATCAGAGACTGCGACGTCAATGAAATAGTTGATGAAGCCAATGACGGCGACCACGAAGATCACCACGGAGAGCAGCGATGCACCTTTTTTGAACGTCCTGTACGCTTCGCCAAGGAACACCACGCCCAGCGGCAAAAGACCCGCGACCCAGACGGTCTCGACGCCCAAGAGGTAGAAGATGGACGATGATTCAGACATTTGTGATATGACGCCCGAAAACCACTCGTTGTTGGCCAGCATCAGCGTTGAGAGCCACCAAATCATGGTCCCTGAATAGAACGCAATGAGCAACAAACCAGCGCCCTTGGATGCGGAGCGAGCCTCGTCATCCCCGTGGACCACCTCTGCGACGATGCCTTTGATGTAAATCATGGTCCATACGGCCGAGGTGGCAAAAATCATGATGCTTTGACCAACGGCGATGGAGAATCCACCAAAGATCACGACAATGGGCACGACGACAGTGTAGACTCCGATACCGCCGATGACCGCTGAATTCCAGCCGCGGCCAGACCCCAAATCAAACGGAAGATGAAGGGCCAAGGCGAGGGTGAGAATGTTGATGCCTGCTTGGAGACCATACATCATGAACACCAGGGCGTCATACGTTCCATCACCCGTTGGTGCAAAGGTCCCAAATTGGACCAGCGACCAACCAAAGCCGCCGTCAGGATACCGGAGTTCAATCACCGAGACGATCATGTAATACATTCCGATGAAGATGAAGGTCCATCCAAACAGCAGCGCTGTGAAGCGCTTGTGAGGGTCATGATTGACCGCTCTGTTCGCGAGGATGATGGTCAGAGTCCCCAAAATCAAATCCGTAATGGCAGCAACCGGTGCGAGAGACTCGGTCGCCATGCTGAAAGCCCAGCGTGGAAATATATCACATCATTGACGCATTTCTCTCTCCAGAACAAGAAATACTCTCTGGAACCAAGACACGCCACCCCTGCATCTGGGCAAATGGCCACTTCTCTAGACAGGGCCAGACCGCAAACCAGCGCACCAACTGAGCACTCAATGAGAACGCATTTATGGCGCCGTAAAGAACGTCAATCCATGCGAAGCACACAGGTTGTTGCGGTGTTGTTGGCCTTCATGATTCCCATGGCAGGATGCATGAGTGAGGACAGCGAGGAATTTGAATCGACGTTCGTCGTTGGCGAGCCGGTGCCGGAATTGACCGCTCCCAATCAACACGGCGAGACAATCACGCTCTCTGACATGGAAGGCACCATGCTCGTTCTTCTGCTCAACATGGGAGAGTGGTGCCTGTACTGTGAGCAAGCCAGTGAGAACGCGACAGCCCTGATCGAAGACATGGAGACCATTGATGAGCGCTACAACGTGAGTTTCGTTGAGGTGCTTGGAAGCAACGCGGGAAGCGAAGCAGCCAACCAAAGCTACGCCATGCAGTGGTCCGACGCGTTCAACACTTCACACGCAGTGTTGCATTCGGACGTCTCACGCGAGTACGTGAGTGGTGTTGCCGTTGGATTCCCGACCTACGCGGTGGTGGATCCGGATGGCGTTCTCAGGCTCACGAAAGACGGCGTCAACAAGCTCTCGGCCGAAGACGTGCAGGAGCAGTACGAAGCCTACCTTGCCGAACAAGACTGAATTTCCTCAAACGCTTGAATGCACCGAAATTAGACGATTCAGGCCAGGTGGTCTTGGTCCATGGCAGCCTCTGTCTTACACTGACGCTTTTTGCACAACCACGCGTAAGATGCCCGTCGCTTGGGTACCCATTGCATCGGGTGTGTTTGATTTCACTCCCAGAACGCGTCCTGATAGAACGGGGCCACAACCTCGCCGTGCAGATCTTTGTCGTAGACAAGGTACGTTTCGTCGTCGGACTCGAACCGCGACATGCCCCCAATCCGTCGGTGGCGTACGATTTTGCCTGTGGTGATCCTTCGGGTGAAGTTGTTCCGATGGTCTTGGACCAATCCTTTGAGGCGCTCGTCCTTGTATTCAGCGTCCTGCATCCACACTTCCGGCTTGTCGTCCTCCTGGAGTTCGAAATCAATGCGCTTCTGCAAGGTGTACCCGTTATCTGAGAAGACACGGATGCTCCATGCTCCTTTGGCTTGGCCGGGCAAGGAGGCTTCGTTGACATCGATGTCTTTGAGCCAACGCCAGCGGTCGCCGTGGTCGCGGTCGTCAGCATCCGACGGATAGAGGCCCACCCACGCTCTCGGGTCAGGTGGAGGGTTGGTGATGCAGAATCTGATGGGTTGGTGGTGGTTGAAGGACAGCACCTCAAGCTGCGTCCGGGCGGTTTGAGCATTTTTTCCTCGCTTGAAAAGAGAAGTGATCCATGGCGAAATTGCAGTGGCAGAAGCAATTGCCAAGAAAACTCCAACGCTAAACAACATCGCACCCGGAATGAGCATTGCGAGTCTATCCTCGCTCGTGGATGTGGCTCCTATGATGAGAAGCGGTAAACCGAATATCATCAAAAATATACCAAGCCGGATTACGATAATCGCTCCACGCTTGTTTGGCTCTGCATCCACCTCATCTGTACCATCATGATTCAGCTTGACCGTGTCTGTACTTTCGTCACGTGGGACGTTTACGCTTAGGGACCTGGAGTTGGCGGGAATTCTGTACACTGCAGGCCCTTCCCAGTCCTCGCCGACATCGTTCCATACCGCACCGAGTTTGCCGAGATGTTGCACTCTATTTTCGCCACCGTCCCAGTTGTTCGGCTCGCCAGGGCCCCAGTTCGTGTAGGACCAGGGTCGGTCATCCGACCAGTACCAGTCTTCAGGACCTGGGCCCACGTCGCCAGGGTCACCGGGTTTACGGTCTGCGATAGGTTTTCCACGGTATCGATCTCCTTTCCTGATTCCACCAAGCCATACCGGCGCCCCGCCGGAGATTCGAGTGATGTCTTCGTCCTCTTTCGCGCTGGT
>DANX01000120.1:6975-46036 GCA_002502295.1 Euryarchaeota archaeon UBA561 | reverse complement strand
CGGCCTCTTCTTCGGCAACCTCTTGTTCGGCTTCCTCCTCGACGTTAGCGTCAGGATCAAGCATTTCGATGACGGTGTCTTCTGCGGTTTCTTTGGCGACCTCTGCAGCAGCCACGGTTGCGGCCTCTTCTGCCTTGGTGATGATGTCTTTCTCTGAGACACGGTCTGCAGCGGCTTGGTCAAGAATCATGGCTGCAGCGGCAGCCATGGAAGAGTCAACCATAGGAGCGCCTCGATACACGTATTGAGCAAACAAGCCAAACAGGCCGAAGACAGCGCCTGAAGCGATGACCATGCCACTGTTGTTTCGTTGCAAATCGTCCGGATTGATGTTGGTCTCTGTCCCGGTCTCGAAAATTGTTAGGCCTTGGAGGCCATGGAACCATGTGTTCGAAAACACTTCGATGACGGCCCAAACGGCGTATACAATCATGAGAAGGGATGCGAGATGCATCCATGAGCGGTTTTCAAGCACGAAGCCTGCTAAACCGCTAGCGGCGGGCGCGGGGGTGGTTGCGTCATCGGACATGTGAAGACCTCTCTGGTCCGACCTTTGAAGGTTGACATTTAAATGATGCCCCTTTTTCTTCCATCAAAAACCAAAATACAACAGCAACCTATGGTCATTTTTTCCGTTGCTGTCGACGGGCCGATTTCCCCTTTCGACGCGGGTTTTCCCATGCATTCCCTTTGCGCCGTTTGTCCTGCCAAAAGCTGTTTGGCTGCTCCATGCCTTCGGGCATGTCGTTGAACGATTCAATGGAAAGGCGCATGCCGCCAAGTTCATTCTGCAATTGTTTCACGTTTTCTCCCCCTCTCCCAACCAGGGTGGAAATCATGTTCGCCGGTGCATAAATCACGGCCGAGGATTCGCTTGAAAAGCGAACTTGGCAGTCAACGCCGACCCATTGACGAACCGTTTCGACGATGCGTTGTTTGGCCATCGACTTGATCGGTGAAAGGTCGGTAGAAGTTCGTCCTTCAAGGGGAACGACAGCAATTTCCGAACCAAATGCGAACATTTCGTGGGTCAATTTCCCACTCGGAAATTCCACGACTTCAATGACCGGTCGAGCCAATTCTTCCTGCATCCCAGTTGGAGGTTTCACCGTCATTCGCAATTCGAGAACCTGTTGGATTTTCCCCGACTCTACGTGAAGGATTGTGTCCAACACTTGACTGACCAGACCCAATTCAACTTTTCCAATCAGCCGCTGGATTGCTTCCAGGGCAGAATTGGCGTGTGTCACGCCCAGCAAACCAACACCAGCAAGGCGGACATCCGCAAATATTTCGAAATCTCGGGCTCGACGTACTTCGTCAAAGATGACAAAATCTGGGCGAACAAGGAAGATGATTTCAGCGGTCTTTTCGAGATCGCCTTCCAGCGGGGCATACTGCGTTATTCGATCCGCGAGTTGGAGGTCTCTCGGGGCCTCCATGGTTTTGACCATGGCTCCAACGTCGGTATCGAGGTATTCGGCAATGGCTTGAGCAAGAGTGGTTTTCCCAGAGCCAGGACGGCCACAAATGAACACCCCGCGATGATGGTTGCGAAGACGTTCGATCAAACGCTCATCCAAGTCGTAATCGCCAAGGCTTAATTTCGCAACCGGACGAACGATCGTGATTTCTCGTGCATCGGAAAAAGGAGGCCACGCAGAGGTGATGCGCAAATCTCCAAGTTGAAGAACTCGGCATCCTTTACGGTCTATTTCCAGAAAACAATCGCTGCGGTGGCGATGTTCTTCAACAATCGCCATGAGGTCTTCCTCAGCTTGCTCTATTTGCAAGGTGTCCCATGAGGTGGTCGATTGTTCCAGTTCCACCAGCTTGAGGGAGCCGATTGCTCCGCGTTTCACCCGCGGAGGGCAGTCAGCTTTCAGGAAAACGGTATGGACATCGTCCATGAGCAGAGACTCAAGGTGGTCCGGAAGTGCAGGGTGGTCACCGTGGGTTGCCATCAAAGCGTAGGCCGATGAGGTCGGCCTTTGACACTTCGCCCAAAACAGCGCACTGGAAAGGGATTCAAACACCGTTTGGTTGAATCATGTACCCCGTCAACCAAAACGAGCCGATAAACGACAACGAGAGGATGTACGCCCCGACGGTCGGGAAACCCCATATGGAGATGGAAATCTGTGCGAAAATCACAATGCTCGCCGCGATCGCCATCATGTTCAGCGGGCCGCTTCCGGTAAGGTTGAGGAAGGCGAAGGTGGATTCACTTTCCGAGATGCCCCAGATTATGGCCGTGAGGGTGCAAAGAGCGATGAGGGTGAGCATGCCGTCCATGAGGGCCCCTTGCAGGTACCACACACCCAAACTTGCAACACCGCTCGCTCCAAGCATGCGCTGGACGGTGCTCAATGAGAGGCCCATGGCTTCGTCCAAGAGCATGGCGTTCTTCAATTCTCGCAAAGGAGGACTTGCATTACACAGGTTCGTCCATCCCGTGTTGATCAAGCCACGTGCTGATGTCCACGAGGGTGGAAGTTGATGGGAAAATGCATGGAGTGCACGCTGAAATCTTCTCGAGGAAAAACAACCACTGCTGCTCGAGGGGTTCGGACAAGAACTGCTCAACAAGGGGTCGTTCTTCCGTGCCGTCTTCTGCATGCCATGAGAATTCGCCGGTTCCAAAATCCAGCACGGCTCCCCTCACTTGCCCTTGCACACCGATGAGGCGTTGTTCTTCCTCCGCCCCCCAGGCAACGTCGATCAACACCATCTGCCCTTCGTGCCGGAGCCAAATCTGAGCAGAAGCTTCAGAACGCTGAAATTGCATGATGTCCATGGACATGAGTGGGGCGCCCAACAAGAAAGTCGTGGCATCAAGGCCATGAACAGCGAGCGTGGACACGGCATCGTATTCGGGTGGTTTTGGTCGTTTTGTGCGCCGTTGATAGCTGAGCACATCCACCAGTAGCTCCTTGTCTTCAATGGCGGCTTTCATTCGTTGGAGTCCAGCGTGATGGCGCAGCAAGTAGCCGGTGATCAAAATGGTCGATTTGGGCAAGTTGTCGAGAAATTCAACGGCGTCTTCGTGGTCGTTCGCCAGTGGCTTTTCAATGAAGACCGGAAGGTCGTGTGCGACCAAAATACGAGCCAACTCAAGGTGGGTGTCAGGGGGCGTGACAATGGCCACTCCGTCAAGGCGTTCATGTTCGATCATGGTTTGCAACGAGGTGTAGGTTTGATCGGCTTTGAGGTCGGTCAACGTTGTTGGATCGATGTCACACACCACCAACCGCTCGATGAACCCACGAGAACGAAGGGACATGAGGACCCTGAAGTGGTTCATTCCCCAGCGACCGCAACCTACCAAACCAATCGTGGTGCTCATCTGAATCACTCAGCGGTACATTGACCACAACCATTTTCCTTGGTCGTCTTGATACCGAACGGTAAAGGAGGTTGGTGAGGTCTCCCACTGCCACCAACCTTGATCATTGAATCCCATGATGTCGTAAACTTCTGGCGTGCAATGAACGCCTGTCATGCCGTAGTAGTAGGCGTGGGGGACCCGGGTGGTGATGCGGTGAAGGCCTGCGGCGTGAAGCGCCAATGACGTGATGGCGTCCTGGCTGGTCGGGCTGCTGCGCCAGCGGATTTTTGGAAAAGGATTGTGAACGGCTTCCGTCGGAGGATTCAAGCGGTTTCCTTCAGGAGTTCTCGGTGTGGTTTTTAGGTGCTTGCGCATGAACGCTCTGATGCGGTAATGGGGGCGATTTGAGTACGGTTTCTTGAGAAGGAATTTCTTCTCATAATCATACAGCATCGGCTTGATGGCGTCCCATACACGTTTTGTCAGGCAATACGTGACAAAGTGTCGATGGGTAAGTTCCACCTCCCCCATGTGAGGTGCAAGGTCTTCCTTTGATCCGGATTCAACGTTCCACACCTGAACCGTGCCGGTATCCGAATACGATTCAGCCCAATCTGAAAGACGAAGCAAGGTCGTCAGATACGTGGAGTTCAGCTCAATGTCGTCTTCAACAAGCACCATGCGGTCATAACCTCGTTCGTCCAGTAACTCACGGCGGGCAGAAATGAGTTGACGGCCCACGCCGTAGTTGTGAGGTCGAGCCACGATTTCATTGAACGGGATTCCACTTTGTTCAATGACGTCCCGGAGGGCACCGTGCTGTGCTCCGGGGCCTCCGTCGAGAAAATGAACCACATCTACGCTTCCTTCAATCACTTCTGGGCAGGTTCCGAGTGAACGAAGCATGCGCTCAAAATGATCCGGTCTGCCAAAACCAAACGTGGCAACCGCTGTGCGCATGGTACACCTCAAAACGCCGGTCTTCAAGAGGGTGGTGATGGGATGGGTGGAAAATAGCCCTGTCAATCACGAGAGGGCTCAGACGATGAAGATCCTTCGGAGGAGCCCGATCCTTCGCCATCCCGTTCCTCGCCTTCGGATTCCATTAAAACGGCGTCTTCGTAAGCATACTGGTCATAGATCGAACTGTGAGGGATTCTTTCTCGGTCCGATTCTTCAAGCGTGGTCAAATTTGTGACCGTGATTCCAGCGGAAGAGAAGGCATAGACGAAATCTCCCATGAACACTGACCGTCGTATGTTCCGATCGTCCCACCATGACCGCTCATCGCCGGCTTCATAAAACGATGAATGATTCACCTCTCCGTAGAGCGATAGCGTTCCATTTGATTCGTTTACTTCAACCAGCATAAGTTTTGAAACGTACTGATAGTCCCATGTTTCAGGCGTTGGTTGAACGTACCTGTACGTCGATAGTGGGATTGCAAGCATTGATTTCGGCGCCCAATATTGGAATGCTTTTGACTCATAACTGGCCTCGGACCACGACCACATCCATGTGTTCGCCTGATCTTCTGAGACGGGCGATAAACGAAGCGCTGCGGCCTGTTCCGGGTTTGCCGGATCAGCGATGTCAAACAACGAAATTTGGGTCCCTGACCAGTCCAAGCCCGTACCATCTTCGTTCGCTGGCGCAAGCCCAATGGTGAGCAAATGATCTCGAGAGAGGGGATGAATGTAGGTTGAAACGCCCGGCACTTTCAGCTCCCCAAGGATGGTCGGGTTGGTTTCATCCGAAACATCGATGACCCAAAGCGGGTCGATCTGCTCAAAAGTGACAATGTACGCTCGGTCGCCGTCAAATCTTGCGCTCCAAATTCGTTCGCCTGGAGCGATACCTTCCACCTTACCTGCTTCCACCAAACGCTGCTGCTGGGTGTCCACGTCCATCGAACGAACAAGCGTCACAAGTTGAGATGACATGGGTTCAGGGTCGTCCATCCACCAGCGACCCCATTGGCCTGTTGTGGTGGCAACCCTGAGAACACCTTCGTGTTCAGAAAGGGCGAACTGGTTGATGACGGTCCCCGCAACGCGCCCCGACCCCGTGTAGAGGGTTGCATCGGGTGCGCTGATGTCAAAGGTGTGGAGATTGGTCATTTCGTCCACATCTTCATTGCCCCAAAACCACCACGGTTTGAAAGCGGTTTCAGCGAGCACCAGCACGTCCGCAGAAGCGTAGAGTTGAGGGTATGAGCCCACGATATGGTCCACTTCATAATCGAAATTGGAGGATGAGAGATCAAGTGAAAAGATGCTCGTAATGCCCCGATTCATACCGTCTTCAGGAGCGACGAATTCACGGCACGCATTGTCAGCCATGGCATGTACATTGACTTCTCCCCCGCTGTACTCGTAGACTTGGGGAATCAAATCGGCAAGGCTGAGGGTGTCGAGTACCTGGCGGTTGCGAATCATGGTTTCGAAAGCGAGCTTTTCACGGATCTCACGCTGGAGCGGGTCGTCTTGTGCAAGGTTCCAATATCCAGTGGGGAATTCAAGCCACGATTGAAGGCCACGGAGATCCATCGAGGCGTGCGATACGGTTCGCACTGTTCCATTGACCTCGCGGGCTGTGATGTAATTTCCTTCGATGAACAGTTCTCGTTCAATGTCTGGTTGGCTTCGGTTGGTGATGTCAAGCACGGTGAATTTGGTGAGACTGCTGGTGCGCCATGTGTTGAAATTTCCGTCCCATCCCATGGCGTCAACCACTGGATGATCCCGTTGGATGCCCCATGGATTTACTCGGGAAATGACGACGAGTTGATCGCCGTTCAACATCATCGCCACCGGGGCTCCAGAAAGTGATACATTGGACACGGGGTCGAGTGCGCCGAATTCCGGCACGTCAAAAATGTGGAGATGGTTTCCTTGAATGTAGTAGATGTGGTAACCGTCGGTTTTCAGGAAATCGGCCTCATCGACACCTGCTTCCTGGTTGTTGGTGCCTGAGAAATCTTCACCCTCAACCCGTGTTGGTGCCGTCGTGCGGGTTTGCGCACTATCGCTTCCTTCGGCGACGGCTCCATCCGCCAGCGCAACATCATTCCCTTCTGCTATCCCTGCGCCGTAGAAATAAGGGTTAGAAACAGCTTGAAGAAGTTGGATTCTGTATTCTTCTTCGATGGATGCCTTCAACATCTGCTCAAGATCGTCGCAATCATCGTAAGCATGCAATTGGGGGCTGGCCACACTTCGTGCGGTGATGGTGGACCAGTCATCGGGAAGCACCACATCGGGCACCTCAACGTTTTCGGTGGCACTAAGGCAGCCGGCCAAAAGCATCGTCAAGCAAAGTCCAATGGCGAGAACTGGTTTCCGGTCCATGCGTAAATCACCACGGGGTTTTGCTATTAACCAGTCGGTTTATTGCTCCGACGAGTGAGGATGGCGTCTTCATACAGGCAGCATTCCCTGTTGGTAAGCATAGCCTGCTGCCCCACTCACTGCCAGAAGGAGGACCAGAACAAACAAGCGTTTCTTGCTCTTTTTCGGCTTGGCCGCATCCGATTCAACCGGGACAACGACGGGGAGTTCGAGTAAATCTGCAAGAGGAGGGAGTCCGCCCAAAGCTGGAAGTGGGAGAGGCATGGCCAACGGCCCAGTGTCTTCCTCGATTTGGATCCTGTCAGGATACAACTCATCCAAATCCTCCAAACCCGGTGCTTCGGGAATGGGTCCGAGAATCTTGGACCATGATGACTCAAGGCTTTCTCCAGAGATGGGTTTTTGCAACCATGTGACCGCTCCAGCGGAGAACGTTGCGTTTCGGGCAAGATCGGCCATCCGTGTTGGAGCAACGAACACGATGCGGCTTTCCCCACCATGCTCCCGCATTTCCAAGGCGGCGAGGTGGCCATCGAGGGAAGGGATGTCCAGTGAGAGCACGACAAGTTCAGGATCGAGGCGAATGTAATCATCAACCGCTTGGTCACCGTCCTCGCAAATCTCAACGTTGAAATTTCGGGTTTTGAACAGGTTAGAAAGACGCAGAGAGGACATCGGGTTGTTGTCAACGATCAGCACCGTTGGTGCGGTATCGTCGTTGATTTCGGTGACCAACCCCATGCCAATCAATCCAATGCAACGAGCGATGACTCATCAAACAACCGCTACTCTTCCTCGCCTACAGCCGCAGTTGACAAGTCTTCAATCGGACCGTCTTGCGGCTGAGAAAAGGTTTCTCGAATCACGTCACTCTGAGCCTGTTCTTCCTCGCGTTGCCGATGGCGTTGAGGGGCTTTTGTAAATTGCATTTGCAGTTCACTGATGACGGCTCGAAGCATTTGGGTTTCTTGGTCGTTCAGATTGCCGTCCGTTTTTCGTTGGAACATACGGAGCACCTCGATGCCTTCGCGGGCCTCCCCCAAGTTGTAATGGAATGCGCCGGATTGGTCTGGCAAATACCCCATCTGTAGCAGCGTGGAGCGCTGGAGCATTTGCATCATTTGAAAGAAACGGGCGGAGTCTTCGTCAGCAAACATATCGGCCATGAAGCACTGAAAGACGAGGGGGTTTTTGTTCCCTACGCCCTAATCAAAGAGTTGCTCAAGCAACCAATCGGGGTCGAACTGCATCAAATCATCATACCCTTGACCAACGCCGGCAAAGACGATCGGTCGTCCGGTTGCAAACGCGATGGACAGGCCGGCACCGCCTTTTGCGTCGGTGTCCATTTTGGTTAATACCGCACCATCAAAACGCATGATCTCCTGAAACATCTGCGCTTGTTCCACGGCGTCATTTCCTGCGAGTGAATCGCCCACGAAGAGCGTTAAGTGAGGGTTTGTTACCTTCCGAACCTTGTTGAGTTCGTTCATCAGATTGGTCTTGTTTTGCATTCGACCAGCGGTATCGACCAACACGACGTCAATGCCTTTCGCTTTCGCTGAATCGATCGCATCGCGAGCGATAGCGGCAGAGTCACCTCCTCGCTGGCTTGAGACGCAGCGAATGCCTAAGCGTTCACAATGGGATTCGAGCTGCTGAATCGCTCCTGCACGGAACGTGTCGCCTGCAGCGGCAATAACCGTGCGGCCGTTGTTGAGAAGGCGTTGTGCAATTTTCGCTGCTGTCGTGGTTTTCCCCGTGCCGTTGACGCCGACCAGCATGATGACCACGGGGAGATCACCCGCTTCTACAAAACCATCAACCGTTGCATCAAAGTCCCAATAACCGGCTTGGAGGAGAGCGTGAAGAGCTCGCTTCAAAGCCGCTTCAAGCACCTTGGACAAGTCCGCTCCCCGGCGAAGGCGAGCCCCAACCAAGGCATGGCGTAGACTGTCAATGATCGCAGCTGTGGCGCGTTGAGATATATCAGATTCAAGCAGAACCCACTCCAATTCTTCAAGCAAGTTTTCCAAGGCTTCCCCGGGTTTGATGACTCGACCGCCCTCAGAGACAACCCCGCCGCCGAGGTCAACATCGATGGTTTGGCCGTCTTGCATCTGAATCGCTGCTGTTCGAATTGACCCTTTTGGGGCCTGTTTCACGTGCACAAGTTGCCGCCCAGTGGTGGTGCGCATCATGGACAAATCCACTTTGGACCCCTGCGGCCGGGCTACGTCGACCGCCCCACGTTTCTTCATGGCCTTCTTGGCCTTCTCCTCTCGTTTCCGACGTTCCTTTTCCTGACGTTCGAGGAACTTTCGCTCCTTTTTGGACATCGCAATGGGAGCTATGGGTTCGTCATCGTCCCATGTGTCCCAATCGTCGTCTGAGTCGGCCTCCTGGGCCGCAGGTTGAATTGGTTCCTCGTCGACATCGTCCCATTCCTCTTCTTGAGCAACAGGTTGAGATAACAAGGCCTCAGCTTCCTGAGAGGTGGCTTCGACGGAAAGAGCTGCGTCGTCGGTCTCCTCAGCCACTTCCTGCACGCGCTTCCGAAAGCGGTCGAAAAGCCCCATGTTCATTCCTCAATCGTCCAATGTCAAATCGCCGCCAAACATCCCTCGACGGCGGCTACGACGGTTCTGGGGCTCTGGTGATGATTCTTCTTCACCATCATCGTGTTCAGGTGATGCTAGCGCAGAAGAAGGGTTTGCAAGTGGGGTCGGAGCTTGTTGCTTGAGTTGTTCGGCCAGTTGATTGAACGATTGTGCGGCTTGAGCCAGTGAAGATTCCGTTTGATCCGATTGTTGTTTCAGTTCATCGCGCAAATGTTGGATATCGGCTTGCCGTTGTTGGGTGAGCGCGCGAACGTCGCCCCACGTGCGCTCGCCAAACACCCCTGCACCCAGGTCCACGAGGGCCGTGCCCTCTTGCGAATCTTGATGCCGATAGGGAAGACTTACGCCCGATCCAATGGGAAGGTGAGTGGAAATACTTGCTCCCGCATCATGGGCAAGAAGCGTTTCCAACACGGCGTCGGTGATGGCGTGTTCAGCGAGAACAACGTCGACCTGTTCAATTCGGAGGTTGATCTCTTCAAGGCGCTTGCGAAGGGCCTCTACTTCTTGAGCCAAACGCTGGAGTTGGGCGCGGTCCACCATGTCAGTCATCCCTCGGAGTTGGTTGGGGTTGAAGAAGCCCGCGCCAAGGAGCGTTGAAGAATCAAAGGGAGTTACAGATATGAAACTCCCTCTTTATTTGGTGAGACAGAATGCATCTGCTCGGGTGATAAACGATGACCGAAGACTGCGACCCCGCCTACGGAAAAGTTGACCGAGTTCTTGACTTGTTGACGAAATCAAAATCGCTTCATGTTTTAATGGTCCTCGATCGAGCAGAATCGCCGCTCCGTTTCACGGAAATGAAAGCAATGGTAAGCGCCTCTTCGACCACCGTTTCCAGGCGCATCAACGAACTGGAAGAGGCTCAGCTGATCGTCAGAAGCACGAACCCTGAATCGCCACAGAGCAACGTTTACGCCCTTTCAGAAGACGGTTCTGCTCTCAGTCCAATTATGCAGCGGCTTTTCAATTGGGCAAAAGACTGGAAGGAATAAACGCCACCAGACACCTGAACAGGCAGCCGTTTCGGAAGTTCATTCCTCTTCGGTGTTTTGAGAAATCAATCCGCCCTTGGCAGCGATTTCATCTCGGAAGTGGTGAAGAACAGTGGGTTCGGTTGACGTTCGAGGATCGATTTCTCCGACGCTCTCGATGTTGATGCTCCGGCGTGTGACACGGTGCCGAGACCCGAGAATGGAGTAGACCTTGTGGGTCGCCGCATCGGCATCGGCTGCTGGGAGGTCGTAGGAAAAGGGCTGGCGCTGGCTACCAAACGGAGCGGTTCCTGAAACTCGAAAGGCCTTCATCGGGCCATCCGACCTGCCATCCATCCTTAAACGCGCTGGCGCGCCATTGGATGGGATTTTCGCCGATAGATTGACAAAAAAAGAACAAGTAGTATGGATGTGAGAAGCGCTGTTTGGATGGTTTTTCTGCTGCTCATGCCCTTGGCATCGGGCTGGAGTGCTCTTCCAGTCGACCCGGAGAAAACACTGCCGGGCGAAGAGCACTTGCTCGTGCTGAAGGAAGGCGTGTGGACCACAGCACAATGGGAGGAATTGAAACGAGAGGGTGTTCATCCTTTGCGAAATGTTCGAGCCGACGCGTTGCTGGTTTGGACCGATAAGGCCCCACATACATGGCCTTCAGGAGTGGTGGTTGAAGATGGAGGGCCCGCCCATATCCGTGCGCCGATTGCTACAGATTCAACGTCGGACACCTACCGAGTTCTGCTCGAGCCCCGTCTCCCAGTAAGCGGTGTTGAAGCGGTCCAGTCATCGTTGAAGGCCCACGGTTTAACGATTCAATCTGCGTCGTTGGACGTTGGCGGCAACCTTCCTGGGTCATTTACCGTCCATGTGCCGAATGCCGGAGCGCTCAATCCAATGCTCAAGGTCGCCGGCGTATTGTGGATTGAACCGGTGCTTTCCACAACGGCACGAAACGCCCAAGCCTCGGCTTTGATGGAAGCTGGAACGCTTGACCATCACCCCTACTGGGCCCTCGGTTTGAACGCTTCTGGCGTCGTCTTAGGCGTTGCTGACAGTGGAATCGATGCTGACCATGCCTGTTTCCGAAACGCCACAACTTCAACAAGCGAGCACGCTGAAGCCAGCGCAAGTCACCCCGCTGTAGGCGTGTTTGGTGAAGAACATCGCAAAATCCTCCATCTCAACACCAGCGTGGATGGCAACGATGCACCCGGTCATAGCGATTACCGCCATGGAACGCACGTCATCGGTTCACTTGCCTGCCACAGCGTTGACAATTTCCGCCAAGGCCAAGCCCCATCCAATGGCACAACCTTGGCTCACGGGTCCATGGTGGTGGTGCAAGACATCGTATCGGAGAATGGATGGGAGGCTCCTCTCGTCGACCAACTGCTTTGGGAATCCTCCTCGTTTGGAGGCGTCATCCACTCAAACTCTTGGGGGGACGCCACCACGGCTTACACCGAACGTACGGGACGGTTTGATGCGTATGCAAAAGCCATGCCTTGGTCGGTAGCGTTCATCGCCCCGGGCAACAGTGGAGCAGGTGTGTTGGAGCCAGCAAACGGGAGAAACGTCGTGGCGGTCAGTGCCAGCACAAAATCGATCGAAGGCGAACGCTGGGGGTCATCGGCTTACGGACCAACGGAAACGGGTACGGATGGAATCTTTGTTCTCGCCCCAGGGACAAGCATTCAATCGGCGGGCGCTGATGGGTTCTGGGACACCAACAACGGCAACCTTCGATCCTCATCCGGGACAAGCATGGCTACTCCGCTTGCGGCCGGAGCTACGGGCATCATCCAACAACTCTACGAAGACGGGTGGATCGTTCCCGCTGGTGAAGACCTCTCCACCCGGAAATTCAGTGGAATTCAACCTTCTTGGGTTGATGATGTTCGCACGGATTCTGTTCGACTTGGAAACGGTTTTACTCCATCCGGTTCGCTTCTACGCGCCTCGCTTGCCATGGCTACTTCATCGCTTCCAGAGGATGCTCGCAACGGTGGAGACGGAGGGCATGATCTTCACAATCCCTACGATGGATGGGGCGTGCTCAACCTCAGCCAGTTGTTCGATCCGACGACCCTTGCCCCGCAAAGAACACCGTCTTACGACATGTGGGTGCACGACAGTTTCCAACTCAAATCTGGAACGGTTGACGATTGGTTTGCAGCCTACGGGGGAGAGACAAGCAACCTTTCCGGTATGGTGGCCATGCCATGGTACGGGAACGAAAGCATCGGCCCTTTCCTGCAAACAGGTGACGTGTTCACACAACGGCTCCTTCCCCTCGAAGGTGAACACGTGCGCGTTCGATTGGCTTACCCTGCACAACCGGAACCAGCGATGGTCGATGACCTTCAGCTACGTATTCGACTTGAGGACGGGACTATCCTCCTCTCCGACGAATTGAGAGAAGGCGAGGAGGGCCCAACTAAATTTTACCCCGATGTGGTTGACACAGACAACACCACGGCATTCCCTCCGAGCAACGAAACCGTCCACGGGATCGACATACCGTGGAGTTACCTCTCCAATTCATCGTACATCGATGTTGACGTGGTCGCTCGCTTCGTGCAACCTGGTGGGGCGGCAGGAACGGTTGGCCTGGACGGGGATGCGGTTGGGTTTTCTCTCCTGGTGAAAGGCGTTGACCGAAATTCCGAGGATAACCTTGACGATGACGGGGATGGAATTCGCAACAAAGATGACGCATGTCCAAACGAAGCCGCGATCAATTATTGGGACGATACTAACGGTGATGGTTGCTTGGACGACGACGATGGCGATGGCATTCCAAACACCAGTGATGAATGTCCCGCAGAGACCGCTTATCCGCAATGGGACACAGACCGAGATGGTTGTTTGGACGACGATGACGGCGACGGAGTGCCGAACATCAGAGACGAATGCCCAACAGTAGAAGCGCTTGCCGAGGACGATGTTGACCGAGACGGTTGCATCGACAAAGATGAAGAAGAATGGAAAATAAAGCTTCAACCGACCTCCATGTGTGCAGGGTGCATTCTCGAGGTGAATTCCGTCGAGGTAAAAGTGAACGGATTCAGGGTGCATGAGCTAAGTTGGGACCCGCCGCTCTTGCTTGGCAACGGAGATGGTTCTTCATGGCAACATGGGCTTAACCAGCATGCACGGTTCAATCCAGCGAGTTTCGAAGAAGTGGAGTTGAAGGTGGACATGAGATTTGCATACACCGAACCTTCTACTTCGGGTCGGCAAGGCGGAATCGATTGGAGTTTCCTCGATCCCTTCCCCTCGTACTACGGGCCAATCACGTTCTGGAACGTTGCCGTTGAGTTGAACAATGGAGTGACGTTCAACAAAGAACACGTCGCTGACCTCTCGAGCGATTCATATTACACCTACAACACCTTCCATAAACACACCTTCACCTGGTCAAAGGACCCCGTGATTGACGACGATGGAGATGGTTATGGTGTTCCAGGCCTCGTTTATGCCGGTGTATGCGCCGTATGGGAGGTGGGAGCACCGTACCAGCGAGATTCCTGCACCGTTCTACGATACGGCATCAACGATGCGTATCCCGCCGACGGAACACAATGGGCCGACACGGACGGTGATGGATACGGAGATAACGCATCCGGAACCAATGGAGATCCTTTTCCAAAGGATCCGTCGGAATGGAACGACAGGGACAATGATGGATACGGCGACAATTCTGACGCATGCCCCGATCGGGTTGGAGAGATAGGGACAGGCGGTTGCCCTGACCGTGATGGCGATGGTTATCCCGATGTTATTGATGACTACGGGCGCGCATGGGGATACAATGGAGAAATATACAATTGCTACTCAAACTGGTGGGGTTGCACCAACCCAAGTAATGAAGGTGCATCGATGGCCATTGACGGAAATTATGCAACGAAGTATCTCAATTTTGGGAAGTACCGCACGGGCATCATTATTACACCACAAGCCGCATCCACCGTCACAAGCATAGAATTCTTGTCGGCGAACGATGAGTGGAGTCGCGACCCCACAAGTTTCCACCTCTATGGAACCAACGAGAGCATCAAGAGTCGCGAAAACAGCAGAGGAGAAAGCGAAGAGTGGACCGTGATTAGCACGGGAGAGATTGACCTTCCAATTTGGGAACGCCACCAAGTGGACCTTGTTCACTTCGACAACACCATCGAGTATCGATCTTACAAACTGATTTTTCCAACCGTGAAGGGCAACTACAACGCCATGCAGATTGCTGAAATCCAATTCTTCAATTCCAGCCAAGCCCCTATTTTCACGCCAAGCGATGAGGTGATTGCTATCCACGATTCTCCCAATAATTCACTCATGCTCCATGCCGGCCCGAGTTATTCCTCTTACCGCCAACCAATGCTACGAACGGATGTTTGCCCGGATGCCCCGGGGGAGGCGACGCGTGGTGGAGGCGTTGGTTGCCCGGACGGTGACGGTGATGGTTGGGCAGACCCGTTAAGTGGAACCCAATTCGTTGAAGAAGACATGTGCCCGGAGAAGTTTGGTCAAGCGACCACCCCCACAGGCAGAGGATGCCCGGACGCTGACGAAGACGGATGGGCCAATTTTGAGGACGACCTCCCCTACGATGACCGATACCACGTGGACAGCGATGGGGATGGTGTTGCCGATGAAGAAGACGACTACCCCTACAATGCCCTGTTGAACAACGAAGAATCCGTTTTCTCGTTTGGCTGCTTTTTGTTCATGGTTGTGGTGGCTTTTGTTGTCTACAGGACTCAGCAAAAGGAAGACCCTCCCGTCGTCCCCGTGCCTAAGACCCTTGAACCGATTGTCATAGGACAGCTGGAAGAAGAGAATTCATCGGATGACAGAGACACCTTCTGGTAAATCATCTCATGCCCCAATGGTCCCTCCTACGCCATCGTAAGCTTCAATCCGTTGATTCATGAACGAAACGGGGCACAGGAGGGCTTTTTTGAACACCATGAAGGGTTTTCAGCCACGAGAGACCAAGGTGAACCTTGAAGTCCAGTGCCATGCTCGGTGGACCATCCCAAGAGGGAAGGTGAACAAAAATGAGCGACCGCCTATATGTTGGAATTGACCTAGGAACGTACCAATCAACCATCGCATCGAGTGCTGGAAAATTGCAGACCATCGAAACCGTTGTCGGGCGACCAAAAGATCCCGTAGCACGAAACTTCCTCGGACGAGATGTCCTGTTTGGCGAAGATGCGCTGAAGAATAAATTGGCGTGCAACCTCTACCGCCCAATGGCCGCTGGTGTCACCCAAGACGACGAAGCCAACTTGGCTGCCGCCAAGGCGTTCGTTTCCCACCTTCTTGAAACCGTTGATCCCGAAGAATTCGACGAAGTGTTGGGCGTCATTTGCTCACCCAGCCACGTTTCGTTCACCGACAAGTCAAACCTCGTGGCCACGCTACGCGGACAAGTGAACGCCATCATGGTCGTCACTGAACCCTTTGCAACGGCTTACGGAATTGACGAGATCGCTGGTTCCATTGTCGTTGACATTGGCGCAGGCACCACCGACATCGCTCGTGTTTACGGTACATTCCCCACTGATGAAGACCAAGTCACCATCACCGAAGCCGGTGACTGGCTCGACATCCAATTAATGGAATTGATCAAGAAGAAGTACACCGGTGCTCAAGTCACCAAGGACATGGTCCGCAAGTGGAAGGAAGCCTCGTCCTACGTAGGCGGCGAAGCACGCGAAGTGACCGTTGAGCTGTCCGTTGATGGAAAGCGCCAGGTCGTTGACATTGGCGATTTGATTTTGGAAGCTTGTGACCTCATCATCCCGAAAATTGGTAACGCCATCAAGCGCAACGTCGCAGGTGCAGACCCCGAGTACCAGCAGATCCTTCGCAACAACATCATTCTGTCCGGTGGAGGTTCGCTCATCGACGGCGTGGCCGAGCGAATTGCAAGCGAAATCTCTGACATTGGAGACGTTCGTGTTTGGTGCGTTGAAGACCCCATCAACTCGGTCGCTGCTGGTGCGCTCAAGCTCGCAAGCGAAATGCCTGACGACATGTACACGTCCATCAATTGAGACGGCCATCGTTGAAGGGTAGCAAATACCCCCTTTCCGGCGTCCTGACCTTGGGAAGGTTCAAGTGTGGTAAATCTGCGATGCGTAGCCGTATGTCGGTAGAGAGTTCAACACCCGGTGGAATCCGAAGGGTCGGTTCCTCATCAAACGATGAGCGTGCTGCGCTTGAAGGGATGCTCAAGGGATACCCGATCGAACAGCTCGTGGAAGAGGTGTTGATTGCCTGGGACGAACTGGGAAAGCGAAACGACGAATTGGTCGCCGTAAAGCAGCGTCTGCGCGTGGTCGAACTTGACCTCGCTGAACGGCAAGACACCATTGCGCCAGAAGTGGCTCGGCTAGTGGAAGCCGAGCAGACACTGAAGGAGAACGAAGCACAGATTATCCACCTTGAGCGGCTACTCGGTGATGCAAAAGAAGAATTGGCTGCTCAACAGTCCTCACTCTCTCAGCATGAACGATCTTCCATGGAGAGTGAATTGGCGCAACTCCGGACACTAACCACCGAACAAGATGAGGTCATCGGTGAAATGGAGGGGCGTGTTGGACAAATGGTGGAAGCGCTTGAAAAAGCCGCCGATGCTGGACTCACCTCCGTCACAGCCGACGAAGTACGGCTTCTCAAGCAGCAAGTCGATGAGCGCCAACGCCAATTGGATGTTGAGAAGGCTGCTGCTGAAGCCTTGGAAGAAGAACGCCAGCGTCTTCGGGACATCGCTGACCGCTTGCGTGGTTTGCTGGATGCCCGTGATCGCCGACTTGCTGAACTTGAGGAGCAATTGGAGCGCGTGATGCAAGGGCCCCGGTCGGTTTCCGCCGAGCATGACTATCTGGTTGAGCAAATCGAAGAACTCAAGCGCCGTTTGTTGGAACGAAACAGAGAATATGAATCGTTGCGACGACGTGAGCGGCGGCTCCACAACGATGTGTTTGAACGCGATGAACGCATCCAACAAATGACCTTGACCATGACCGATATTGAAGCGGCTCTCCAAGACAGAACGGCTGAACTTCGTGAATTGGAAGATCAACGCAGTTCAATGGAACATGAACTCAACTCAGCACGGCGCAGTGAGCGGACACGTGAAGTGGTGGGTCGTGTCTTCGCCGATTCCCTCTCGTTGGTTCGAAGCCACGAAAGCCGTGAGCTCAAACGAGAACTCTATGCCAATGCCCCCGACGTTGAACGCACCATCAAGGCACCTACCACGGATGACATGGCAAAATTAGCCGGCGGTCAAGAGGTTGAATTGGAAACAGTGGAAACCGAAATCAGTCCTGGTATGGACGTCGAAGGTGTTCGACCTCCCTCCCCTGGAGGCACTGGCGACCCGGTTGTCTTTGACGACGAAGATGAGGCATAACGCTCAGGCTGAACAAGCTTGAACCAGACTGAGCAGACGTTGACGAAGTTCATCCATTGATGAGGCGTCTTCTGTTACCGTGCCCGTTACAATCCAGTTCGCTCCGGCTTCAACCGCTTTTCGGACATCGGAAGCGGTGCGCAAACCTCCGCCAACAAGAAGGGTGAGTCCCTCTACGCTCGCTGCTTTGGCGACGAGGTCAGGATGAACAGGTGCATCGGCCCCACTTCCTGCCTCAAGGTAAAGCAGAGAGAAACCAAACATCCTCGCACACAAAGCGTACGCATGAACCGCTTCAACGTCGGTGGATTGAATCAGTTCTGCAGCACCTACCTCTCCCACACGACCTCCGGGGGCACACACAACGTAACCTGTGGGGAGTGCTTCGACACCAAACTGTTCTAAAAACGGTGCACCGCGGACTTGTTCCCCTACTAAGAAAGCTCGCTTCGTGGAGTTCATTAACATCATGAACGTGATGGCATCGGCTGCTGGCGAAAGCGCATGAGCCCCGCCCGGGAAAAGTACGACTGGAATGTCCCAATCGGCTTCCTCGCTGGTTGGGTTTTGGCTGGCTGCGAACATTCTCAACTCCAACGCTTCTTGGATGGCTGAGCATGTCGCATGAACCACGTCATCCGGTGTGTCGGTTGAGCCCCCAACAAAGATCATGCTGGAGCCGCATTCAACAGCGACCATGGCTCGCTCCGTAGCCACCTCAGGGGATTGCTTGGCGGGGTCAATGAGGGTGATGTGCCGGGCACCATTGTTCGGCCTGCAGACCTTTTCCAACACCGTAGCGTCTCCAACGTTCATAGGGCTCATTTCACCGTCAGCGAGGAAAGGGCATAGGGCTTGCGCCCCAATAGGGCGAATGGGAGGCTTCTCAAAGTCCCCCCGTCTGGGAGGCCCATGAGCGAGGAGGGACCGTTTCGCCGCCTGCTCAACTACATGCGTCCACACCGCAGAACCGTCCGTTTGGCATCGTTCTGTTCAATTTTCAATAAATTTTGGGACCTTGCTCCACCGTTGCTCATCGGTCTGGCTGTTGATGTGGTGGTGCTTCGAGAGGATTCTACCTTGGCGTCGGTGGGTGTCGTTGACCCATGGCATCAACTGGTACTGCTCTCCGTGCTCACGTTTCTCATCTGGGGTCTTGAGTCGTTGTTCGAATATTTCTACGGTGTCCTGTGGAGAAACCTCGCTCAAACCGTTCAACACGAACTTCGATTGGACACGTTTGACCATGTACAACAACAAGGCATGGCGTGGTTTGATGAACGACAAAAGGGCGACATCCTCGCCATCCTCAACGACGACATCAATCAACTTGAGCGGTTTCTCGACAAAGGGGCCAACGACCTGCTTCAAGTCAGCACCACCGTCATCGTTGTTGGGGCCGTATTTCTCCTCATCTCGTGGCAGGTAGCGCTCTTTGCTGTGCTGCCTATTCCGCTCATCGTGTGGGGTTCTTTTCGGTACCAACGAAGCCTTGAACCCCGCTATGCTACCGTTCGAGCGGCTGCTGGTCAGATGAATGCATTGTTGGAAAACGATCTTTCAGGAATGGCCACGGTTCAATCCTTTACGGCTGAAGCCAATGAATTACGCCGCGTGGAAGCGCTAAGCGATGCTTACAGGGAAGCCAATCGTGAAGCTATTCGCCTCTCGGCTGCGTTCACACCACTGATTCGTATGGCCATTCTTGTGGGCTTCACCGCCACGCTTCTTTTGGGCGGTTGGTTCACGCTTGAAGGTACAATGGCGGTCGGGGCGTATTCTGTGTTGGTGTTCATGACGCAGCGGCTCCTATGGCCGCTGACTCGCCTCGGTGAAACATTTGACCTGTATCAACGCGCCATGGCTTCCTCGACACGGGTCTTGGACGTGTTGGCCTCACCCATCGAACTGAAACAGGGTACCTTCGAACCTGAAGATGAGGCTGAGAAAACCTCACCGATTTCATTGTCCGATGTTACGTTTGGCTACCCGGATCGGACTGTGCTCTTTGACAAACTCTCCCTCTCGTTTGAGGCAGGAAAGACAACCGGCGTCGTTGGTTCAACCGGTGCAGGGAAAACATCCCTCATCCGGCTGCTTCTAAGGTTCGCTGAGCCGCAAGACGGTGACATCGTATGGTGTGGAGCGCCTCTGGATACGTGGAATCTTCAGGTCTTGCGCTCGTCCATTGCCCTGGTTGATCAGCACATCACGCTGTTTCCGACCACCATTATGGAAAACATTCGTTACGGGCGGCCTTCAGCAACGGATGAAGAAGTCATCGAGGCAGCGGCCGTTGCTGAAGCTGCTTCGTTCGTAAGACTGCTACCGAAAGGTTGGGAGACGTTGGTAGGAGAAGGTGGCCATCGGCTTTCAGGGGGTCAGAGACAGCGCGTCGCGATCGCTCGAGCCGTGTTAAAAGACGCTCCGCTGTTGGTGCTCGATGAGGCGACATCGGCGGTGGACAACGAAACGGAAGCAGCCCTTCAACGCTCAATTGAGCGCATTTCTCGGGACCGAACGACCATCGTCATCGCTCATCGGCTTTCCACGGTACGGCATGCCGACCGAATTCTCGTGTTTGAAGAAGGCCAGGTCGTTGAAGATGGAACCCATGACAGTCTTGTTGTGGAAGATGGTGTATACGCTCGATTGTGGTCCGTTCAAACCGGCGATACCCGGTAACCGTTAGAAAGTGCACGCGAAACTTAGCAATTATACACCTTTTTATATACTCAATCATGAGGTCGTAGGTTTGAGAACCATGAAAACAGAAAACTTCTCAAAAACAACGAGCCTGCTTTTGATTGCCACATTTGCCCTTGCGATGGCCGGAACGGTCAGCGCAGCAGACATCGTCGACCCGTCGGCGGAGTACGCTGATGATACCCTCGGTCTCATCACGTTCTTCCTCTTCTTCGTCGGCTACATCTCAATGGGTGCCGCCTTTGTCTTCTTCATGGCAGAGCGGAACTCCGTGGCGCCACAATACCGAACGACCATGACCATCTCGGCCTTGATCGTCGGTATTGCCGCCTTCCACTACTACTACATGCGCGGTGTTTACACCGACCTCGGTACCGTTTCCATCGAGTACCGATACATGGACTGGATCATCACCGTTCCGTTGATGGCCCTCAAGTTCCCGTCCCTCGTGGGCAAGGACGCCATCACCGACGAGAAAGCCTTCGGGCTCGGCTTCACCGGCATCTGTTTCACGGGTGCTCTCATCATGATTGGATTCGGCTACCTCGGCGAGTCCGGTGCCATCCCAGGCATCGCTGGTCTCGTCCTCGGTGGTGTCGGCTGGGCCATGATCATCGTGGCTACCGGTACCCCATGGTCCTCCGGTAAAGGCGTCGACAACAGCAAGATCGCCCCCGAGCTCATGTGGAGCACCAACGCCCTGCGCTGGTTCATCTGCGTCGGCTGGATCATCTACCCACTTGGCTACTTGTTCAACCCAACCGCTGACATTCTTCCCGACGCTGTCGATGAAGAAATCATGGCTATCCTTTACAACATCGCTGACATGATCAACAAGATCGGATTCGGTGTCGTTGCATGGATGGGTGCCAAGAAGGCTACCGAAGCCATCGCAGCTGCAGAGTGAAACTAAACGGTTCTCCGACCCCCTGAGGCGGGGTGGCTCCGGCCGCCCCGTCTCTATTGGTTGATAGAAACCCCTCGACCAGACACGTCGAACTTGCCCTAAGGCTATCCACCGGCTCTGGAACATTATCGCCGTCTCAGCATCGCTTCGAGCGTGAAGCGAGGCACACGACGATGCAACCATGTTCCAATCACGATCCAAGCGATGGTGTAGCCAACAGCGACCGTGGCTGACAAAGCTGACGACCATTGAGACAGCTCATCCACCTCGTGGAAGAGCGCCATTGGAAAGAAGTGGAGCACGTACACGGTAAGGGACACTCGACCAAGGTCTGCAAAGATGTCAAAGAAGTTGGCTCGCTCCCCGATCCACCAAAGTAGCGCTGTCCCCGTGAGGGCTGCGACGATGAACGGTGAATTGGCAGGAAAGAACGTAAGCGAGGCTTCACCGATTGGTGAAGCCCATGTTTGGCCCTTTCGCCATGCGTCTGCAAGAACGAACATCGATATCAGAAGCCCAAATCCAGATACGTATCTGAACAGGCTGCTTCGATGATGCTTCTCACAAAGCGATGCTACGGTCATGCCAAAGCAGGCAAACACGATCCACGGTACCAACGGATACAAACCAGTCAACACAAGGTGGTTAAGCCAACCATGCATGGTTGGTGCAGCTATACGCTCGTGCCAATTCGCAGGCCCCTGCCATGAAGCGAGCGTTGCTGTGAACAGAAGTACCATGGCAACGACGGCGCTAAACGCACGGAAGGATACCGCCGGCGATCTTAACCATGGTCGACCCCACCACGCTTCGGTGATGACGAGAAGCCCCATTAGCGAAAGCACCCCTGGTGTCCACGGCTCAAAGAGATGGGGCGCACTCAGGTTCACCAACAGTTGACAAACGAACAGAAAGCTTGCACGGTATATTCGTTGCGTTCTGTCTAATCTACGTTGAAAGAGCCCCCAACCAAGCAACGCAACAAACAGTGGCGCTGCAAGACCCCCTCCAGCCGAGACCACAACGCCCAACAGCATGATGCTCCCCGTAAGCGAAGGTTCCCATGTCGCAGCGGCGTGAACAAGCACCATCAACAAGACTGCCAATCCACGAAGTCCATCGATGTGCGTGGATCGGGTTTTCGAATCCATGTCTCTTCACTCATGAGCGCTGTTGGACATATTCAACCGCATTTCTGAACAACTGCAGTCCTTCGCCTTCCCACCCATCAAGACCGGGGTTGTCCGGTCCAGGTTCGTGTCGAGTGTGTGTGGGATGGAGCCATCGAGCATAGATGGCTTCGGGATGAGGCATAAGGCCAAACACCAAACCGGTTGAATCACAAATTCCTGCAATGTTTCGCATGCTCCCGTTAGGGCTGAGGGGGTAGGGGAGCAGTTCATCGGTTATGCCTTCCCCCACCGACGTAGTTGGATCAACATACCGCACCGTCAATTGATGATTGAGAGCCAAACGGTCGATGTCAGATGCTGTAGGCATTACGTACTTGCCTTCACCGTGGCGCACTGGACATTCAATACGAGACATTCCCTTCGTCCAGATGCACGGGCTTTCCGGGTCAAACTCAAGCGTTACCCAACGGTCTTCGTATCGTCCACTGTCGTTGAGAGTCAGGCTACCTCGTTGAAGAAAATCTGGGGAGGAACCCTGTTCTGGCCCTGGTAAGAGTCCGGTTTTCACAAGAACTTGAAATCCATTGCAAATACCGATAATGGGTTTCCCAGCGTTTACAAACGCCATCAGTGCATCTCGCATGGAGAATCGCATGCGGTTGCCCAACAGGCGACCACTGCCAAGGTGATCTCCAAACGAGAAGCCGCCAGGAACGGCAAGAATATCAAACGCCTCAAGCGATGCGTCTCCCGATACGAATCGATTGACATGGATACGTTCAGCTTCCGCCCCAACCAACTCAAACACAGCTTTGGTTTCGTGATCACAGTTGATCCCAAAACCGAAGAGTACAGCAACTTTTGGTTTCATCAAACCATGCCTCCGGTTAAGTCAAGTCGCCCCTTCCAGACCTGTGCCATGTTACCGACCTCCATTGAAACCAAGACGTCGTCACCGTCGGTGATGGTTAGGGTTGCATCATCAACAACTTCGCCAAGCACCGTGGTGTGATGGCCTTTCATGGCGGAAAGGAAGGCGGCCTCGTGCTGAGGAGGAACGGCGATGACGAACCGCCCGAGTGATTCACCCCAGAGGCGGCCCCAAACATTCGCTTCACCCGTTCCATCGATGTCAACGAAGGCCCCTATTCGGCCACCGATGCACATCTCTGCGAGAGCAACGGCGAGTCCTCCCTCACTGCAATCGTGGGCGGTTCGGACCCACCCGGCACGAATGCTGCTGGCCAATGCCCGGTACGTCGCAAGGTTGCGTTCAGGGTGAGGGAGTTGAGGCACTTGACCGCCAATGCCTGCGGTGCTACCGGATTCCGTCATCATGTAGGCGAGTTCGGACGCCCCGAGTTCTTGCTTGGACGAACCAACGAGATAGATCACGTCCCCGCTGAATTTGAAATCGCTGGTCGCACTCTGGCGCACGTCGGGGTGGTCTCCAAACAGTGAAAACAACAGCGTTGGTGGGATGGAAATTTTATCCGCTCCCGTACCGTAGTCGTTTTTCATTGAATCCTTTCCACTTACGCAAGGAAGGCGGTAGGCGCGACAGACCCGCTCCAGTTCACGGTTGGCGCGCACGAGTTGAGCCAGTTTGAAACGCCCGTCAGGTGTTTTCACGGATTCGATGGGGTCGGGCCAACAGAAGTTGTCGAGACCGGCCATCTTGTCAACATCAAGCCCTACGCAGACGGCGTTTCGGACGGCTTCGTCGATGGAAGCAGCAGCCATGGCGCCGGCATCGAGGTCCGAATACCTCGGAGCAATGCCGCAAGAAATCACAAGGCCGTGCGGGTCCCCGTGAATTGGAGCAATAACGCCTGCATCACCGGGACCATCCCGTTCAACGCCGACAAATGGCTTGATGGCGGTCTGAGCGATGACTTCATGATCGTATTGGCGCACCCATGTTTCTTTGCTTGCAATGTTCGGGCGTTGAAGCATGGCTTCGAGAAGGGAAGAATGGTCGGCGTCCGCAGGTGGAACAAAGGATTCCTGAACGGGAGGATTCCATTCCGATTCAAGTTCCAATTGCGGGACTCCATCATGAAGGAACTCGATTGGAAGATAGGCGACCGTCGCTTCATTGTAGCGTACGTGGAACATGCCTGTAGACGTAAACGTAGCCACAGCCGTTGCTTCAACCTCGTGAAGGTCAGCAAGGGCCTCAAAGGCAGCCTGATCTCCTGGGCGTACAGCGATGGTCATTCGCTCTTGGCTTTCTGAGACCAAAATTTCCCAGGGCGACAGGCCCGCTTGCTTAAGGGGAACCTTCGCTAGATCAATTTCGCATCCATTGGTGTATTCAGCCATTTCTCCGATGGAAGAAGAAAGGCCGCCTGCACCGTTGTCCGTGATGCAGGTGATGAGGTTGGCATCCCGTGCCTCAAGCACCATGTCAATCATCTTCTTCTGCGTAATTGGGTCGCCAATTTGCACGGCGCTTGAAGGAGATTCCTCGGTCAATTCAAGCGATGAAAACGTCGCTCCATGTATGCCGTCGTAGCCAACGCGGCCACCCACCATGTAGACAATATCGCCTGCAACTGGCGTTTTGATGTGCGAAGGGCGTCCATCAGGAAGGTGCCGAGGCATGATTCCAACCGTGCCGCAGTAAACCAGCGGCTTGCCAATGTACCGGTCATCAAACACGATGGCGCCATTCACGGTCGGAATGCCTGATTCATTTCCACCCACACGGACACCTGCATGGACGCCACGAAGAACCCGAGAAGGATGGAAGAGGTTCTCAGGAAGGGTCCCTTCCCAATCGGGCGGTCCGAAACAAAAGACATCGGTGTTGGCAATGGGGCGAGCGCCCAACCCCGTTCCTAAGATGTCTCTGTTCACACCAACAATACCGGTCATGGCACCACCGTACGGGTCCAAAGCCGATGGTGAATTGTGGGTTTCAGCTTTCATGCAAACGCTCCACGAGTCATCCCATGCGATAACACCGGAATTGTCGTGGAACACAGAGAGAAGCCAGTCGACCTCCTCCTGCATATCGTGAGTGGGTTGCATGATGTGTGTTTTGAACAATGAATCGACGATGGTGTCTTCACCCGTCTCATGGTCAACATGGTGAATTTTTGAGGCGAAGATCTTGTGTTTGCAGTGTTCGCTCCACGTTTGAGCGAGGCATTCCAATTCGACATCGGTTGGTGCATTGGGTGAGATGTTCATTGACGTGCGTTGAGCCCGTACGCCGGCATCCCGGTAATGGGCTTGGATGGCGTGCATTTCATTGAGATTGAGCGCCAGGAGGCCGTCATTGGAAATCGCCTCCAGTGTTGCATCATCGCATTCCAAATCAATCGATTGCGGTTCAATGAACACTTGTTCAGGGGGCGTTGGGAATTGGATTTCAGGCCATGAACGAGTTTGACATTCTTCTGGCCCAGCTACCAGTGCGCGTTCAATGAGTGTGTTATGGAGGGTTCCAGCCAACCAATTCACGTCACAGTCCGCCGGAAGGCCGTAGAAGACATAGGTAAGGTATGTCGCAATGGTCGCCCCGACGTCCGTTGGAAAGAGCGTTAGGTAGCCGTCTGTTGCGGCTTTTCCTGGATTGTCGGTGACGCCCGGCTTGAACCCCACCGTAATGACGGCGTCAGGCGTTTCTGGAAACGCATCAGAGGTTAACAGCATGGTGTTTGTAGCGCCGTGTTCGATAATGGGGTCGGCAAACAGATCATCAACACGGGCTGTGATGTCCTCCGAAGAAGCCTCGGCGTTGATCAGGTACCCACATATCGAGCGAACTTGGGTGACCGATACGGCATGGTCGGCGTTGAGTTGGCGGCGAACAACATCACCGCGAACATCCCGCATTCCCTCCCCTTGACGGGGCGTAACTTCAACCCGGGTTACTGGCATGATCTTCACCGCGCCCGTAGGGCAAGCCGATGTTGTCCAATGCGCTCTTTGTAGTCTGCGCCTTCATTGGTTCAGCATCTTAGCCAAGAATTGTCCTGTGGGACTATCATCGGTCTGAGCAATCGCCTCTGGTGTACCGGTCGCGATGACGTTGCCCCCACGCTCCCCTCCATCCGGTCCGAGATCGATGACCCAATCACAAGATTTGACGACGTCCAAATGGTGTTCAATGACGATGATGGTGTGACCCTTGTCTCGGAGTTGATGCAGGACATTGATGAGTTTGGCAACGTCGCTAAAGGAAAGTCCCGTGGTCGGTTCGTCCAGAATATACACGGTGTGTTTGTTGGGCATTCGCCGAAGTTCGCTGGCCAGTTTAACACGCTGTGCCTCACCGCCAGAAAGGGTAGTGGCTGGCTGACCCAGCCGAATATAGCCGAGACCGACTGCGTTGAGCGTGTCCAATGTGCGGTGAATCTTTCGGTGATTCTTGAAGAATTCAACGGCTTCTGACACCGGCATTTCAAGGACATCGTGAATGGTGCGACCTCGCCATTCAACCTCCATGCATTCCCGTGTGTATCGCTTCCCGTTGCAGATATCGCAAGTAATCCACACGTCTGGAAGGAAATTCATCTCTAATTTGATCGAACCTCCACCTCGGCAAGCTTCGCAACGGCCACCCTTTACGTTGAAACTGAATTGCCCAGGTTTGTATCCCCGCTCTTTGGAGAGTTTTGTGTTGGCAAAGAGGCTTCTAATCTCATCAAACACTTTTGTGTAGGTAGCGGGATTTGAACGAGGAGTTCGTCCAATTGGAGACTGGTCGATGATGATCACCTTGTCAACGTGTTCAATTCCATCAATGGAAGCATGCTTGCCTGGGAGGGTTTCTGCTCGGTGCACTTCCCGTTGCAGGGCAGGGGCCAAGATACCGGAAACCAAGGAAGACTTCCCGGAACCAGAGACGCCGGTGACAGCCGTCATGCACCCGATTGGAAACGAGACGTTGATGTTCTGAAGGTTGTTGTGTTGAGCCCCCTTTACCTTCAGATGATGTTTCGATGGTCGGTTTCGTTTCTTTGGCCAAGGAATTGATCGACGCCCGCTGAGGTAAGCGCCCGTGATGGAATCTTCGCACGCCATCACTTCTTCAGGGGGACCATTGGCCACGACAACGCCTCCTTCAATGCCGGCTCCAGGACCGAGGTCACACAACCAATCCGCCTGACGAAGCGTGTCTTCATCGTGTTCAACGACCAGCAGAGTATTGCCTAAGTCGCTTAATTCTCGGAGGGTTTTGAGCAAGCGGTCATTGTCGCGTTGATGCAGTCCGATGGAGGGTTCGTCAAGCACGTACATCACGCCGGTCAACCGGCTCCCAATCTGTGTAGCAAGGCGAATGCGTTGGCTTTCTCCGCCGGAAAGGGTGGTGGCCTTTCTATCCAGTGTTAGGTAGTCCAGCCCTACGCTGTCAAGAAAACTTAGACGGTTCTCTATTTCCTTGATGATTTCTGAACCAATGAACATGCTGCGGTCGTCAAGCGGTTCCAGGAGATCTTGGAATTCTGCCGGAGGGCCTTCGCCTTCAGGGTCCCAGGCTCGAACCAACCCAAGGGCGTCATGGACCGAACACTTGCTCACTTCCGGAAGTCGAATCCCGCCGACCGAGACATAACGTGCTGCATCGTTCAGTTTCTCGCCGGCGCATGCGGGACAGTCGAGGTCCGTCATGCAGGAAATGAGTCGGTTACGTGTTCGCTCGGACGTTGTTTCTGCATACGTCTTTTCGAGACGAGGAACGATGCCTTCCCATGGTTTGCTGTACTTGTATTGGGAACCGTTTTCCGAAGTAAATTCGTAATGAATGACGGTTGAACCCGAGCCATGAAGCAAAATGTCTTTTTCGTCCTCATCAAGCATCTCGAATGGAAGCGTCGTTGAGATGTTGTAATGTTCACACGTGCATGCCAGCAATTTGCGGTACCACGAAGGAGACATGGACTGGCGCCACGGTATCACACAGCCATTGGCTACGCTCATGTTACCGTCGATGATCAGATCGATGTTGAACTGGCGTTGAACACCAAGCCCCTGGCACGCATTGCAGGCACCAAGGGGGGAATTGAACGAGAACACACGGGGCGATAATTCTGGCATGAAGGCCCCGTGTTCTGGACAGGCAAAATCTTCAGACCATGCAATGATTTGGCCCTCTTGCGTGGCGCGGGCATTGGAATTTTTACTCAGCTCAACGTCTGAGCCAGGAGCCTCAAGGCTTTCGATTGCAAGCGTTCCACCACCAAGACGAAGCGCTGACTCAACCGCCTCGGTTAGGCGCTGTTTACGATCGCGCGTGCACCGCATTCGGTCAATTCGGACATCGATGTCATGCCGGAAGTTTTTGTCAAGTGTGGGAGGTGATTCAAATGACGTTTCATGGCCGTTCACGCGACCGTTAAGGTAGCCCTGTTCTACCAGTTGGCGGAAAAGTTCGACGTGGGTTCCCTTACGAGCTCGGACCACTGGACTCCAAACAGCGATGCCGTGTGCTTCCATTTTCCAAAAAACATCGTCAACGATTTCCTGAACGGTTCTGCGTGCAACCTCTTTTCCGCATGAAGGGCAGTGTGGTTTGCCAATCCTTGCCCATAACAAACGGAGGTAATCTTGGATTTCCGTGACCGTTGCGACCGTTGAACGTGGGTTATGGCTTCCCTGTTTTTGATCGATGGAGATGGCGGGCGAAAGCCCTTCAATGGAGTCGCAATCTGCTTTTTTCATTTGTCCAATAAATTGTCGAGCATACGAGGAAAGGCTCTCAACATAGCGACGTTGGCCTTCAGCGTACAGGGTATCGAAGGCTAGGCTTGATTTCCCGGAACCGGAAACGCCCGAAATGACAACAAATTTGCCTTTTGGAAGGTCCACTGAGATGTCTTTGAGGTTGTGGGTTCGAGCCCCTTTGACCTCTATCCACCCTTCTTGACCGCTTGACATCGTGAAGTCTCCACTCTTCCCCAACGGTCAACAGTTCTTCAAGTCGTGCTTTTTGTTCAAGCAGACAAAACGGAAATTACACATGCATCGCAGACGGAACCTCTATCGTGAGCATGCCGAGTGTAGTTTCATGGTCGAGATTCAGTCCATGGTACCCATCGCTGCGGTGGTTGACCTTGTTCTGGGCATCGCGACGTTGTCAATTCTCGGGCGAAGCAAGACTGAATCCGCCAGTAGCCGCATAGCAGGATGCATGCTCGGTTGGATTCTCATCTTCCTTGGATTGAGTTATGTTATGACGGCCGTGTTGGAATTTAGATACGGAGTTCAATCGGAATTTTCATCCCTCGACCTCAACAAAGTTTCGGGAACATTTGCCTTCACAGCCAAGAGCCTCCTTCTCTCAGCCGCCATCGTTTTGATGGCGCTTCTTCCATTCTTTTTCCCGTTCAGAATCATCAACAAAGGTTGGGATGTGTGGTTCCTTATCGGGTTCGCGTGTGCTGGAACGGTGTTCTTCACAACGTTCCATCTTTTGACTGATTTCAATCATATCAATCTCGAAAATTTCCTCCACATTCCGGGTTATCTCGTCTTGGTGGCAATGTACCTTCGATTTATCACGACCGAGGTTCGTGATCAGGATTTCAGATTGAGAAAGATTTCAGTGGTCGCTGGACTTCTGTTGATTGGCATTCACGGTGAAACGATGACGTATTGGTTGTCTCAAGTGCTCACCATCAACGATTATTTTTTCCAGCGGCAGACAATTGTAACCGGACTCAACCCGTCCTTCGCCACATGGGGTGGCGTGAACATGCGCCTAACTCTTGGCACAGGCGCCATATTGATTCTGTGTGTCGGAGAGGCATGGCGCTCGTTTAAAATTGGAATCTCACCCTTTGGAGTCCTTACGTTCGTTATTTTCATCATTGGATTCATTGCAGGTATAGCCGATTATGCCGTGCTGGACATCGTTCGAAGCTGCTACGAAACATCGTGCCAAGATTTCCCTGCTGCTTATTCAATATGGTATGATTTCACCTCAGAAGCCCTCATCTACCTTTACACTCCAATCCTGTTTATGTTCATCCTGCTGCATTATGATATCGTGGATACCAAGCGGGATGAAAATCGCTGGTTAATTCGAATAATTGTCATACTTATGTTGTTGATTGTGTCATCAACCATTCTTGAATTGATTCAATCCTTCCTTCCCATTCCAGACATGATTTCATCTGCAGCGTTGGCCATCGTTGTTGGTATTTTCATAGGATGGGAAGAAAAAATCGTTAGCAGCCTCATAGAAGGGTCAACTTCCATACAGAAAATCGTTCCCGATTTTATTGAAGCCGGTAGCGATGAAAAGGAATTCGATTTCAAAGCATTTAACCTTACTTTTGGATGCATAACGGCATTTATTTTCGTTGTCGCAATACTCTTCACAGGTTTGGGCGTTATGGGGGCGTAGGGAATGGAAGAAGAACGTGAAATTCGGAGTCTTTTGGTGACAAAGGAGTCGCGCGTTCCTACGCTTGTTGCGTACAGCCTCACGTTGTTGTTGCTGGTGATGACCGTCGGTGATTTTGTTGGCGACCTGAGAACAACAGCGGAATTCACATCAAACACGCCGGAATGGAACATCACTTTTGAGGTTCAAAATCAATCTTTGCAAGCCGTCGAGACACTGCAAGACGATGAAACAAGGAACGTCATGTTTGAACTGTCAGACATCGATGTTCCTGAAGGCTACACCATCGGTTCCATTGACGTCACCATCACCTCGGAAGAAGAAGAAGGCGTTTCCGTGCAATGCGACTCCATTGCCGGAGACATCATTGAAAACGACTTGACGGCGCAATGGAACGACCCAGCAAGCAACCTCTCAGGCCAGGACAGCAGTTGCATACCCATTGACCTCCATTTGCGTGTTTACCCGAATTTTGATGGAAAGTCCACCATTATCTCAGCGGTTAACGAATTCCAAGCGTTACAGCCCTGGGCCGAAACAGGTTGGGGGGTTGGTGTGCTCTCCGTGGATCTCGAACTTGACGTGAATACCCCGCTTGGTTTTGTCGACCCGATTAGCCAAGACACAGACGAAGAGATTACTGTGGACGTCACGGTGGTTATGTTTTCAGTCTCCGTCCAAGAAGTGTGAAGCTGGTCGTTTCGCCTCAGAAACCAAACGGAAGTGGGGCTTCGAACCGAACCGGGTCGTGCGTCTCCGGATGAAGAAACTCCAGGGAAGAGGCATGTAACATCACGCGTCGCTGGGGGTTGGTCAAAGCGCCGTGTCGATCATCACCAACGACTGGTGTCCCAAGGTGCTGCATCGCCATACGTATTTGGTGACGACGTCCGGTCTCGATCATGACGTCAACCAAGGCGGTTTCTTCATCGGACCATGTTGTTGAATAATGGGAAATGGCCTCCTTTCCTTTCGGATGATTTTTGTTGACGGCCTTGACGTTCAAGTGTTTATCTTCCATCAGCCACGAGTGGACTGTTCCCGTTGGCGGTGCTGGCTTTCCTTCCACCCGAGCAACATACAGACGATGAACAAGGCGGTCGCTGAATTGCTGTTGAAGTTCTTCCTTTGCCTGCTTGGTCTTGGCTAGGACCATAATGCCCGACGTTTCTTTGTCAAGACGATGAACAATGAAACACCAACTTCGCTCGTCGGTGAGCCGGACGTGTTCCACGCAGCGGCTGTGAAGGGTATCCATTTCCAAGCGATCGGTTGCGACCGAAAGCAGTTGATTCGGTTTATTGACGACCAAAAGGGTCGCGTCTTCAAAGAGAATGTCAAGGTCAACAGGTGAAGGTTGTTGGGGAGGAGGTGTTCGTTCTTCGGCTCGCTGGCGACCTAATATTTCGACCACGTCTCCTGGATTTAGAGGATGCTTTGCACGATGAACAACCTCTTCGTTGACCAGAATGCGCCCTTGGGTTAGCATTTTTCTGAGTGAGGATGAACTCGAATTGGGAAAGATGGTTCGCAGGGTTGAAAGAAGGTCTCCCTTGCCGATTTGTTCATGTTTCACTCGAATCACCTACAATACAAGAACATCAATCCATGTTCCCACTTCACCAGATTGTCCTGGTTGAAGCAGGGTTAGTCCGTGTGCGCTAGCCAAACTTTCGATGTTTCCGGAGCCTTGGTGGCGAGGTTGATACGCCATCATTCCCTCTTCGGTTGACACAAGTGTGACGCGCCGAAGCGTGACGCAATCTTTGGTGGATTTAACCGGGTCGCACAACTTGGCCCGAACCGTCCATTCCTTCGGCCCATCGGACCCAAGAGCATGGCGAAGATATGGCGCGACCAGCATTCGGAACACCACATGGCTCGACACGGGATTACCAGGAAGTCCGAACAAGGGTGTGGATGACCACGTTCCGAACAGTGGAGGTGAACCGGGACGGATTTTCATTCTCCAAAAATGGATGTCGCCTTCTTCCTCCATCAATCGACGTACGTAATCGAATTCGCCCATCGAGACACCCCCTGAAGTCAGAATAACATCGCATGTGGAACTGGCTTCATTCAAGGCTTGGCGAAGTGAATCCATTGAATCGGCGACGGCTGGGAATCGAACGGGAGTATGGCCCGCCCATTCGACCAATCCAGCCAGCCCATAGGAGTTTGACTCGTAGATTTCACCGTGTGTCAATGACTCACCGGGCGGCTTGAGTTCATCTCCTGTGGAAAGAATCGCGACCTTCAATCGACGGTAAACCGCAACGGTTGCATGACCCATCGTAGCGCAAAGCCCTAACCTCGATGGGGTGAGTTGTTGCCCTTTCTTGAGAGCGATGTGTCCATGTTGGAGGTTTTCCCCCTGGCGGCGAACAAAGTGTGGTTTTGGTGCCTCCAACAGTGTGACATTGTCCTGATCCACCCGACACCGTTCAATGGGGAGGATGGCGTCGGACCCTGGTGGCATCGGCGCTCCCGTCATGATACGAGCCGCTTGGCCATCTCCGACCGTGAGGGGTTTGTTCGCACCCGTCGCCGCCTGCATACCGACGATCGTGAGGGTGAGGGGATAGGTAGCGTCAGAATCAAAACGGCAGGCAAAACCGTCCATGGATGAATTGTCAAAGGGTGGGTCGTCCACCTTGCTCGCCAGATCTTCGGCTAAAATGCGACCGGTGGATTCCCAAATTGGGAGGGTCTCGACCTCTATTTGAGGAGGAGATTTTTGGCATATCGCCATCGCCTCCTCGACGGTGATGAAGTAGGGGCAGTCAACCATGATCCCCCCATGCAGGCCTTGTGCTTGAGGATGTGGGTCACTGAGAGAGTGCTTGGAGTGATGCATTCGGCGTTCTTGTCAGTGCCTGATACGTCAGCTTCATGACGGCCATCGGCGATTATTCCTCTTCAAAATACTGAGTAAAATATTCGAATACCTTCCTGGCCTGTGTCTCGGGTGTTAAATCGATTTTTTTGATGTGATCTCGTCCAGCCTTCGACCATTCCTTTCGGTGTTTATGCCCTTCATCTATTGCTGAAATCCAGTCATCTCCTTCATTCATCAAACGTCCGGTTTGTCCATCGACGACCGTCTCTCTAAATCCACCTTGATTTGAAACGATAACGGGACAATCAACAAAATACGCCTCTGGTGGCGTGAGGCCAAATGGTTCGTTGATGGCGTTGCTCACCATCGCCTTGGCGTTTCTCATCAATGCTCTAATGGTCGCTTGTGATACCCTTGGCAGGGCCTTTAACACAACATTGTTTTTCTTGGCATGCTCCTTGTGTTTTTCATTGACGCCACCGCCGAGTTGAACAATCTGTAAATTTGAATGGCTAAGTTTGTTGATGGTTTTCCATAGGCCTTTTGCAAAAATAGCATGGCCAATCGTAACGACATACTCATTCTTGACAAGATTAAATTCTTCGGAAACAGATTCCCAGTCCTCGTCTTTGGTTGGTTTCATCGGCCAAAGATTGGTATCTATGCTGGGATAAAGAAAGTTGGATTTAACACCATACACTTGGTTGATTCGATCGCACGTGTTTTTCGAATTACCACTGATTCCTCCTCTCTCGGATGCAAGCACTACTAGCTTTTTATCGATTTTTCTCTGTTTAGACAAAAGAAAATTTGTTAATTTGAGGTTTTGTTTTGGTGTTCCATCGACGTCGTAGTGGAGGTCGTTGCTGTGTAAACCCCGGTTTGGTTCAAGCATATGTGTGTGAATTGGGAGGTTGTTCGGTATCAATGGAAGAATTTCCAACGAGGCCATTCCTGTTGTTATGTTCACAGCATCAATGTTAGAAAACAAGGTGTTCAAACCAATTCCTTGTTTTGTTAACGAAAGCATGGAGTACCATTTTTTTGATGCAGTACGAGATGATTTAGCAAAGATTTCTGAAAAGATTCCACGTGAGTACGACCAATCCCTCACGGGAGAGAAAAGAGGTATGTTCAATTCATTTAATTTCTCGATGAGTTCTTTATTCGGATGCAACGTTGCAAAGCTTAAATCGAAATATTTCGACCAAGCTTCAAGGTTGTTGATCAGATCTCTTTCTCCTCCACCAAACTGCTCAAAAGAGCCTTTCACGATTAAAAGGCGCTTTCTTTGAGGGTGAGTCATGTATCATGTGAGAGGGGTGGTTGCTATAATGTTGAGCCGGTATGGTAGAACTAATTTCTAATTCGAAGTGAATATAATTCCATCCTCACCGATGTTGGCATCGTACATGTTCTGAAGGACTGTCTTGACTTCGGAAATGTTGTGTTCTTGTTGATGATCCGGGAGATTAAATTTAGTAAAATGGCCAGGTAGAACTGAGATGAATGTTTCAACATCAATGTCTGCAACGTTCTTGAGATGGTGTGGCAAAAATTCAACGACCAATGTTTTGCAATTAGAGAGAATGTCTTTCATGCCCTTCATTGCAAAATACTCAGATCCCTCTATGTCCAATAAAACGAGGTCATAGTCATGTTCTGATAGATAATCATCGAGTTTGTGGGATTGTAATTCAATGATTTCTGGATTATCGAAATCATAGAGGAAACTGCTCTTCTTTGGTTTTCTCTTGCTTCCACCTGAGTTTACGGTGTTGAGAAGAAACTCTACTTTCTCGTGGGAGTCGTTCGCTAAAATATTGTGTGGTGTTATGTTTTTAGCATGATTGAGGTGAAGATTTATTTCCAACAATTCAAAGGTGTTTGGATTTGCTTCAATCGCTGTTATTTCTTTACAATGTTTTGAAAGTGGTATGGCTAATGCGCCGATGTGCGTTCCTACGATCAGAACCTTCGAATCCATGTTAATGAAGGTCTTGAGTCGTTGCACTTCGTCAATACCAAATCCACCTGAGCGCAGCTTTTGGCCAACTTCAAGGTCTTGTGGGTCAACGGCGAATAAACCGTTTTCGCTCTTCGTAATGATGGCTTTGATGTTCTGGCCAAGTTTCTTTCGAAGGCGTGTTGATTTGATTTTCTTGAAACCAAGATGAAGGCGCCAATAAAACGCTCGTATCATGATGAAGCCTCAGTTAAACTTCTTCCTATGCCCACACGCTGAGGAAGAGCACAGAACGGTCCAGCGTTGTTTTTCCTCTTTGGGCGTCTTCGCAACCATGGGACTCATGTCTCCGCTTGATGTGGATGTATTCAATCGCTTCGCTTCAAAGATACAGGTAGAATGATGGAGGGGGGTTCGATGCCACATCATGGTTGACGGTGCTGCACTCACCCAAGCCATTCAAACCACGTTCATGACCAGCGGTACAGCAACGGTTCTTGCCACGTTCCTCGGTGTACCGCTTGGGGCATGGTGCGCACGTCAAACATCGCCTTTTTTCAAGCGACTGAAGACCTTGATTACCGCCCTCTACGGTCTACCTCCAGTGGTCGTGGGTGTGTTTGTCTATTCCCTATTTTCGAAAGCCGGAGCACTTGGCTCCCTTGACCTCCTGTTCACAATTGAGGCCATGATTTTCGCACAAACTTGCCTGATCCTCCCACTGGTTTGGGGCGGTTCGTGGACGGCGTTCGAAGGAGTCGGACAAGCGTACAGCGATACGTTGTCCACGATTGGTATTAATGAGCGTCAACGATTGAGAATGGAAATCAATCTTGCGAGCAATGGTGTGTACCATGCGGTGGTTCTTGCTTTTGGAAGAGCCATTGCTGAAGTGGGAGCCGTCATTATGGTAGGGGGGAACATCGCTGGAAAAACCCGTGTCATGACCACGAGCATTGTTCTTGAAACCTCAAAGGGAAACATGGAACAGGCGGCGGTCTTGGGCACCCTGTTACTCGGCCTTTCTTTGAGTCTGGTCGCCCTCGCTGCTATGGTGCGAAAGCGACGAAGTGCGCGGAAAACAGTCGTTGAAGGCGATGATTTGCCAACGCCAACCCCGTTCAATGAGACGAAAGTTCGCACTGTTAACGTGGAAAAGGGAGGTAAAAAAATCCTACAGAATGTTAACATCAAGCTTGAGCCGGGAACGATTACGGCCATTGTAGGTGAGTCGGGTGCTGGAAAAACGACCCTCCTCCGATCGCTTGCCGGGCTCGAACAAGACGATGTGAAATCTGGTCCAGAGGCCTGCATTTATGTTCAACAACGTCCAATTCTCCTTCGTGGAACGGTAGCTGGGGAACTCATGTTGCCGTCTGGGTTGTTTCCAACTCTCAAACCAGCCGGACGTGCCTACAGTTCGTTGTTCCAATTGAATGACAAAGTCAACCAAGTTGGAGAGGACCTCTCTGGTGGTGAACGCCAGCGAGTAGTGCTCGCTCGTCAACTTTCTTTTGCTCCATCGCTTCTGCTGCTCGATGAATGCACCTCAAATCTAAGCTGGCTTCATGTTCAAACCATTGAACAGGAGCTGATTCGATTGAAAGAGGGTGGTGTGTGCGTTGTTATGGTCACCCATAACATTCAGCAGGCGCATCGAATCAGTGACCGAGTTCTCGTGCTTCACCAAGGAGAACGGTTGGATGAATCAGATCCGTTTGCTCGTTCATTTTTAGAGGGTGAATGGTTCAAGGATTAATCCACGAAGAAGGCATAATTTCCATTGATGGTAAAATGAGCGATAAGGGTGCGCCCTTCGTTTACCAGAAATTCTTGGAAGAGGATAGAAGAAGATGTGTTGGTTGAATCCACAATAAGGTATGCATATTGGTTTTCCATGATGCTGTCGTTGAATTCTGAGCGTTGGAGATTGATGTCTGGTTGAAATTGAAGCGCTGTCGCTCGATCTGATAGGGTGACGCATGATTTTTCATCAGCCATGTTGATGGCTGCACCCATTCCTTGACCAATCGAATAGTACCAACTGCCCGAGGGGTGATATCCATTGGCGTCCTCAACCATTGGTAATCCACGCGTTTCATTCAAAAGGAGCCAAAGGTCTTGTTCCTTGGAGTGGGTGCCTGAATCATCCCCTCGTGAAATGAAGCAGCGCTCCTCTTCATAAATGAGGGAAAACGCATCATCGATGGTCGTTGAATATTGATCTGGGCCAACGAGAACAAAGGAATTTCGAGCGATGAGCGTTCGCCCCTTCGCATATCCTGCCTCGATAAATTCCGCTTCTCGTTCGGGTGCATGAACGATGAGGGCATCCACATCCCCTGACATCCCAAGCTGCAAGGCAGCACCTGTACCGACAGCGACGTATTCGACGTCGACGTCGTGGAGGTTTTCAAACTCAAGAATCAGCGCGTCCAATAAACCAGAGTCCCGCATGGACGTCGTTGTGGCCAAACGGAGAGAACCGTCGGATGATTCCATTGTATCAAGGCAACCGCTAAGAGGAAAGATCACCATCACGATGACCAATGCTTTGAGATTCATCTCAATCGAACTTCATGATGTGATTGCACTCCGGATAAGAGCAGGACACCGTGTATCGAGACTTCTTCGGTTTCGGAATTTTCAAAACGCTTCCACACATATCACATTGAACACGAATGGTTTCAGGTCCGGTTGGTTTTGGAGTATCGGATAAGGTACGGCCAACATCGGTCGACCAACCAAGAGCGTCAGTGTAACCGTCTCCGGTTTTGTTCAGTTTTGACTGACGAAGTGAGAGTCGCATTTTTCGCTTGCGCTTACCTTTTTTCTTCTTTGGGGTCTTGGTAGCCATGGGACTCATGACTCCGCTGGATGTTGATGTATTCAATCGCTTCGCTTCTTTGTGGCATGAAAATGATGCCATGTTCATCGAGATCTAAGCGATTGTGTTCCTCGGTGAAATTATTATCAGCAGGGTGGGGAGCACTCGGGTACATGATTGAGGGTTAATGTTCAATAATGTATGATTCTCCGTTTTTGGGTTCATGGACAACGTGTCCAAGTTCTCGTAATTCTTCAACCAACGGAGGACGAGCATGTTTTGGATCTGTGTGATAAATCACGATGTGTTTAGCTTCACAGGATTTTGCAAAATCGACAATTTCTTGATGTCCGGCATGGGTAGAGAATGAAAATTGTTCAATGTGCAATGAAACGTGATGCCGCTGCCCATATATTTCGATTGAACCGGTTTCAAGTAAATCTCGACCCCCTGTGTCTTCTGCTTGATATCCAGTAAAGAACACGGCGTTTTTGGAGCTGTGTCGAAGGCGATTCAAGTACCAAAGAGCTGGTCCGCCTGACAACATTCCACTTGTTGAGACGATGACATCTGCAGCAAGTGCTTTTTTCCGATCGGA
>DANX01000120.1:0-6576 GCA_002502295.1 Euryarchaeota archaeon UBA561 | reverse complement strand
CTTAGCAACGCGCTTTCCCATGCCATCAACGTGGACATCAAGGTGAGGAAGGTGTTTGTGAAGAAGCATAACCATGTCCTGCGTTCTTCCATTTGCAAAAGCTGGAATTAACACGGTTCCACCCGAACGCACGATGGATTGTACTGATTCGATGAATCGATCAATTTCTTCATCTTTTGGAGGATGATTTCGACCACCATACGTTCCTTCAATAAACAAGACATCAGCCTTGACTGGTTTCGCCCCAGATACCAAGAAAGAATCTCGCGTGTCAAAATCACCCGTTAAAAGAATGGACATTTCCGAGGTTTGAATGTGAAGCATCGCAGCGCCAGGGATGTGGCCAGCTTGGTGAAATGTTAGTTCCCAATTGTGATGATTCCACGGAACACCATGGTCATGTACAAACCATGAATCAAGCGCCGTGTCAATGTCGCGTTTGTCCCATGCAAGGGGATAGCGTTCGATTGAGCTCACTTTGTAGCAATCCCTCCACATCATCTCGGATAGTTCAGCTGTAATGGAAGTGCCGTGAAGTCGAGTTCGGTGATGAGCGCAAAGCCACGGCACCATGCCGATGTGATCGATGTGTGAATGCGTAATAACAGCATCATGAACAACCGGCGCTTCTCTCGGGTAGCGTGGAGGATTGGTAGGCGCAAGCCCGTAGTCGAGGAGCAATCGGGTTCCATGCATGTCTTCAAGCACAACACCGACATTTCCAACTTCATCACCTCCACCAAGATAGTGGAATCTCAAGCCTTTGATTGGTGGCTCCTCAGGATACGTGCTGGTGCGTCCTGGTGAATAGAAGACCATGTTTCTTGGAAAAGGTTCTCTTCCAAGAAGATGTGGGTACCACCCCTTCGTTTCCATTGGAAGAGTATTCGATGGGATATGGATAGAAATTCAATGAATCAGTTTCCCAATGTTGATATGCTTCTCGCGACCATACTCAACGGGTTTTCTTCAATTCAACATACATCATCGATTTCTTCAATCCAACGGAAGAAACGATACACAGTTCCAATGGAAACGAGGGGGTCTTCAGACAGACAGCGTTTTACCGTTAAAAAATAGTGTTCTTGTTTCTTCACCAAAGCGAAGATACCTTGAATGAAGATTTCCTCGAGTGGTTATGGCCCGAATTCAATCTCATGAATTCTACGTCGACGAGGATCGGTGTTTTGGTTGCGGAGCTTGCGTTGCATTGTGTCCAGTGCAAGTCCTAACATTGAGCAATCGGATGATTTACGTTGACGAAAAAAATTGCACCCACTGTCGTCTTTGTGTACCGTCATGTCCTGTTTTTGCTCTTGACATCGTCCCCGAGCAGTGAATACCATGAACATCGCTCTCATTGGTGGAACCATTGAGTCACTTCTTGTCGCTGAACACTACTCACACCAACACACCGTTTACGTCATTGAAATCGATGCTGAGATTGGTTTACCAGCAGTGCATCCAGGCCGGATCATGGACCTCGATACAGTTCGTGCTTACTTTTCAAAATCACAACTTGATTTTCTCGCTCTTCATGCAAATCCCAACGGATGGGGATGCCGATGGGATTGGGTTTTGAAACATCTTGCTGCCAACGTCGCTCGAGAAGGTGTCCAATTTCTCACTCGAACACGAATTCTTTCATCCACCTTCCAAGATAAGAAAATTCACTTGCAGTTAAGCTCTTCAGAACGTGCTAAACCAATGGAACTTGTGGTTGATCGCATCATTAATTTTTCTAAATTGTCGACCATTGGTGAAGGTGGTAAAAAACATTTCACTCAACCACACGCACCTGAAGAGTTCCAAGCTCTTACGGGCGTATCATGGTTTGGAGGGACGGTGCTGTCGAAGGACGTGATTGATTCTTCTCCAGCTGATTTACAGATTCAACGCGGTGATGGAATGACCGAACTTTGGTGGATGAACAAGCCCGAATGGAAACCTCCTCACGGTTTCATCGAACAATGTTCTGCTGTCCTTTCTCCTGATGTATCTGAACTCTCCTTTGATAGCGTTGTAGCACGAGTTCGTGAATTTTTACAAGACTCCATTTGAATTGGGATATTTGGTGTGGTTACAAACACCACTTTCTTAGGGAATACGCCTTGGGGGAACTGAGAACGCCATGGCGTGGTGATGAATATGGGGCAAAATACAACCGCAAATTCGCGTAAAAATCCACAAAACAAAGCGGCGAGCCCCGCAGAGTTGTACTCTCTTGCTCCAAGAGAGTGGAAAAAACTCGTCGCCGAATTCCAAACCCCACATCTCGGCAGAGCGATTTGGCAGTTGGTCAACACTCTTGTCCCGATTTTCGCTATATGGGTTGCACTTTATTTCATCAAAGACATTTCCCTTCTTTTGTGTGTCCCGCTAGCCATGCTTGGTGGTCTTTTCCTTGTTCGGGCGTTCATCATCTTCCATGACTGCGGTCATGGCTCATTTTTTAAGTCCAAAAAAGCGAACACTGCTGTGGGGTTCATCACGGGAATGCTCACGTTCACTCCATACCGGCAATGGAGTTGGGAGCATGCCCGACATCACGCAACGAACGGGGATCTCGATCGTCGCGGCATCGGGGATATTTGGACCCTCACCGTCGAAGAATACGTTTCATCCTCACGATGGATGAAGTTCAGCTACCGCTTTATTCGTAATCCATTCATCCTTTTCATCTTTGCACCGCTCGTTCTTTTCATTGTCCTGCAGCGTGTTACGAATTCAAAATCAAAGGCAAGAGAAAAGCGATCTGTTTACGTGATGAACGTCACATTGGTCGGCTGGTGCGTCGGTATGAGCATGATTTTCGGATTCCTCCCCTGGCTTCTCATCCAGGGGACAATGATGGCCGTTGCATCCGGTTTCGGCCTCTGGCTATTCTATGTTCAGCACCAATTCGAGGACACGTACTGGGCTGCTGGAAAAGAGTGGAATTACACCGCTGCGGCCATGGAGGGAAGCAGTTTTTACAACCTGCCAAAAGTTCTTCAGTGGTTTTCCGGAAACATTGGGTTCCATCACATCCATCATTTGAACCCACAAATTCCAAACTACAACCTGGAACGCTGCCATTATTCTCATCCGTTTTTCCAGCAAGCACCAGAACTGAAACTCTTCAGTAGCCTCAAAACCATTCAACTTCGCTTGTGGGATGAGGTGAATGGTAAAATGATCACGTTCCGTGAACTGAAGCGACAACTCGCCATGAGTCAAGCGAAACCATCCGTATAAGCATCCCTTTGCTGGATAAGCCTTTACATCCTTGTTAGACTACGTTTATACACATCATGAATACCCTCAAGTTTGTGGTTGAGTATGATTGTCCTTCTTGCAGTCAAACCTTAGCGTTCGACTCATTTGGAGATTTTGAATGTCCGCATTGCGGGAGTGATGTACAATTCGGCTACGATGAGTACAAAAAAGGAGGTCCACTATGGAAGGACCTTTCTCCTTCTAACAAAATCGTCGCCTCGTTCATTGCAAAACTGGCAGTACTGTTCGGGGGGATTCTTGTCCTTCTCACAGCCATTGCCCCAGGTCCGCTGAAATTGGTGGGGGTCGTCATCATCATTCTGTATTGTGTTATTGCACCTCGTGTGTTGGAGATAAACGAACTCATTGGAAGCGACTGGAGAAATTCTTCTGATCACGGAGGCGATGGAGGCGGTGGTGGAGGTTGAAACTTGACATTAGAACCCACACAGAGATCTGCGGTGCACGGATAATCTCTTGAACAAATCGTTCGTGCCTACATCATGACAGAGAAGCTCTACCTTGAGAGCATTGAGGCAGGATATTGCCGTCAATTTGACGCCATCATTACGGACATCACCGATGACAAAGTGGTTCTGGATCGGACGCTCTTCTATCCATTGGGTGGAGGGCAACATTGGGACACAGGTGTGCTTTTGGGACCGAATGGCCCTTTGGAAGTGTCTGAGGTTCGCGGCCGAGGCGATGTTTCACATACGGTTGGTAAGGACCACCAACTCAATGTCGGGGATGAGGTCCGAGGTACCATCGATTGGGACACGCGTTATCAACGCATGCGCATGCACACCGCTCAACATCTTGTCAGTGGAATTGCTTACGAGTTGTTTGACGGCGTTCGAACGGTTGGAAATCAGTTGCATGCGGACCGTTCACGGATCGATTTTAACCCCATTTCTTTTGATGAAACCATGCTTCATGAACTCGTTCATGCTGTTAATTATCAAATTGACGCTGGGCTTGACGTGTCAGATTCCACCATGACTCGGGAAGAAATTAACGCCATCATGCCCCCTGATCGAACGAACATGGATCTCCTTCCGGCAAGCGTAAGGGAACTTCGTATTGTGATGATTGGCGACGGCATCGATATGTGCCCTTGTGCTGGAACACATGTCAGCAACACCACTGAGTTGGGACACATCAATCTCCTCGGCAAGAAATCAAAAGGAAAAGGCACACAACGCATCACGTATGATTTGAAACAATCCAACGCACCACGATCATCTTCCAACACGGTTCTCTGATCAGAATTCCAAATCATCATCAACGAGTTCCTTCACATCGTCCAAAGCAGATTTGAGTTCTTTACGTTTTGATTGTCGCTGCTTGAATTCAATGTCCTCAAAGATTTTCGCTGCGTCTTCCTCCAAACCATCCTGCTCGGCTGCTGCGTGAACACGGTCCATGAGAACCGTGTCTTCACCGACTCGATCACTGCGATCTGTTGGCTTAATCGGTCGCGATGGAACGGTTCGAGCACCATAGGAATCCAAATCCACTTCAATGGGCGCAACGGACTGAACAACTTCTCGTACAACCTCCCGGTCAGGAACCCCATCCTTCCAAGGGTTCTTGTTTCCAATGTCGTGAATGACGTTTTGTTGTTTTGTCTGGCGGGTGGAGGCGATTCTCTGGTCCAGGATGGTTTGGACCGATTCCTCCGAGATACCTTTGAGGGTTGAAATTTGAGCCGCCGTAAAACCCGATTCGAAAAGGAACAGGATGTCATTCGTGGGATGTGGTGGGTCGTTTTCCAAACCAAATCACCCCTCTTGGATTCCATCCCTTTACCAAACCCTATCGTCTCTAGAAAAAGAAACCTCGTACGCGAGGCTTCAAATCATACCGAGAACAAGGGAAAGCCATGGGAAGAAGGGATTCACGAGCGGATATCCTCGATGATGACCCTTTTCGGAATCAACGCTCAGCACCGCGCATTCATCGCGTCCATCAACGAATCGGTGCCGATGGTACACATCATTTTGAGACATCTTCCTCAATATCAGGAGCTATCCTGCAATTTCTTGGCCAGCAAAATTGGGAGAAACCAAAACACCACACGGGACGGCTATGGCACTTTAGCGACATCGAAAAACAAAACCTTCGTCTTGCCATGGGGGCGTTCACCCTCGCCCTGGGATTGATGGCTGCAAATGGTGTTTGGGGCATCAGGGAACTTACCTTCTCAACATGGGTTGTCAAAATTCTTCTCGCCATGCCCGTCATGTTCATCGCCATTGGCCCAGCGTTCCTTCTTCATGAAATTGGACATAAGTTGGTGGCCAAGAAAAACGGATGTTGGGCTGAATTCAGGGCCGATCCGCAGGGCCTGCAGTTTGGTGTTGGGATTGCCTTCTTTCTAGGAATTGTGTTCATGGCTCCTGGGGCGGTGATGGTTGCTGGACTCGTCACGAGGCGGCAGAATGGACACATCGCCGTTGCAGGGCCGTTAACCAACCTCAGCCTCTTTCTCGTTGGCATTCCGCTTTGGGGTCTTATCCTTGGCTTGACAGGCGCCCATGAGCACCTTGCCACCAGCATTGGAGAAGTCTTCGGCCGAATCTATCTCACGGATGGTGCATTGAATTGGAAGGCCATGCTCGCCGATGCTGGATATTACTGGCTTGCTGCAAATTTGTTTCTCGGGCTGTTTAACATGCTCCCCTTCGGCCCATTGGACGGTCTAAAGGTCAAGGATTGGAGCGAACGAGCCTTTTTTGCCGTATTGTTGATATTCGCTATCCCTATGTTCACCTGGGCTGTGGGTGTTTGGTCCCCTTTTACCGTTCTGGACGCTGTGGCTTCACCTCTTTCGTCAATGATTCGCTGAGGTGAAAGCGGGACATCGAGTTGCACGATGCTTGAATCCATTCAAGCTTAACAACACTACAGGTAAGCGTTCCGTACTGGGTTTTCATCCAGATGGAAGAAGGAATACGTCGCCCACCATGTGATGGTGTCAAGCGCGTCAACCAAGTTGCTTGTACCGGACTGTTCTTCTCCGTAATCCTTCCCTGTGGTGTCCATCCAGTCAATCATTTCATCCACGGTATCGCAGGTTTGATGGTAACACCAGTAGCCGTCCACCAGTCCACCAAAACCCATGGTCACGGTCCCGAGGTTGTCCTGGAACGTAGCGTGGTCAGACCGAGCCGTTGTGTCTTCATACACGATGATTTCAGGACGATCTTTGACCATCCAATCGTCTACTTTCCACGTGTCAGCTGGATGATCGGTGCCGATGAGCATTGACATTTGTTCTTCCACCCCAATGGCGTCAGAACCAATCCACATCGC
>DANX01000113.1 GCA_002502295.1 Euryarchaeota archaeon UBA561 | reverse complement strand
GCGGATATGGTGAAGTGGTTATCATCTGAGGTTTCCAACCTTATGTCGTGGGTTCGACTCCCGCTATCCGCACCTCCTGTCAACGAACGAAGACGCGTTGTCGCATGACTTCATCTCGCAAGCATCAAAGGCTCAGCGCACGAGGAACCGCCGTAAAACATCAGGTGTTGTCATGGATTTTCTCTTGCTGTGTTTGTTGACGCTTTGGTTGTATTTACCCGGTTTCTTGGCAAACACCTTCGCCATGATGTGGGGCAAATGGCTACCAAAAACGGGCTATGGACCGTGGCCCATCGATGGGGGCAGGGTCCTATCAGACGGAAACCGCATGCTCGGAGACGGCAAAACATGGAACGGCCTCATCGGTGGATCGCTCACCTCTGGATTGCTGTGCATGTTGATCGCCGCTACCGTTTCCACCGGCACGATGGACACCGTCTTTGATGACGGAGCGACCGTGTTTGCTCACCCGTTGGTTGGAGCAGAGGACGCATGGTTCTACGTCGGTGGCACCAACGGTGCAGCGTTTCTTTTGGGGTCCTTTCTCGGTTTTGCCTGCTTGCTTGGTGATAGCACTGGGTCGTTCTTCAAACGCCGACGTGGGCTTAAGCGTGAGGGAGACATTTCTTCAAAAGCGCCGCTCCTTGACACGCTTCCGTTCGCCATCATGGTCTTCCTCATGGGTCAACTCTTTCTCGGACCCTCCGTCCTCGCATCTGAAGAGTTGCGCCTTCCGATGCTTGCGCTTATCGCCATCACGCCAATCCTTCACCGCTCGTTCAACCTCATCGGCTACAAAATCGGCTGGAAGGATGTACCGTACTGAGCACCGCCCGTTCGAATCGTTTCAAGCCTCAACGTGGGCGTAGAACGAAACTTCATGTAGAAAATCATTTGATTTTTTTGTCATGGATGCCGAAATACTCGATGCTCCGGAGGAACAATCCTCGGTAGGCATCTGGGTTTCACCAAAATGGGGCCTGCTGGTCGGCATTTTCGTGGCTTACAGCGAGATGATTTCCCGCCTCTTGTCGGGGAAAGACATCGTTGACGCTGTGTGGCCTCACGCCGTACGCTCATTGGAATGGACGCTCACCTTGCGGTCCGCACCGGTGCTAACCGTTTCGTTGTTTGTAGTGGCAGGTATCGTCGCTTTTGGACTGCGAAACGCCGTTAAGTCCTCAACGGAGAAGGCAGGTTGGTTGACGCTTCCATACGCTATGTTGGGACTCCTCATCGGCCTTGTATCGCTCCACCTCCTTCTCGATGTGTTCTACCTGCGAGGGGCGTTTCTCATGCTACCGACACTGCTGGGATGGTCGATAGCGTGTTTGCTGGTTGCCCTCGCAGGACCACCCTCCCTGCGCTCTGCGGGAGGGGAGGGAGTTTCTCCGACGAGGGTGATTCACATGCTTGGAGTGTTCTTTGCAGCGTGGTTGGTCATGCCTGGCATCCCAGCGATTGCCGGGTTTGCTCCATCACCCCCGGATTCACCGTCGATGGGGTACGGATCGATTCCCGGGCCGTACACGCTTGAACAATACAGGTCGCCCTACCCGATGCCCGAGGAGGTCTCAGAGGTGCAAGGGCATTTGGAAGATGACGTAGAATTCAGCGTTTACGTCATCCTTCCCAACATTCCTGAAGACCTCCCAATTTCTCACTTACCGCTGGCCGTTCTGCTCCATGGTTTTGGATACCCGGACATCGATGCTTACCAAGGCTGGATTTCCCACTTGGGGGCAAAAGGAATGGCGGTGGCGTTCATACAGTACCCCTCGGACTTGCGGCCAGACGGGCACGAAGACCACGAAGCAACCTACAACGAAGGCATGTCTGACTACCTGGAGCACAGCCACAGGGACGTCGCCATCCGGGCTGCACTTGACCACCTTGAAGGCATAATTCTGGGCCCTGAGCGGGATGAGCGGCTGGATGCTCATCTTGGCGAGATTCAAATTGATCCCACATCGTTGTGGGTCGGTGGACACAGCCTCGGAGCGGCTTATTCCTTTACAACACTTGATGCTGCACTTGAACGAGGATGGGGGTCACATGCGCTGGTTGTTGCCCTTGAGGCTCCAGCTAGCCGCCCCATGCAGTCATCGCTTCAACCGGACCTTACGTTGATGCCAGAGGAAACCATCGTCCAAATTGGTGTCCCCCAAGACGACATGAGCGTCGGCATGTGCCCGGGCGCATTCCATCAACAAATGTTCAACAACCTACCAATCGAGCGCAACCAATTGATTGAGATTCAATCGGACCACTACGGCTATCCTCGTTTGGTGGCGAGTCACTATCTTCAGACCGACCCCGTGCGGGATACGCTGTCCGACTGGAGTTTTTATCGCCGTATTGATGCTCAAGCAGATTACATCGTGGCTCAGGGACGAAACGACACCTTCACCGCCGATTGGGCATACCAGTACATGACGGATGAATCCATGCTTACGGGGATGGGTGAATGGTCCGACGGAACACCAGTATTACCCCTGATTTGGCACCGCAACGCCATCGAAGAGAGTAACGACTTTCAGAACTGTATTTGAGAACACATCTTGAAAAGGACAAGGAGGGAAGCAAGCATATGAGCGAAGGGACCGTTTCCAACGACGTCAGATCGTTGTGGAAATACATCGGTGGCTCCGCCTTCGTCGCATCCCTGTGCTGTTTTCCAAGCATCGTACTCGTGTTCTTCGGCTTAGCGAGCGTGTCCAGCGCTGCGGCTCTTTCCAACGATCTGTACTGGGGCACCAACGGCATGGGTTGGTTCAGACCACTGCTCTTGAGTCTGAGCACGGTCCTTGTCATCGCAGGCTTGGTTCTGTATTTTCGTAAGGACGGCATCTGCTCACTGGACGAAGCACGCCGGCAACGAAAGCGCATCATCAACACCTCGCTCGTGGTGCTTATGCTGGCCTTCATCTCCTACATTGTCTTGAATTTCATCATCCTCACTGAACTTGGAGTCGCCCTCAATCTCCCTTGGGAGAGCAGTCGAATCTGGAACTAGGCACCTTGTCGTTGTGTTTTGCAACCCACACCCCAATCCGGATCAGCCTCCATGGCCAATTTGGTTTCCTCCAACAAGCGCTCCTCTGGACCGAGTTCCTTGGGCTCGGAAGGGCGTTTTGCAAGAGACAGGTGATAACCTTTGGAGTGCCAATAATCCAATTGAATTTTTAAATTTTCAATTGTAATATGAACTTTATTTCCCTCAATTGGAATTTCAATTTCTCTTGGGTTAAGATGCATGCCCATGCCCAAGCATTTCTGAACAGCTTCCTTTCCGGTCCAAGCCCGGAAAACATGTTTTGGAGAGGTTCGCAACGTTGCGAGTTCATGGCCCTTGGCCATCAGATCATAGGCATTTTCAGCAAGCGTGCGATGAAGGGGTTCTGCGTCCAAACCGACGGACCACGTGGAATCCGCTAGCGCAAGAAATACCATGCCGTCGCTGTGTGTGATGGAGAAGTTTGGAAGAGGCGTTCGTTTCCATACCCCTTGAATGTGCACGAGTGAGGGAGCACGGCGTTCATCTCGAACCACTTCAACGACGGACAGATCATTCACGCCCCACCGAATCAAGGCCTTTCCCAGAAGCCAGCGCCCCGTCAAGTGTTCATGCCTTCGTTTCTTGGTGACAAACGTTGCGACTTCATCTGCTTGGGCCAACGGTACTTCTGCAAGAGTCCAATTCCTCACCTCGGTGGCGAATAAAGTCACATCTGCTCCACAGGGTGATGTGAGTTCAATCACCTCCGCGTGGTGCATGAAGCAAGCCTCATCGCTCAAGCGCAAATCGCTGATCATCTTCTACGTTGGCCATGGCCTTCAATCGCAAGCCCTTGAGCGCCAAAACGGGCGCGTCGTCTTCCCCAACGACCAAGACATCGTGCACCGTCGTGCCGTCATCGTGAGATTCGGTTTGCAACGTTCGAAGTCTGAGGACTTCCTTGGCATCGGGCACCCGCAACATGGTGGACCAGTCAATGCCAACGGGAAGGCTACTGTATCCAAGAACTTCCATGGCGACAAGTCCCGCATTCTGGAAACCTGCCTCAATCAACATCGGAAGGGCCTCGAGAAGAACGCTTTCACCGTGCTGCTCCAAAGCAAATTGGTCGGTGGATGGCAACTGGTGCCGCATAAGGGCCAGTCCGTCAATGCCCGGTTGCTCAATGTCCCCAACGCCGCGCAGCACGCCGCCGTGCGATTGGAAACGAGGCCCGTGGAAGTACCGATCGTAAATGAACGAAGCAGGGTGGAGAAGCTCTCCAACTGGCGGAGTTCCAATGGAGGGGAGCGCCTCAACCTCTCGGCTAAGGAACGGTCGGAGGTCCTCTCGTTTCTCCACCAAACGCACCAAAGCTTCGTGATGTTCGCGTTCACCAAACACTTCGCCCTTTGAATTCATCAAATCGGAAATCAGGCGGCAACGAACCCACGTCAGTTCATGTTCTGCCCGTTCAACCACCGCTTCGACTCGAACCACCATTGGACCCTTGAGGAGTTTGACCGGCAAACCAAAGCTGACCTGTTCAAACCCTGCGATGCAGTTTAACGGTTTCAACAGCAGGGATGCCTGTGCAAACATTTCCAGTGCCATCACACCAGGGTGGTAAGGCACGCCCTCAATGGCGTGGTCGATCAGGAACGGATGGTCTTCGGTTGAAAGGGTGGTCTGGATCATCAAACGAGCGTCTTCATCGAACGAGAGAACCTTGTCAACGAAGGGGAAGCGCGAAGGGTCAGCAATGGTGGTAGCCATCATGGGAGGGAGTTTGAGGGGGGCCTCTCTGAACGAAGAGAAGACGTCCATTTGACCGAGCGAACCGCAGCCGAGCACGCGCCGTTTACCGCCTTGAAGGGCCTCGCCTACAAAGATGGAAACACCGTCCTGAACCGCCAGCGTCTCGATACCTGCGGCTGCGAAGACGGCTTCAATTGACCCACGGGTTGCCATCCCCACGTCGCGCCATCCAGTCCATCCAATCGCAACGGCTCGACAACCCGTGGTCGCCGTCATCCGTGCCATCTCTGCGTCCAAGACCGAATTAGCGGCAGCGTAGTCGGTTTGACCACCGTTGCCGAAGCGGCCTGCTACACTGGTAAAGCAGCAAGCAAATTCAGGCACCTCACGGCCTGAGGCAATCACCGCCGACAAAAGGGCTCTCCACCCGTCTATCTTGACACGGACGACACGGTCAAAGACATCGTAGGCTTTGTCAGCAACCAACTTTGAATCCTCAAGTCCGGCTCCGTGGACAACCCCCGTGATTGGTCGTCCAAGCGATGAACCCAGTTCCTGAAGCGAAGGCATGTCCATGACGTCAACGGAGTGGTAGGTTGCATGGTTGCCCGTTTGTTCGATAATGTCCAAGGTCAGGTAGACATCGCGGCTTCGTGTGAAACGCTGCCAAGCATTGTTCCATTCAACCATCGTCACTTTGCCGTTTTCACTCGCGTTGACCATGCGCTCCCTTAGAGCGTTCTTTTCATCCTCCAACTGAGCGTCTGACCAATCAATCCACGTGGACGTGGTTTCAATCAGTTTCGACCGACCCAGAAGCTCGAAATGAGCACCTGCGTTTGGACTGGCAGTCGCCACACCGATGATGGAGGCTGCCGTGACACCAGAGCCACCACCCGAAACCAACCAAGTATCGCCTTCGTTGAGCGGCTTGGCTTCCTCAACGAGGTCTTCGGCAAACGCGACCAGTGCCCAACGACGGCCGTCTCGGTCCAAAGCGACCTCAACCTCTCCGGCCAAACCAAAGAGTTCGTCCTCGATTCGTTTTGCAGCATCGGCTTCGTCCAGCACAAACTCCGGGTGAAGGTCCAAGGCGCGACAACGAACATCGGGTCGTTCAAAGGCGTAGGATTTGGTGACCCCGCTTGCCGCAGCCTGTACGGCATTGAAACGATCACCGATGTTTCCATGACGGCCGTCCAGGGAGGTGACAGAAGCGATGAAACTTGGGGCATCCACCGGGATCTTTTCGCCCAATTCCTTGAGCAAACCAAACCAACCGTGCCCCGCAAGGGCGATTTGAGAAGAGGGGAAAGCATCCTCAAGCCACTGCTCAGACGCCAGTTTTAGTGGCGCCATGTGAACCATTCCACCAATGACGGTGCCCTCGAGTTGCTCGGCAATCCATGCAAGGTGGTCCGGTTGTTCTGGGTCTGCCCGGTAAACCGTGCGACCCCCTTCATCATGACGCGAAGCATCCCGAATGCGGCTTTCAAATCCAATTCGAACAGCGTGAAGGCCGCGTGCCTCCATCCGCTGACAGAAGGCTTCGGCAATCCCCCACCCGTCGTCCGAAACCACGACGGTCCCAGAAACATCGATTGGAGAAGGTACACCAGGGCACGCCTCAACCTCAACTTGCCATCGACGTGTCCCGTCTTGGTGGGACGACGGCCGCTCATCTGAATGGACCGGAGCATCGGAGGTGTCGGGTTCGTCGGGAGTGGAAACAGAGGTGGCGCCTCCGCCTTGCATCTTGACGATGTAGGCAGTGAAATGATTCAAGGTTGGATGATCTGAAAGGACGAAGTCTTCGTCGACGGGCAAGGCAAAACGATCTCGGATTTCAGCCATGATCTCGGCTTGTTTCACCGTGTCAATGCCCAACTCACCTTCGAGGTCTTGGTCCATTTCAATAAAGTCGGCTGGGTATCCGGTGTGGCTCACCACCACGGAAACCAAGACGTCCTCAATGTCAGGGTTCGAGCCCATAGCTGCCGGAGTGAGGGAGGTTGATTCAATGGGGGCGGGCGGCTCTTCTTCGGCGGGAGCGGGTTCGGTTACAGCTGCGGCTTTTGGTGCCGAAGGCTGTCCTTTCATTCGTTGAATGTAGCCGATCATGTGGTTCAAGGTTGGATGGTCTGCCAAGACGAAATCTTCGTCAATGGGCAAGTCAAACCTATCACGGATATCAGCCATGATTTCTGCCTGCTTCACCGTGTCAATGCCCAATTCGCCTTCGAGGTCTTGGTCAAGTTCGATGAAGTCAGCGGGATAACCCGTGTGTTCCACGACCACGGCAACGACCGTTTCGGTCATGGCGGCATCGTCCACCGGTTGCGAAGAAGCCGCGATGGTCGCCACTGCAGGTGTGGGTGTCGGTGAGGGTTCAGGAGCAGGCTCAGAAACAGTGGGCGCTGGTTTAGCAGAGGAGGGTTGACTCGTGGTTCCCCCTCCTGTCATGCGTTGAATGTACCCAATCATGTGGTTCAGCGTCGGGTAGTCGGCCAACACGAAGTCTTCATCAACGGGCAAATCAAATCGGTCACGGATGTCGGCCATGATTTCAGCTTGTTTCACGGTGTCAATTCCGAGTTCGCCCTCAAGGTCTTGGTCGAGTTCGACAAAGTCGGCAGGGTAACCAGTGTGGTTGACAACGACTTCAATTACGGTCGAAACCATCGTTTCGTCTGCGGGTCCTGATGAGGCAGCCGGAGAGGGAGGGGTTGGAGCAGGTGTTACAACCTCTGGCACTGGCGTTGATGGTTCAACGGGCACATGGGACACGGAGGGTTTTCCTTCCCATGGCGCCGTAGCGGGCCATGGCTCACCTTGGACGCCGCCGTGGAGGTTGTCATCCCCGTTCACATAGGCGACGAGCTTGTTTTGCAGCACACGCATCACCACATCGTCGGTACCGGCGAGGTCGCGTGCCCATGCGAGCAATTTGGCACCGTCAATTCGTTCACCTTCCACCGGCCAACTGCGCATGAGTGAGAGAGCGATTTGGGAGCCAAACCCAGCCGCAAAGCGCAAGCCAAACTCCAATTCGGGATAGTCTCCACCCGTTGATAAATTCAAGTCTCCGAGTTCGGGGTCGTTTTCTTTGTGGTTGGCGATGGGAGGTATTCGCCCGGTCTTCAACCCATAGAACATGCTGGCGTCCTCAATACCAACCGCCATCGGATGGCCGGTGAACCCTTTGGTGTTCGCGATGACGAGTTTGTTGGTTGAATCACCGAACGTATCACGGAGAGCTTTCACCTCCGATTGGGCAGAACCTCCACGGGCTGGCGTGTAAGTTTCATGGGAGAAGAACACGGTATTGGGAGCCATGGTGTGGCGGTCAAGGCCCCACCGCCTTTCCATGTCCGTCATGAAACCATTCACCACCTGGCCCACATGCTCAACGTCCAATCGGGTTCCGTGATAGGCGGAATTGGCGGTGGTGCTTCCGAGGAATTCAGCAATCGGTTGAACGCCACGCTGTTGGGCTTCAGAATTTCGCTCAACGACGAAAGCAGCAGCACCCATTCCGAGAATCAATCCGTTTCGGCGTCGGTCAAACGGCAGGGCCGTTTCCTCAACCACGTTGTTGGTTGCTGCAGCTCCCGAAGCCGCAAATCCACCGGCGATCCACTCCCACATGTCGTCGCCCGTCACGTCGTCGCCGCTGATGATGACCACGCGGTCAACGCGGCCTGCGTCAAGCCAATCTTCGGCTACACCAAAGGCGGCCGTGGCAGAAGCGCAAGCGAGGTTTATCGTGGTGTTTGGTCCACGGATGCCGGTGTACTGAGCAAATTGTGAATGGCCCATGTTGAGGGTTTGGAACAGATAACGTCGGTCAAAACGACCTTCGCCGTCGTCACCGTCGTTCTTGGCGTGCTTCAGGCCCATCTGCAAACCAGGGAAGCATGATGAGAAGACAATACCTGTGCGTTCCCGTTGGATTTGTGGGACTTGCCAATTTCGAATCAAACGTAAGCCACCCTTGCCGACTTGTTCGACGGGCGTCAGTGGAATGCCCGCGTCGCGCAACGCCAGCAACCCCGCTGCGACGGCCAATTGAGTGCTGATATCCCATGCGAGAATGGCCTTCGGATCAATGCCGAACTCTTCGGCGAGGTCAAAGGCTCCTTTGAGCCCAGCCAATTGCGGAATGTCACCAAACACCTTGGCTTGGTCCATGTTCACCGAGCCATCCCTTCCTTTGATCAGGCGTACGATGTTTTTGTCCAGAAGGCGCTGTTTGTACTCGTCCGAAACCTCGCTAATGCACGTCTCACCTCGCACAAGTTTCTCAAAGGCGTCCTCGGAAAACACCCGGTCCATGCCGGGCAGGCCAAGTGAAATTCCAGTGACCACGTACGGATCCACATCCCGGCGGGAGGCGGTTTGAAGCGCGCCGACGGTTTGCACCGGTGCGGTCTTGAAGGAGGTGGGAGCGGAAACCGTGGCCATGGGCGCCCACGAACGTGGAGGCGCACGGACCCATCGGTTCAGATCTCCAGCGGTGATGGCGGCATGGCCATCAAATTCGGGATCGATTTCGGCTTCTGAAGCAATGGTCGACACCACGCTTTTCACCTGTTGAGCCGTTAGGCCGAGGCCTTCAACCAACGCGACGTTTCCGTGGCAAAACGATGCGGGGTACCCGCTGTAGCGTGCGATACGGTCGCCAACATATGCACGTACTGCCCGTTCGCGCGCAACATCTGAGTCCAGCGGCCCGGATTGAACCGTTGCCGTTGGCGCTGGAGCAGGCGCTCCCCCACCGGGAAGGGGGCGAGCACGTGTTCGCAGCGATTCCAACGCCGCAGTGGTGGTGGAAGGGGCAACCGATGGCGCAGTTCTGGCTTCAACAGGGCCGGCTTTGAAGCCCGCCTGCAGAGCGTCTGAATCGAGAGCCGGCCAAACAGGAGGTCGGCCAGCAAGAGCAAGGGCGCCAATGGCGGTCATGAAGCTTGCAATGCCACCCTGCTTGGGGTGGTTCGTCATGATGGGGACGTGGGGCTTGTCCTCGAGGATTTGCATGGCGAACATCGTCAGAGCGCGCTTAGGCCCGACCTCCACGAAGAGACGGCCGCCATGCGCATACATCGTCTCAATTTGTTTGGTCCATTCAACCGAGGAGGCCATCTGTGGAGCGAGTTTCTCAAGGATTGAGTTTTTCGAATCCGTGCCTTCAACAGGGTAGAAACTCCCGTCGACGTTTGCCGTGATCGGCACCTTTGGCCAACGAATTTCAAGCCCTTCCAAGAACCGGCGCAGCGGTTCATTCGCTGGTGCAACGATGCGTGAATGGAAAGCATGCGAAGTCGCCAAGGCCACGCATGAGAATCCTTGCGTTTCAAAGGCGGCCATCGCCGCTTTGACCGGGGCGGTTTCACCCGCAATCACGGTCATCTTGGGCGAATTCTTATTCGCTGCAATCACATAACCTTCCGTTGCTTCAAGCACCTCTTCAACGACTGAGTACGGTGCGGTTACGCTGGCCATGAGGCCTTTGTCGTCAATTTCAACGGCCCCCATTTCGGTGCCCCGAGCAGCAGCGGCTCGCAAGGCACCATCCATGTCGAGGATGCCCGATGACATGAGGGCAGCGTATTCCCCCAAGGAATGCCCTGCGACCATGTCAGGAACGTGCCCGTAAGCTTGAAGCGTGCGTTCGATGGCTAAATCAGCCGTCAACATCGCAGGCTGTGTGTATTCGGTTTGCTTGAGTTTATGTTCTGCTTCCATCAACTCCTCTTTGGAGAGCGCAGAGCGCAAGACGAAACCGGATAGGGTTTCACCGCCCAAAACCTCAACCATGGTTTCGTCGGCTTGATCCCATACATTCGACGGGGCCGTGAAACGTTGGACCAAATCCGCCGTCATGCCGACGTATTGACTGCCTTGGCCGGGATACATGTGAACGGTTTTGGCCTCGGGTGGCATTGGGGGTTGGTCGGTGATGAGAACTCCTTGCGCTTGGAGAAAACCCCATTTTTCGGCGTCCATCATGGCTTTATCAGCCAAAGCTTGTCGCTTGGAATATTCAGCCCATGAAGTGGCAACGAGCGCCATCCGGTACGGTGCCTGCGCGTCAAAAGATTCACTGGCGTGTTGGAGCGCTTCAGAGAGGCGCCTTCCGCGTGGGTCGTCGTCAAACAGCGGGCCGGTGAACGAGGCCCTGAGGAGCGCTCCGTGCAACTCCTCCAGCGATGGGGCCGAGAGGAGCAACACGCCCCCTTCAACGGACTTGAGAGCCTCGTGCGTCATGGTTGCGGTGAGGGAGGCATCGAAAATGGACGGGGCAGACGGCCCGCCTTGACCGCTGTATGCCGTCCAGCGTTGATTCCACTCATCGGCAAGGGGTGCATGGAAATCGGGTTCATAGCCCTCAAGAGCGATGTGGAAATTGGTCCCACCAAAACCGAAGGCAGACACGCCGGCTCGGCGTGGATGTTGAGGCGGACGAGGCCATTCCAGAGGCGCTGTTGGAACAAAGAAGGGGATGTTTGACCAGTCAACGGTCGGGTTGGGTGTCTCAAAATTGGCACTCGGAGGAATGGTGCGATGGTGCAATGCCATGACCGATTTCATGATCCCCGCAATGCCAGCGGCCGCTTTGAGATGGCCAATTTGTGATTTAATTGAGCCCACTGCAACGTTGCCAGCGCCGTCAACATCGGTCCACAAACGGGACAGTGTGGACAATTCAGTAGCGTCACCGACCTTGGTTGACGTACCGTGCGCTTCAACCAATTCAACCGTTGAAGCCGGGTAACCTGCCTGGCTGTAAGCCCGGGCAATGGCCTGAATTTGACCCCGTTGGCTGGGAGCCGTAATGCCTTTTCCACGGCCGTCAGACGAGCCACCAATGCCGCGAATCACGCTGTATATTTCGTCGTCATCTCGGATGGCGTCGCTCAATCGTTTGAGCACCAGCACACCAGCACCTTCGCCCATCACGAAACCATTCGCCCGAGCATCAAAGGGAGAGGAATGGGTTGGGGAAAGCGCACCAATGGCTGAGAATTTCGCAAATGTAGCGGGGTCCATGGTTCGGTCGGTGGCGCCTGCAAGCATCACGTCGACCTGCCGAGTTTGGAGCAAGCGGCATGCGTCCAACACCGCCGCCATCGACGAAGCGCAAGCGGCATCCATGGCATGATTGGGCCCTTGGAGGTCAAGGAGATTGGCGACGCGCCCGGAGACGACGTTGGCCAGTTCGCCGGGCATGGTGTCCTCATCAATGCGAGGGGTGCCCTCGAGCATGGCCTCCGTAAAGGCCGCTTCATTGGCGGATGGCAGGCCGTGTTCTTTGGCAAGGCTCACCGTATGGTTGGACCATACCCGAAGGTTGGACAAATTGCGATTCTCGCCACCAAGAGCATTGGCAAAGACCACACCGGTACGGGTTCGGTCAATGTCCTTCTCCTCGCCGCCGTACCCTGCGTGTTCAATCGCATCGGCTGCCACCGAGACCGCCCACAACTGGCAAGGGTCGATTTGGGGGAGTGTCCCGGGAGGCTGGCGCCAGCGACGCCAATCAAATTCAGCGTCGGAAACAAGCGCCCCAATCTTTGCGTACGTGTACCCTTCTGTGTGATTTCCCGGGCCACCGTCTTTCCAAAAATGATCGATTGGCCCCGGCCACCTTCCGTCGGGCAGCGGACGTATGCTGACTTTGGCATCGAGCACATTTTTCCAAAAAGCTTCGATGTCGGCGGCGTCAGGCATAAGAGCGCCAAGACCAATGACGGCAATCGGCTCAAACGGACCTTGGTCGGTTCCTTCGCAAGGTTTGCCGTCTTCCGTGGTCAAGGTCATGGTCTCACCTCAGTTCATGATGCTCTCTGGCACCATGGTGATTGAATATCCTGCATCAACGTAGATGCACTGGCCGGTGACGCCGGCTGCGAGCGGGCTTGCGAGCCACAGGGTTGCTCCAGCAACATCCTCCTGGCTCACGTTTCGTCGCAACGGTGCGTTGGCCTCAACGTGGTCAAGAATTCGGTCAAATCCGGGTATGCCGCTTGCAGCAATGGTTCGAATGGGCCCCGAAGAGATGGCGTTCACACGATGCCCTTCTGGGCCGAGATGGCAAGCCAATTCACGCGTCCAACATTCCAAGGCGGCTTTGGCCATTGACATGATCCCGTAACTTGGGACGAATCGATTGGACGCAGCGTAGGTGAGGGTGATGGTGGATGAGCCTTGATTGAGGTAAGGGAGGGCGTGCTTCAAACAACGCTGGAGAGAATTGGCGGAGATGGTCATCGCCGTGTTGATGTCTTCGTCCTCAACAAACAGGATGGGGCGGTCAAAACACGAACGGGGGGCAAACCCGATGGCGTGCACGAGAATGTCGGCTTTTTTGCCAGGATGTTCTGCAGAAAAGGCGGTGAAAAATTCCTGCGTCGTGGCATCGGAAGCAACGTCGAGTGGGTAAAATCCCCCAATGGCTGGAAGTTCATCCTTCAGTTTGAAGACACGGCTCATGAATCGCTTTTGATAGCCCAAATACAAGGTGACGCCTGCAGCGGCCAATTGCTTACAAATTGCCCAAGCGATGGAGTCTTCGCTGGCAACACCAAACACAAAGGCCGTTTTCCCATGTAGTCCAAGCATGAAATTCCTCCTTGGGGCAGGTGTAGTACGCTACACCTAGCCTTTGAGTCTTGCCTAGGAAACCGTGTCACATCGGCCGAGTTCACGAGGGGAGCTGGACAGCCGGAACGAGCCGTCAAAGGTCAGCGAACACATCGTCGAATTCGTCGTCTCCATCCTCGGAGAAAAGGTCATCCAATTCAGAAAGATCCAATCCTTCGTCTTCGTCCTCAATTTCGTCTTCCATCTCGACGGGAGGAACATAGACGGGTTGTGAATTCGCTCGGCGGCGAAGCGTGCGAGCGAGAGCGATGATGAAAATCAACCCGAACAAAACGGCAGCTCCGATGCTCCCATACATGACGAGGGTGTCTTTGTCAACTTCTTCCAAGCCTCCACCAAGGCCGCCTGCTGAGGCACTTGCTTCAAGTTGGATAGAGATGCTTATCTCACTTACTGGGGCGTCATCGTCGTTTCCGCTTTCCGCCTGGAAGATGACTTGATACCGGGCATCTTCAGCCACCTCTGATGGAGCGCGTATCACCAACTCTCGGACGGTTGAAACGCCGTCTTCAGCCACATCCTCGGCCACAAATGTGCCCCCCGGGAACTGGAAACCAGCTTGTTCAAGTTCAGCCGAATTTGAGATAGTGACGCTGATTTTATCTTCGTCGTTGCCGTTGTTTTGGAACTGGAACGAAATTCTCACTTCGTCACCCTCAGCCATGGTGCGCGTGCTTTTGTCGGAGATCTCCAGGTCCACCATTCCATAGGTGGCGATGCTAAGATCACCACTCACGCTGGCATTTGTTGCCAGCGCTTCAGGCCAGTCAAGCATGCCAACGTTGGTGACAGTCGCCGTGAGCGTGAAATCATACGACAGTTCCGCTGAGAGCCGTGTTTGACCGGTGAACGAGACAGTGAAATCTTCCTCTTCGTCGGGACCGAGGTCAAAGGTGTCCTCTTCCAGCATCATGTCAATTTCGATGCCATCCCACTCTTTTTCGACACTGATGGATTCCTGGAAGGAAGAGGGATTCTTCACCGTGCAGGTGATCTCGACGACGGGATCGTTGAGAGGATGCACATCAAGCTCGGGATTTTTCTCTTGACAATCAATCTCCACTCCGGGGGCCGAGGGTGTTTGTGCAGTGGACGCCGGTAGCAGGCAACAGAGCATCATCGTGATGACGGCCAAACCCAAAAGGCGCGTGAACTGCATCTCCCTCACGGACGTACGTGGTGATTCTCTTTCATCAATGTGATGGGGGCATGTTGTGCGAATTGGGTGTTCTCAAACCCAATTTATTCGCCGTAAATCAAGTCGGGCAGTTCTTTGTGTGTGTTCCACATTACCGCTTCGTCAATTCCGGCGTCCAGGAGTTGTTTGGTGCGCTTTGGAACCGTTTTCGGACCAAGAACCGCTCCTGGTCGCCGAGGGTCATCCATGTAGTCCGTCTCGAGGAAGAACCCGTTCTTGGCCTCCCCATGTGTTTCGACCAAACGTTCCAACGCCCCTTTTCCACACAGTACGCTCGGAGTGAGACCGTGGGTGTTGGAGAAGCGCACGTCAGGCGGAGAATAGTGCCGCACCAATTTGCGCAAATCCATGCCTTGGCGGAGGGCCCGGGTTGCCAAATCAGCGTAGGTATCATCGCTCTCGCCCTCGACATGAAGCTGCAGTGGCAAACCTTCCTGAGCGGCTAAATGCATGGTTTCCTCAAGCAGTTCGTTGGAGAGGTCCCAAACATCATCGGACACCGGCCAATGCGGGCGACCCACTTCACCAATGGCGTGTGCATCACCCTCATGGACAAAGGAAAGAGCGGCCTCAATGGAATGACGGTAATTCTCAACCGCTCGTTCCTTCCCTGACTCGCCCTCGTCATTCACCCACCGTTCAAACTGTTGGGCGAAGGCTGCGGGATGCGGCCCCAAGACCACCCTTACGCCAATGCCAACCTCTTCTCGAACCGAGTGCGCCATAGCAACCGTGTCTGCGTAAGCCAATCGATGGCCTTCAAGGGTTTCAGGGGGTGCCGAAAAGTCAGGACAGTGGACCAGCACCACGTCGGTACCGCCCACGCGTTGGAACTGCCTTGCAGCATCCAGAAAAAGGCCACGACGGTTAAGGTGGAAGTGGTTGTCAAGAATTGGGCCGTCATAGACCATGGCGTCCCCTCAAATTCGGTCAACGAAAAACCCACGGTCGCTGAACACACCGTTCCAATACACGGCAGCCATGGCAACCATGTTTGGGTGCCGCGCATCGGCCACGATGCACTTGCCATTCGGCCAAATTTGGACAGTGAGGCTGTGACGATCATCGGTGAGGGTCGTGCAGCCAAGCCGAGCATCAAATTCGGCCTTTCCCGACGGCAAACTCGCAGGGATGGCCTCGAGATTAAGCGCTCGATCAAATTGGAATGAGGCGACCACTGGCCCCATTTCAGCGACGAGGCCGCTGTCGTCCATGCCCATTCGCAACAAGAGTTCTTTCGCCGCAGCACGGGCTGCTTCAACTCGATGGGTGCCATGAACCACGATGCGCCCTTCTTCATCCACCACCAAGGTCGCACGAGGCCGTTCCATGGCTTTGATGACGACGCCACTGTTGCGCTGACCGCCAACCTCGGCGACAACCCGGTCGTGGTCAAGTGGAGTTGGACAAACGAAACGAACGAGTTGGTTCTCGACGCGCACATCCATTGAACCACCGGCCATGCTATTCCTCCTCCATGTGGGTGGAACCGGTCGCCGTTGATGAAATCTCCTCAGGATTGACGTTTGCTTTCAACGCTGAAAGAAGGGTTGGAGCGTGGGGGCGATGGAGCACCAAGAGCAACGTCGCCTCCTTGCCTTCGGTCTTGCGCAACGAAGCCAGAGCCCCTCGAATTCGTGCGGCGTACCGCGCATCTCGACGCTCGACCAACGCGGGTGTGCTCAACCATTCCGAAAGTTCCCACCACGCAGCGGTTAATACCCCCGCAGTTGCATAGTCGATCGATTGCCCTTTTGGTGGTGGCTGAGCATCAAACAAGTGGCGTTTGACACTTTTTTTCCACCGCTTTCCAACCCGAATCATCCCCAGCAATTTTTTCCAGTGAGAGACGGCACGGGCCTCCTGGGTAAGGTATTCCCCCCAATCTTCGTCATCAGCCAATGGCTCAATGAAGAACACAGGGCGCTGGTGGCGGTCGGCATTTCGTTGAAGACGGCGTGGTTCAGGGTCAGGGAACCTCCCCCCCTGAAGCTCCTCAAGGGCCGAAAGACCCTCAACGTATTTCCCAAAAGCCCCACCTGAAAGAAGGGCGTGGGTGAGGTTTATCCCATTGGATTCTGCTTCGTCAACTTCTTCTTGCTCCCATAGGTCAACCACGTCTGGCGAATCAAGGAGTGCCAATCCATGCCATGTTACACGTGGTCGCATGGCGTTGGGATAGACCACGGTCGGCATGGTTCCGTGAACGATCACCGTACCACCATCCGGGTCTTCCCAGACCGCATCGTTCCACGACTGTGGAGGCATACCTCGGCCTCACTGATTGTTGACCCAATCTCGAAGCGATTCAACGTTCCAACCTTGATCGAAGTAGCCTTGAATCTCCTCTTGCGTCCACTGTGGGAATTCCTTCATGGCACGGGCCATTTCTGGATCGACGTTCGAAGGGATTTCAGCCAACACTTTGGATTCAGTATAACCAACTTCGTCATCCTCATCCTCGTATTCGTCGTCAAGCATGGACGTGCCACCGCCTCGACGAGCAAGGACAACAACAACGGTGCCGAGGACACCAATTACAATCACCAAGATGGCCACAATCAACAGAAGGTTGGAGGAGTCATCCTCAGCCTGGACCATCACGTTGAACATATCGGCCCACTGTTCTTGGGACCCGTCATAGATGGTCGTACTGGAGCCGTTCAAACTGATGGTGTAGTACATGCCGGTGGTTTGAGTTGCAAAAGGAGCAAGGGTTACTTCGACCCATTCGCTGACCTCTTGAATTCCAAGTTCGGGCGTGGAAATCGTGTCTTCTACGACGGGTGTTCCGGAGTCGGTGATGGACTTGATGACCAAGTCGGCGACACCGGCCATGGAGCCCGTGTTCTTGACCTTGATGCGGAGTTTCATGCTTTCACCAACACGGGGGTCTTCGCTCAAGAGGACGTCCTCAATTTCGAAGGTTGCTTTTTCCTCAATGAAGGTGTATTCCGACTTGTGTTGGGCTTGCCCGGAGAAGATAGGCAGAACGCTACCATCTTCTTGGGGACCTCCGGCAAGACGAACCGTGGAACCTGCTGAGTCTGCACCCGAGAGCCAGAACACCAGTGTGGGCTGATTGTCTTCGTTGACCTCTGCATCAAAGACTCGTGGCTCGTCGTCTGAGAGTGGCCATAAGTCGAGGCACGTTGACGTTGCCAAGTAGCCACCAGGCTGAGTTGTAAGCGATAAGGTGGCTGAAGAGGGTTCAAAGCCAAAGTATTCAGCGTATTCGGACCAAGGTGTGTAATCAAAGGTGTTGCTGTAGAACATCCAGTTGACCTGGAGGTCACCGGGGAACATGGCCTCCTGTTCTTTGATGATTGCCTGAATATCTA
>DANX01000052.1 GCA_002502295.1 Euryarchaeota archaeon UBA561 | reverse complement strand
ACTCATCAACCGGCCCATGGCAGCGGGTCGTCGGACTTTGAAACCGCCTCCTTCGAGAACGGTCCGGGTGGGTACAATAGCAGAAATTTCACGGTTCATCTTTTCATCTCCTCGTCATGGATTTGAGCATGGCTTCAATGGTTTCGGGATTGGGTGGCTTCTTTTTGTTGACAACCAGAGAGCGTCCAACCACCACGCAACCGAGGAATGAGAATTGCATCCGCATGGCCATGATGACGTGTTGACCGCCTCCGCCAGAGTGGGTGGCCAAGGCGACGGTTCGGTCTCTGAACAAGCGGCGGAAATCGTTTCCGTCGCGGCTCAGCCATGCGATGGCGTTGTTGAGCACCGGCGGGTAGGACCCGTTGTATTCGGGAGCGAACACAAACCACGCATCGCCTCTGTCAAGAACTGCCGTGAGTTCAGCTAACCCTGGAAGAACCTCCGTCTCTTTCTCCGTCTTCACGGTGTACATCGGGAAGTCGTATGCATTCAGGGACACGTGTTCCACGGTGTGACCCTGCTTGACAGCATAACCCTCAACTTCGCCTGCCAACGCAGCATTGCTTCCGTCTGAAGCATGAATGAAAACGAGGTTGGCCACGTTATCCCTACGAGCGCCTTGACTTTATGATTGGCAGTATTCAACCAGCCCTTCAAAGTTCATTCTTTTGACGCTGTGATGCCGCCCGATATGCATCCATAAATCGGGTCATCCAGCCTTCACGGGACGGTTCAGTAGCTCCCGAAATGACGTCGTGGTGGGACTCAAAGTAGTGAGGCATCATCGCAACGAGCATGGTTTGCCAGCTGTCTGCCTCAAACTCGGCAGCACCGCAATCAATGCAAGCCATCTTAGGCATACAATCCAACGCCCACGGGCGATAATTGAAGTTATCCAATCTGGTTTGCTGCATCAAGGCCCATGGAAGGACAAGGCATTATAGGGCCCGGAGAGCGACCAAAAACCATGTCAGAAGCGATGATTCTCGACCAAGCCGAGGAATGTGGAACGGATTTTCTGATCTACACCGGCCATTTTTGCGGATACTGCCGAGCCCTGAAGAACCTCCTAAACCGGAAAGAACTGAGCTTTACCGAGTACAATTTCGATGAACACGAGGGCATGCGGAACATCATCGTGCAAGCGACAGGCCACCGCACGGTCCCGGTGGTGTTTGACGTGCGGGGTGACCAACCCATGTTCATCGGCGGTTTTGACGAGACCAATCGATACCTCAGGAAAAGGTCGTGAGCCACTCTTTCAGGGCTTGATGATGTTCAATTGGAATCATGTGTCCTTTCGGGTGTTCGATCATTTCAACCGCCCATCCCGCAGACTCGAATAAATGGGCAATGGCCCAACCGTCTTCAATGGGAACACGGAGGTCCTTTTCTCCGTGCATCCAAAACATTCGTTTGTTCTCCAACTCGCTCAATCGCCAGCGAAGTTCCATCGGTCGCACCAAACGGGTAGCCATACAAACGACACCTTGAATCCTGTCTGCTATGGGAAGTTGAAGCAATTCCTGAGCCATGGCGCCGCCTTGTGAAAATCCGCCCACGACAAGCGGACCCATTGGGGCTTCTTCGGAAATCAATTTCTCAAGTTGTGAGAGACTTGAATCAACGTCCATCAATTCCTTTCGAGAAAGAGACATACGACGGGTCACATCTGCCTCAAAATCCTCGTATCGCCACCACGTATAGCCTCTGTTCGGGTGTGGAAAACGAGCCTCAGGAACCAAGAGAGTCCACCCCTCGGGCAGGATTTTTTCTGCAAAAGGTCGCATCATCGAGGCGTCGCCCGTCATCCCGTGCATCATGATGAGGGTGGGCAATTCGACACCTCACAGTGTCCATGAGCGAACCAAAGCACCGGCAACCTTCAGGTGCACAAAGGACTCTTGACCCCGCAGTGTCACCGTGATGGAGTGTTCACCAGAGGTTGATGGAATGGTGCCGAAGGAGCCTTTTTCAGTTGCTCCAGCGCCCCAAGCACGGGTAAGGGGAGAGGCCCCTTGGTGGTCTTTGATGCTCAGTGAACCCGAGCCACCTTGCTGACTGATTTCAACGTCAAGGTACCACACCAAGGTATCCCAAGCTTCGTTTGGAGAATAACCATCATCGAGGAAAGTGTCGTAGATTTCCTGATCGTTTTCCACGTACAAATTGTCGTGAATATCACCTGCACGGTAAAAGAAGACATCGCCGGTGTAGCCAGTTTTCTTTTGGTTAAGATTCATCTCCAGGTGGTCAACTCCCTCGTTGTCCGTCCACAGCAGGCTCTTGATGAAGCCCTCACGACCGCTAAACACATAGCGCAGCGTGTGGTCATCGGAGGATGTGGCTGAAACGGTCACTTCTCCGTTGTAGATGTTGTCGGTGGAGGCCGTCCAGTCCTGACCGAGGAGCCGGAACTGCCATGTGTTGTCAACGGCCCACGGGAAATTGAACACGGATTGCGGCTCGCCGTTTTCGTAGACCGAAAGGCCGTCCATGGTGACCCTACCCAAGAAGGGATTGTGATTGATCACGGCGTGCCGTTGGGCCTCGCCCTCCGAAGAGATGCCCAACATGAACAGCCCGTCGTCCGTTCGAACATCGGCGACCACAAGGCGAGCACTGTCCTCTCCAAACTCAGGGGTGATGAACGTGTACAGCCACTGGTCCCCAATTTGCCAGTCCGGCAGGGCCAATTCATCTTCAGTGGTGTTTCCAATGTCCGATGAGGAAACGTCGCCGCCGCTGATGCAGCCTGCGAGGCTCACGGTCATCATCAACAGGGACAACACGTATGCACGCATGGTACGTCCTGTGGGACCTCTTTTGAAAGCCTAACGCTTCTCGGAGAGCGCTCATGACCCTCAGAGAAGGTTGTTCAGAAGGCCGTTTTCGCTCAACTTACCAGTGCCAGCAAGAACCACGGCGACGATGGACATCAACTTGATGAGGATGTTCAACGAAGGTCCAGAGGTGTCCTTGAATGGGTCGCCAATGGTGTCGCCAATGACGGCGGCATCGTGAGCAGCATCGCCTTTCTTGGCACCAGGAATGTGATCTTGCTCAATGGCTTTCTTGGCGTTGTCCCAAGCACCACCAGCGTTGGCCATGAAGAGCGCCATGAGCACTCCTGTGACCAGCGAACCAGCGAGCATTCCACCGAGCGCTGCGGTACCAAGGCCCATTCCAATGACAATTGGAGCAAGGATAGCAACAACGCCAGGTCCGACCATCTCTCGAAGGGCGGCTTTGGTGGAAATGTCAACACAGGTTTGAGAATCTGGCTTCACGCCTTCTTTCCCTTCCAGGAGTCCTGGAATTTCCCTGAACTGACGGCGGATTTCAAGAACCATGTCGCCCGCTGCCTTGCCGACGGAAGTCATGGTCATGGCGGCGACGACAAAGGGAAGGCCTCCACCAATCAACAGGCCGATGACAACGCGAGGCGTGGTCAAATCAAGAGCCACGCCACCAACAGCGGTGGTGTAAGCAGCAAAGAGAGCAAGGGCGGTCAAAGCAGCGGAGCCAATAGCGAAGCCCTTTCCGACGGCAGCAGTGGTGTTTCCAATCGAGTCAAGTTCGTCGGTAATGGCTCGAACGTCGTCTCCAAGCCCACTCATTTCCGCAATTCCACCGGCGTTGTCGGCCACTGGACCGTAGGCGTCCACGGTCATGGTGACACCAACCGTTGCGAGCATGCCCATGGCCGCCATGGCAATGCAGTAGAGGCCGTAGGAATTGTCAGCACCGATGCTGTTGCCGAACTCGCTGGCGCCCAAGATGCCCCCTGCAATGAGAACAATGGGCACGAAGGTGGACATCATACCCACGGAGAGTCCAGCGATAGCATTGGTAGCAGGGCCGGTCTTGGACATTTCACCAATGCGGGGAATGGCCTTGGTTTTGATGCCGAAGACGGGTTCGATTCCCGTGTAGTATTCGGTGACCAATCCGATGAGAATACCCACAATGCTTCCGAGAACCACAGCGTGCATAACGGCCATATCAACAGCGATAAGATCGGCACCGATGGCGCCGTAGCCACCCGCCCAAAAGAGGAGAGCTCCGATGAACGTGGTGTTTCGAAGCGCAGCAGCGGGATCGCTGCCGTTCTTGAGGAAGGCCATGGAGAACACACCGATGACAGAGGCAATGTAGCCGATCAAGCCTAGGAGAATGGGCATCATGACGTAATCTGGGGCGATGTTGTTGCCGTCCACAGCAACGAATTCATTGGCGATGACCATGGCAGCGATGATGGAACCCACGAAGGATTCGAAAATATCTGCGCCCATTCCGGCGACGTCGCCAACGTTATCACCAACGTTGTCGGCAATAACACCGGGGTTTCGTGGATCGTCTTCTGGAATACCTGCTTCGACTTTACCGACGAGATCAGCGCCGACGTCGGCAGCCTTGGTGTAGATACCTCCACCCACACGAGCGAAGAGAGCGATGGATGAAGCACCCATACCAAATCCAGCGGCGGCTGAAATTGCGTTCATGCCACCGTCGGCGTCGGTTTCACCAGCACCGAGCCAGAAAGCAACCAAGGAAATTCCGAGAAGGCCAAGACCTCCCACGGAGAGTCCCATCACGGCTCCACCGTTGTAGGACACAGCAAGAGCGCCAGCTTGTCCATCGGACTTTGCGGCCATGGCCGTTCGACCGTTGGCTGAAGTGGCAGCTCGCATTCCCGAGAAGCCGGCAAGAACTGAGGTCAGAGCACCTGCAAAGAATGCAAGCGTCGTCTCGATTTCATAATCGTTCAGCCAGAAAAGCAAACCTCCAACGGCGGCACAGAACACAGCGAGGACGCGGTATTCTGCGAAAAGAAACGCCATAGCGCCTTTTTGGATTTCTTCAGTAATGTCCGCAACGGTTTCGTTGTCAATTTTTACTTTGTTCACTTGTTGGTAGAGCATGAACGCAATAGCCAGTCCAATGGCTCCTGCGACCGCCGAAATCAATGCAATGTTATCCATCATCAATAAACACCTGTTGCCTCGGCCACTTGAGAACCCTTGATAAGCCGTTCCCACCAAAAATAACCCCTCCATTGGGTTTTGAGAGAACTCCGTCGCCACCAAGTACCGGCCGGAAGGAGGCGGGCAATCGTTCAAAGAGGATGAACGACTGGGGCGAAGCATGAGCATAACAGCAGAGGAAATCCTCGCTGAGATTGGACCCGTTCAGGAGGTACTGGATGCCCACGATGGTGTTGTGACCGTCATCGATACCGCCGGGGGCAACATCATGCTCTCGCTCGACGGAGGGTGCAACGGATGCTCGTCAACACCCATGACCGCCATGCAAATTTACTATTCACTGAAAAAACTCGACAACGTCAGCGACGTAATCTTTGTCAACGGTGAACTGCCAGAGTACATGCGTACCTTCATCGATCAAAAAATGGCCAAAGAAGCCGCCGAAGGCAACAAGAACGACGAGGGTGGACCCCAAGGCGAAATCATCTGATCACTCCTCTTCTTCGGAGAGTTGGCCATCATACCACCCTTCCAAGTGGTTGATTCTCGCTTGATCAAGCCCAAGAGTCTTCGCCTGAAGAACGAGGAACTTTCGTTCCTCGGCCGTGATGATTTTATCTTCCATGGCAATGTCATAGGCTTCGAGATAGCTTTTCTCGTTGGCCGTGAACGCCTCTGGCATAAGAACCGATGAAAAGTTCTGTATGGCTCCAAAAATGGGTTTCCGTAGAACGACCAACGGAACACCAACAATGAATCCTGCCATGAGACCTCCACCGGGAATCACACTCTCAACCAGTTCAGAAGTGATGACGAGGGCGATGCCACCGGCGGTAGCAAAAAGTGCTGTGCTAAAGGTCCGCCGCAGTTGTTCGTCAATACCAAGAATTTCATTCTTGAGAATAGCATAGGTGAACATGAACCCTTCAAGCATTCCCGTCAGAAGAATGCTAAACAAGAAACCATAGAACAACAACAGATACATGAAAACTACGCCCTCGCCTTCAGTGTCGATGATGGTCGTCACATCAGCGAGATTGAAATCACCAAATCGGATGGCCATGAAGACGATGCAGAACACCATCGTCCCCTTGATGATTGCTTTACCAGCAAAGCCAAGGAACAACGAACGTGCTTCGATGGCTTCGTTTTCACGGCCTGGTTCTTCGTTGAATCGCTTCCACCCTGCCCGCATAAACAACATTGCTACGATGGCTGAAAAGACCGGCGAAATCAACAATATCTTCCCGATGGTTGATGAGCCTGGGACGAAGAATGAGTAGGGGACATAACTGGTCTCATCGGCCTCTCCGCATGAAGCGGTGATCGGCTCCGAATCAGCGTACGAAATAACCCGTGCCGGCCCACCTTCTGAACCTTCTTCGCATTCCACGTAGTATGCCCCACCAACGGTGCCGACGATACCGTTTGCAGACACAAGAGCAGTGATGATAATGCCTGCGACAAGGGGGAGGAACCACCACAAGTTGTTTCGAATGCGGGGGTGAGCCATAAATTCCAATTTCTTTGGAGGGTAAAAGGAGACGGTTGAGATGTACATCATGATGCACATTATGGAACAGAAATACCACCCTACCCTGTAATAGGAAATCCATTCAACAAATCCATCAGAGCCCTGAAATGGATAGGTATTGTACCAGTTTGAGACAACCCTGTATGCTTCAGCGAGTAAAAGAACGAACATGAACCTATTTTCTGGGTTTTTGGGCCTCGCCTTAATGATTAGAAGAGCAAGACTGACCAAAAACATGAACGTGATGATGGACAACAAACCGTAGATGTAATTCACGCCCAGAACATTGCCTGTGGAAAGGTCGATGGTTCGAATGGTACGCAGATAATACGGTATGATTGGACCTACATCTGCCATGGATGAGCCTCGCTATCACCGTCAATAGAGGTTCCCCCTTCCAAGCGGCGAAGCGTCCGATGAAAGGAACGTCCGTGGAAAGAGGTCAGATTCATTCCTCTTCAGATTGACGCTTGATGCTGTGAGGGTTCGCTCCGAACGAGACGTTCTCTCCTTTGATGTTCATTCGTGCCGAAATGGCGAGAATGATGCAGAACAGGGCCAAGGGACGAGGCAGATAATCAGAACCCCACAACTCACCACCTAAACTTGGCAACCACCACAGCACGGCGGCCGCGGAAAGCAGCAGAAAGAAGATAATGTTCTGGACGATGTTTTCTGCCTTTGGTGAACGGGAAAACGTTGCAATAAACGTAAAGAGAACCGCCGAAGAGGCGCAGAGAATCTCCGCCACGACCTCAACCAAGGCAGCATCCACCATGTTCACCCGTAGCGTATGGCGTTCTTGAACATGGGGGCGTGAGCGAACCTTTGTTTAGGGTGGTCACCCTCTTCTTCCTATGGCCGGTGGTTCGTTCATCCTCCCGAAACCGCGCCCCACCGGACCGCCGTTTTTTTCACGAAATCAAGTGGCCAATGCGTTGCACCAAGTAGCGGTCTTGTTGGAGTTGAAAGGCGCCAACGTGTTCCGAGTACGGTCGTACCAAAACGCAAGTAGAATGCTTGGTAGCTTGACCGAAGACTTGGGTGAACTCGTTGCGAGTGGAGAAATTTTCAACATGAAAGGGATTGGTAAGGGTCTGGGAAGTGCCCTCACGCAGGCGATTTCGGAAGGACGATGGCCCGATGATTGGATTGACCTTCACACCAACACGCCACCGGGATTGATCGAGATGCTTGGTATCCCTGGTCTCGGACCTAAGCGCATTAAATTGATGGCCGACGAACTCGGCGTGGATTCGGTTGCACGGCTCAAAGAGGCAGCTCTCAACAACGAAATCGCTCCAATGAAAGGCTTTGGAGCAAAATCTCAGCAGCGAATGCTGGATGGAATTGAACTGCTCTCCCGATTCAGGGCTCGACGACGCCTTGACATTGGCCTGCGGTATGGTGAGGCCTTTCAGCAAAGAATTGCAGCTCTTGATGGGGTTCACCGCGCAACCTTGGCTGGAAGTGCTCGACGAAGGAAAGACACCATCGGGGACCTTGACGTGGTGGTGGCCGTCGACAAGGACGACCATGAAACGGTGGCGAACGCCATTCTCAATCTTCCCGGCATCGCCGATGTGAAGGGAGCGGGCGATTCCAAAATCAGCCTCATTCTCGACACGTCCATCTTTGATGATTCGTTCACCGTTGGCCACATTGATTCAAATGTATTGGACGCCATCGGCGGGGATGATTACGAACAATTGGAAGCGAGCGGCACCATTGATGCTCAAGTTCGCCTGGTCCCAAAACACGTTGAACCGTTCACACTGGCCTACTTTACGGGAAGCAAAGAACACAACATCGCCATGCGTCAGCGGGCCATTGACCGGGGCCTGCGCCTCAATGAGTTTGGTTTGATTCCTGAAGACAAAGCAGGGGAACTCAAGGGAATGGACGCAGCAGCATACTCCCTACCGGCTGCCGACGAAGCAGCCATTTACGCACACCTTGATTTGGCCTACGTCCCACCTGAGCTTCGAGAAGACATGGGTGAAGTGGAGGCGGCACAGAACGGTGCCCTTCCCGACCTGATCAAGAACAATCACATCCGAGGCGCTCTCCACAACCATACGACGCTTTCAGATGGCGAAGCAAGCCTGGAATTGATGGCAGACACCGCTCGAAAAATGGGATGGAACTGGCTGGGCATCGCCGACCATTCCCCCTCCCTTAAAATCGCCAACGGAGCAAGCGCAGAAGACCTCCTCAAGCAAGGTCAAACCATCAAGCAATACAACGCTGAGTGGGCAAACGACGGCGTTGATTTCCGACTCTTCCACGGGGTTGAGTCCGACATTCTGGCAGGAGGGAAACTCGACCATCCAGACGATGTCTTGTCCCAACTTGATTACGTCGTCGCAAGCGTTCACGCCATGACCAAATGGAGGGGGCGAGATGAACTTGAAAACACCGAGGAGTTGATTCGTGCAATCGATCATCCGGCTACCAAAGTATTGGGACATCCAACCGGCCGCATACTGCAAGGGCGTGAAGGTTACGAGGTTGACCTGTTTGCTGTTCTTGAACACATGGCGGAACACAACGATGAGGGCCGGTTGAAGGCCATTGAGCTCAACGCCAGCCCTTACCGACTGGACCTTGACTGGCGCTTGTGCAAGCACGCCAAAGGCTTGGGTGTCCCTGTCGCCATCAATCCCGACGCCCATTCCATTCGGGGGTTGAGTGACGTCGCCTATGGAGTCATGACTGCCCGCAAGGGTTGGATTGAACCGCACGATACGCTCAATGCCCTTTCATGGGCTGAACTTCACGAGCAAATGCACCGTTAAGTGGAAAGCACACCTTCTTGACTCACCCCTCCGTGGTTAAACCATGCGCACGCTCCGTACCATCATCATGGGCAGCATGATGATTCTTCCCGGCCTTGTCCTCGGCCTGATTGTTTGGTACATTTTGGGCAAACCAATGGACAACGGCAGCCCCGGCGTCATCCTCGCTTGCAACGCCATCCCCCTTGCCTCTGTCCTTGCAGGTATCTACTTTGGATGGCAAACCGGTGAAGAATACAGCGCCACCTACGAAGGATGAGTGGTGTTGTGAAGCGGCAAATCAAAGCCGACATCATTGCAGATAAACTGCAGACACTTTATCCTGTCATCCCTGTTCCACTCGACCATAGCAATCCGTTCGAATTGCTGGTCGCCGTCCTGATGAGCGCTCAAACCACCGATTTGAAGGTCAACGAAGTCACACCAGCCCTCTTTGCTAAAGCCAGTTCGGCGGCGGTCATGGCTACCTTGGACGTGAAGACGATTCTTGCTGACATCCGTCAGGTGGGGTTGGCTCCCACCAAAGCCAAAAACATCAAGCGGCTTTCTGAACTGCTCGTTGAGCGACACGGCGGTGAAGTTCCTGCCTCATTCGAAGCCCTGGAAGCCCTTCCGGGCGTGGGCCACAAGACTGCCTCGGTCGTGATGGCCCAAGCCTTTGATGTCCCAGCCTTCCCAGTCGACACCCACATTCACCGACTGGCCGCTCGATGGGGGCTATCCAACGGAACAACGGTGGAAAAAACCGAAAAGGACCTCAAGGCCATTTTTCCAAGGGACCTGTGGAACGACCTCCATTTGCAAATCATATTCTTCGGCCGAGAATACTGCCCAGCACGCTACCACGATTTGACAACGTGTCCAATTTGCTCTTGGGCGGCGACCAAGAAACGAATTCGCGAAGAAATGAAGCGTTGAACTCAGAAAAGAGAGAAACTTCGTCCCACAACACCCGTTACCATCACCACGCCAGCAAGCATCATGGTAATGCGGACGGCGACGTGTTGATTGGCATCTTCTTGGGATTCCCGGAAAAAGGCATACCCGAGCATGACGATGGCTCCTGTTTGAAGGATGCTGGAAAAGGCACCAAAGAGCGCTACTTGCCCTTCGTAGCTGTCCATGTCATCGAGGTACTGATCAGCTTCTTTTTCATCCGTAACATCGTAATCGGTGATGTCTGGTGCAGAGGAAGACAGCGGGAACTGTGCAAACACGGCTGAGAACACAAGAAGAATCATGCCGATCATCAACCATTTCTGGAAGGAGTACATGTTGCCTTTTGCCATGGCCGCAGCAGGTGGCTGATAGGGAGAGGCGGCGGCTTGAGGAGGAGGAAGTGGGGCTTGCATGAACATTACTTGGCGGAGTGGGAGTATGAATGTTCCCGCCCATCAGACGCTGAAGATGCTGCTTGCCTGTTCAAGGACAATGGCAGTGAACAGCGAAGCCAAACCCGCTACCCAAGTAAGTTGAATCATCTGTCCGACGGCGCTCGTTCGGGTACCACCACGCAGCCGTGTTGCAATGGAGGATACGGCAATCACTTGCATGAGAATCAACAACGAGATGATGATCTTGAACATTCGAATGTTATCGTCAACCGACGAAGCATCTTCCATCACGGGTAAGGCAATGCCCCCTGCAAATTCGGATAGAGCGCCAACTTCCGTGTCGACCAAACCTGAGGCGACGCCTGCAATCGCTTCACCCAGTTGCAGAACGATGGACGTGGTGACGTTGAGCGAGGCGACGCTGGAAATCAACAACCCAAGTGCTACACCCCACATTGTGTTGGCTGAAAGCGCTCGGCGATTTCTGAGAGAAAGCAAATTTCCAACACTGCGGGACACCATTTCCGCGGTACCAGCTGGTTGACCGGATGATTGCGAACCTTCGATGTAAATGCGCGTGTAGCGAGAAATAACCGCCGAGTTGGTGTCGGCGGTGAAGTAATCCCAAGCGCGATCCGAGTCAATTCTGGTGGATAGGCGTTTTTCAAGGCGATCGATTGAGTTGTCCAGCATACCAAAATCAATGCCACGTAGTGCTTTGATGGTCGCTGAGGGCTCGGATGAACGCGCTTGGGCTGTTCCACCGAGGGCACGAATAAAGTCAGGATACGTCTCATCACGGCGTTGAATTTGGTTTTCCTCCCGCCGCACCATCAAAGCCGGAATGAGCAACGGTGAGAAAGGCAAAGCAATGAACAGCAACCCGTATTTATCCCATTGCGTTGTGATGATGTCCCACGTCCAGATCAGCGTGAGGGTGGATAAGACCACCAAACCGATTGAAATTCCTCCCGAGAGCAACAAGGACCGGCGGAAATTAATGCGGAAGGGTGTGTCCATTTCGTCCCGGGCGAAGGTTGCATCCTTTGGGATGGTGCCTCGGAAAGCAAAAACTGCACCGATTTGAATGAACATAAAGACGAGGGACGCCAGCAGCAAAAAACGCAAACGGCTCGCTACTTCAATGGGAGTGTCGCTGGCGGTACCGACCTCGAAAAGCACCAAGTGGATACCAGCGATGACCAACCCAAACAATCCAGCGGTCGTTAGCGAGACATAGATTTCCTTCAATGTGTCAACCGATTCGAGACGGGTGTCGTAGAGGGTGTTGTACTGTTCAGCGATGGTTTCCTGTTCTGAGCGCATGAATTCATCGATGGGCTGACCTGCTTCGATTGAGAACGCCATGCGGTCGAGGAAATCAGACCATAATGGACTCGGGCTCTGATGAGCCACGATACGAGCTGCTTCGGGCAGGGAGGTGTGCCATTTGTCAACCAAGGTTTCGATGCGCTTCACTTCCGATGCCAATTCACCGTAATCTCGCATTTGTTTGAGAATATCGAAAATCGACTGGGCTCCAACCTCGCCGATGGAAAGAATGCCCATCCGCGTGATGAACATGTGCATCTCTTCTTCGATCAGCGTTGCGGATCGGGTGACTTCCAAAACAGGGAACACAACGGCGGCGGCCGCCGACATCAGCGTGAGCAGGATGACAAAGAGAACACCGGTGAACCCCGAAAAGAGTGCCCCATCTGCCAAACCACCGGTCAAGAAGACCAACAAAATGGAGATCAGAAAAGTCGCTACCACGATTGGAGCGACATACAACGAAAGAAACCGAGGAATCGGCATTTCAAGACGCCGAAGGGCAATTTGCCAAATTGGCATGCGCTCCATGTCTCATCATCCTCAGTTGTGATTGATTCCGACCCACGTGTCAATGGCTCGGCTAAAGTGGTCCCAGCCGTTGCTGTAGTACAGTCCGAGTAGATCGAACACATCGTCATAATGCGTCAAATCTCGGTCTGCCATACGCTGAATGGCATCGGCGCGACGAAGCATTTCGTCGTAGATGTCTCGTTTGTTGGAGAAACCAGCCATGGCGGCAATCTTGTTTTCCAGCAGATGGGATTGGAACATACCACGGAAGTAGTGCTTGTCCTTAACCGGGTCCCATTCAAACATACCACGGGTCAACACACCGTCGCTGTGTTTGTTGTAGCCGATGACCTCATCAATCCCGGTAATACGGCGAGCAATGCCTCCCCCAGGAGCCTCCACCACTTCTTGGAAGATAGCGAAGTTAAGGTTGTCAAAGAAACGGATGGGGACGTTGATTGGATCACCGGTGAAACGCTGAATCATTTTTACGATGGACGATGCGTGGAACGTGGCGATGACCGGGTGGCCAGTCTGCATTGCTTGGAATGCAGTAGCGCCTTCAACACCTCGTATCTCGCCGATGATGATGTAACGGGGACGGCTTCGTAGAGCGGCCTTCAACAGATCGAACATTTCGACGCGAGAATCTTCGTTCTTTGCATCACGTGTGACCAAGCGTTGCCAAATCTTGTGGCGGACTTTGACCTCGGGCGTGTCCTCTGCGGAATAGATTTTGACGTTGTGGTCAATGAAGGGAAGAATGGCATTCAGGGTCGTTGTTTTTCCAGATGCTGTTTCTCCGGAGACAAGGACGGACATGCCGTATTCAAGACAAATCCAGATGTAAGCCGCTTGTTGGGCTGACATCGTGCCCCATTTGATGAGTTGAATAACAGAGATGGTTTCCTCTGCGAATTTACGGATGGTAAAGGACGGTCCAAGCATTGAGACGTCGTCGGAGAAAATGATGTTGATACGGGA
>DANX01000110.1:13299-25943 GCA_002502295.1 Euryarchaeota archaeon UBA561 | reverse complement strand
AAAACCAGTGCGCATCTCGGGCTTCGCCTGGCTTGGGGAGATTGCCAAATCGCCGTGGTCCCGTTTGACGAAATCATCCCCCGAGTACTCGATGGGACATACCTCAGTGGGCTCATCATTCACGAAGGACAGCTGACGTACGTTGACCACGATCTGGACGTTCTCATTGACTTGGGCAAATGGTGGAACGCACGCACGCCCAACTGGCCGATGCCGCTTGGTGGCAATGTCGTGCGTCGAGACCTTGGCGAGGACGTCATGCAAGACATCACGATGTACACGAAAATGAGCATTGAGCACGCCCTCAACTCACCAGATGACGCCCTTGAATTTGCAAAAGCTTGGGGTCGCGGCATTGACGATGAAACAAACAAAGAATTCGTGAGCATGTACGTTAACGACCGGACGATTGACTATCAGCAAGAAGGCCGTGATTCTGTGCGCCTCTTCATCAAAGAAGGTCAAGAACTCGGCATGATTCGTCCGGATTTTGATGCCGTTAACATGCGGTTTATTGGTGAGCCGTGAGGGACTCAGATGTCCAGCAAAGGCCGCATTCCTCAGGTGAGCCAATACGGCTCCGTCGACCCCGCACCGCCTTTGCCAAACAACCGTGTATCCGAGTTGACCGCACGACTCTGTGATGAAGAATCACCTATGTTTCAGCGGATGAGAGCCGTCTTTTCCCTACGGAATGAGCGCTCCGACGACGCCTGCCTAGCGCTCTGCAAAGGGTTTACAAGCACGAGCGCCCTTCTCCGACACGAAATCGCTTACGTCCTCGGGCAAATGCAAAACGTCGTTGCCCTTCCCACCCTTATCGAACGCCTTGCAGACGAGGAAGAACACGTCATGGTTCGCCACGAAGCGGCGGAAGCCATGGGAGCCATTGGGGACCGTTCGGTGTTGCCGACGCTCAAAAAATTCAGCCGTGATCCGAAGCCCGAGGTGGCAGAGTCATGCATTGTTGCCCTCGATCTCTTGGCCTGGGTTGACGGTGCAGAGTTTGAACAAACGCAATGGTAGTGCCCCTCAAGTTCAAAGACTAAGGCGATGACCGGTTACCAGGAAGCGACCTCATGCCACATGATCACATCCAACTTGCCCAAGCACCAAATGGAGAATTGGGCCCCCGATGTCACGAATGTGGCACCCGGCTTACCTTTGGCAACGCCATGGTCGTGGATAAATTCTACATGTGTTGGAAATGTTACGTCAAAGAGACGGGTTCTGACACAGCCACAGAGGTCACCGACGCTGACGAGCGGTTTTGGATGAAGCACGAATAATACTGCTTTCTTCAAGAACCCTCACCGTTTGGTGCGTTTGAGGGACGCGTATGTCAAGTGGCTGGGCAAGGTTTGCGCATCGCTTTGGCCAGTATTATCAACACGCATCGGTGTGGTCTCCACCGAGGATCAAAACACGTGAATGGATGTTCATTCCTTTTGGTGGCGCCCCTCCTTTACGCCACAAATCGTTCTCAAGCGTGAACCAAGTCCAATCGTTCCTCACACAGAGAGCTATGCATTCTTGCTTTTACTCAACGGCATATTGGCAACGACCATTTGAGCTTAAAATGGCTGACAAGCTCTGGCAGGGGGCAGATTTGATCTTCGATTTGGATGGAGATCACCTTCCGGGTGTGACAGACCGTGATTTCCCTGGAATGTTGGCGGTCATCCAAGAACAAGCCTGGGCCCTCTGGAACGATTTCCTCGAACCTGAATTTGGTTTCTCGGAGGACTACCTCCAAGTGACATTTTCCGGGCATCGTGGTTTCCACCTCCATTATCGAGATCCCAACTTGTTCCATCTCGACTCAGAGGCGCGTAGAGAACTTGTTTCACACATTCGTGGCGAGGGCGTCGATGTTCAGGGAGGTCTTGCACGGTACCATGACATGGAAGCCAAAGGATGGACGCAACGTATTCGGCAGGGGATGGACTCAATGATCGAAACACTGCGCCAGATCCAACGTGGCGCAGAAGGGAGCGGCCCAGAATTGCGACGACTTGAATCGGCTCTTCAATCCCTTCAAGACCGCGAAGGAAACACATCGCAACGTTCTGCAACCGCCATAAAACGACTGGCTGAAATCTTGGGTCATGATCGCCGTGTTGAGCGATTGCGGGACGGAAAATTCGAGATTTTAGGCAACTATCAAGCTCTCTTTCTAAACTTGTTAAAGGCAGATGCTTCTGTGGTGTTGGGTTCGGCTGGAGAAACGGACGAGGTGGTCACGATTGACGTCCGAAGACAGATTCGATGGCCAACTTCGCTGCACGGAAAATCCGGAATGAGAGTGAGTGAATTTCCTTTGTCGCGCCTGGACCCGGATGGTTCAAATCCGTATAACCCTCTGAATGAAGCCTACGTCCTTGGTTTAGACCAAACCATGGATGTAGAGTGGTTGGTCGATGATGCCGTTGCTCAATTTGGCGACCGACGACACGAAAGCACCGCAGGTGATCGTATTCGCGTGCACGAATCAGGTGCGACATTCCTCGTCTTGAAAGGTTGGGCGAAGCTGGTTTGAAGTGAAGAATAGGGTTGAAAGAACACTTCTTTTACCGGGCCAACGACCGGTAAGGTTCAAGGGTGGTTTCTCATCCCTTAGGACGAGGTGAGTCCGTTGGGTCTGCGCAGAGGGAAGAAATCCAAGAAATCGGAAGCCACCCTGCCTATGCCAGATTTACCACCCCCAGCAGGGCTTCCCGCTCCACTGCCTTTGCCCCCCGGTGGCCAACCATTGCCCCCACTTCCCGGTCTCCCATCGGCCCCGGACACATCAAGCGCCATTCCCGCACCGGTGTCTACACCTGCTCCTGCACCTATGCCAGAGGTAACCAATACGCCCCTGCCGAGCCCTGTAAATGACCCAGGCACAACATTGTCTGGCATAACAGAAGAAAAGGGTTACAAGGAACTTTGGGCGAAGCGCTCTGAAAAACCTCTCCAGCAAATCTACGGACACATTGACAGAATTAGCAATAAAGAGGCAGGCTCGTTGCTTGACCGATACTCCGATCGATTCGGACACCATTTAGATCGGGAAATCATCGTCATGCGCAAAGCGGCTGTCGAAGAAAAGGTGGCTGAAATACGAGACGCACCGACCGTTGAACTCCTCAACGATGAACCGGCCGAACCGGTAAGCGAACTTCAGCAAGTTGAGGATGAGTTGCGGACGCTAAAACCGCTCTACCAAGAAGCAAAATCACTGGGTGATAAACAAACCTTGGCTGAATTAACCCCCACGCTACAGGCACTCATGAGTCGGCGAAAGGCCCTCAAGGAAGGCGCTCAACCTGAGCCGATGGAACCGGCCACCGCTGAAGCATCGGATGAAGGAGAGGATTCGCTCTTTGCTCAGTTTGTCTCAATTGTTGACAATCTCCTCGGTGATCATCTCCCGGAAAACATCGTCAATGATTTTGTCGCTAGCCCAGGGTTTGAAATGTATCGAGACGTTATTGAATCTCCCGAAACCACCGACGAAGAAACAAGAGCCATGTTTTACGTCATGGTCGATGACCAACTTGGAAACATGTCACCTGATTCAATCGCTGAATTTGTTGGTTCTGAAGACTTCAATGTTTACCAGGCAATTGGCGATCAATACAAGGAAGAGTGAACACCATGGGACTATTGGATAAAGCAGCAGCCAGTGAAGGCGATAACAAGAAGGCCAAAGCCGTGGCCAAGGCCAAACCCGTGGCTAAGGCCAAACCCGTGGCGAAAGCTAAGCCTGTGGCCAAGGCCAAGGCGAAGACCGCAAAACCTGCCAAAGTGAAGAAGGAGCGCGCTCCTCGGGCACGTCCAATGGCGCTCTCTGACGAATACGAGTTAGCAACGAAAATGAACAAGCGCATCTCGTCGCTGGTTAACTTTTTCATTAATTTCGGTGTGCTCTTTGCCGCTCTTTTCATCGCGTCATCGGATACGGGAATCATCACAACCATTCTCTTCGCTGCCAGCGGCGGAATCATTATTGTGAATGCAATATTTATCCCAATGAAATTCAGTCGAAATCTTGGACAGTTTGTGTCCCGAACCAAGTTCGTACGAGGAGACGGTACCAACCCTGTGTTCCTTCACGGAATTTTAGTCAACACCAGTGGTCTGCTCTCGCTCATCGGTTTAATCCTCGTTGCGACACAATTCCAAAATCTAACTGAAGAAGATAGTACAATGGCCATCATTTACTTTTCACTTGGATCAATTTTCATGGTTCTTTGGTTCGTTGACCGTTACCTTCGCAGCGGAAGCGCAATGGGGCAAGGCCTGTATGACCTAGCGTTTCGGGCCTATCTCGTGAAGTACGTGCCAACAGAGGAAGAAAAAGCAACAGGTATCTGGGCGCGACTTGACAACATGGGCAACTTTGGAGACCAAATCCTCAAGCGGCAAGAAGAAAGGAAGGCAAAAAAGGATATTAAAAAGGCTGAAGAAGAAGCATCATCATCCGAAGAAGAGCCGCCAACCCAAGAAGACTGAGCGCAAGTTTTCCAGGTGCGGGTCCTATGCTACGATGGGCGCGCCAACGTAACCATGTCCTCCCTATTGCTGTGGCATTGAGTGGACTAATCACTTCCCTTGTTGTGTTTAGGTTCTCCATGTTAAGTTCACTCTTCTCGATGATGTTAACGTCGTTTCTCGTTTATCTCGAGGTAATGACGCAATGGTCTTTTCGATCCCCACGGCGGAGAAAGCCTCCAATTAACGATCCCAACTGGGAACGCATTGAAATCCAAAGCAATGGCCTTTGCATTGTGCACTATGTCCACCAAGGGAACTCTGATGCTCCGGTGGCATGGGTTATTCACGGATGGACAGCTGGCGCTATGCGGATGTTGCACCGTTCGTCTTCGTTCATTGAGCGTGGCTGGACCGTCATCGTGGTTGACTTGCCCAGCCACGGTGGTTCGGATCGTCTTGTTAAATGGAGTGCCGAAGAGACCACCACAGTCTTAATTTCTAGCATGAATCAACTGAAGGCAACGCATCCACAGTGGTTTGAGAACAGCGTGTGTTATTTTGGGCATAGCATGGGCGCATTTGTGGGTCTCCGCATTAGCCATAGGAGAGATGAATTAACCATTGGTACCCGTATCAAAGGATGGATATTCGAGTCTCCGATGACAGGCTACACCGAGATACATCACGAGACCTGCAACATGCTTCGCATCCCACCATTGCTTCGCCCATGGGTTTTGGCAAAGACCATTCGCCATTTCAACGCGATCAACGGACCAAAGCGGATGATATCAAGTCTAAGCGATGCAGACATCCCTTCTTGGGGGATGACAAAGGAACCGACCCTTTTGGTACAGGCAGAACCAGACGAACGACTTGGTGCTGTCCACCATGAGCGTTTGATAAAATGCATGAGTGGACACCCCTATGGAGGACTTTTGCAGGTTCACTTGTTGAGCGACCTTAGGCATTCAGGGTCGCATGAATCAGCCTCAAGAAAGAGCGTCATCGACGATTGGTTGGACGAGCAATTTCCTCATTCTTCCTGAGTTTGAGCGGCTTGATCTCTGGCCAACTTTCTCATGTCTTCAACCTCGTCAAGTTCATCCACGATTTCCTTGCCGAGCAGTGTCTCCATGACGTCTTCCATTGTAAGTATCCCTGATGTACCACCAAATTCATCCTTCACGAGGGCAAATTGCTGTCGGTTGGTGAGAAATACATCCAAGGCTTGTTCAATGGTTCCTCCCTGTTCAAGTTTGAGAATCGGTTTCATGATGTCTTTTAGCTGGACATCCCATTCATCTCGGCTGGCAGCCATTAAAATCTCTGACCGAATAACAAGTCCGCGAATGTTGTCAATGTTTTCGTCGTAAACCGGTATTCGTGAGAACCGAAGAATGGTGTTTTCATCGAGCACCTGTTGGATGGTTTGGTTCATATCAAACGCAGATACGACAGTCCGTGGCGTCATTTCGTCCGTAATCATAACATCTCGCAATCCAAGTAGGTTGTGTATGATGGTCTCTTCAGCCTCTTCAAGGGCCCCTTCAATTTCCCCCAAGTCAGCCATGGCAGCAACATCGTCTCTTGTGACCATGGCGTTCTTTGATTTTGGCAAGATGGCTTTGAGAAATTGGATGGGCCCGATGAGGAAAAACATTGATTTTGTCATCCCGGTGAGGAGATAGGCAGATGGGGTCGATAAGCGCTTCCAATACGCTGCACCAAGTGTCTTGGGAATGATTTCTGAAAGAAATAGGACGGCCAAAGTAAGAAGCGCGGATGCCGCTGTGAGTACCTCAACGCCCCAGATCTGCTGTACTTGCGAACCCACGCCGGCGGCTCCCATGGTGTGAGCGATGGTATTGAGCGTCAAAATAGCCGTTAGTGGACGTACTGAATCATCGTCTTTTAGATGCGCCCACATTCCCGCTGTTCTCTTTTCCTCATTTTGGAGGATGTTGACATAGGTTTGCGGTGTTGAGAGCACAACGGCCTCGAGAATCGAGCAGAGAAATGAAACGCCCAAAGCCAGTGTGATGTAGAAAATGAGGAGACCCATGTCGCCTTCGCCTGTGGCGTTGACAGCAACATTCGCTGTCGCAATTATGTCAATTGCCATGTTGTCTCGCAGACCCCTACCCTTTCGGGCGTAGTTTACCCGACGAGAACAGGGTTCTTCAAAATGACGCTGATTAACGAAGTATGGTTTGCCGGTGTCATGGTGATGGGTGAACCTCAAGAAGCCTCGTCCTTTGGCACCACTTGGAGGGGCTTGATGACAGGAGAACATGTCCTTATTTGTGTCGCATGGCCCTACGCTAATGGCCCGCTTCATCTCGGGCATGTAGCGGGATGTTATCTGCCTCCAGATATTCAATTCCGATTTGAGCGTGCCATGGGCAATCGTGTACTGATGGTGTCCGGTTCCGATGAACATGGAACCCCCATTACCGTGACCGCTGAAACCCAGGGCATCACGCCTCAACAAGTTGTAGATCAATACCATGAAACGAATCTAAAGGCATTGCTCGACCTCGGTTGCAGTTGGTCGATGTCCATTGACCCTCGTGGGCCGGAATACGGTGGAGCACTGTTCAACCGAACAACGGACCCAGAACATAAACGGATGGTGCAAGAAAATTTCCAATCCCTCGACGATGCTGGCTTTTTTGAACGAAAGACAACCGAACAATACTACGAACTTAACGAGGACGGGACAGGTCGTTTCCTACCGGATCGCTACGTGGAAGGAACATGCCCTGCGTGCGAAGCCACCGATGCGCGGGGAGACCAGTGTGATGCCTGTGGAGCGACGTATGAGGCAGTGGAACTGAAGAACCCAGTATCAAAAATGAACCCAAAGGCAAACGTGGTCATCCGTGAAACTGAACACCTGTTTTATCGATTGGACCTGTTCCAAGATGCTCTGGAACAGCACGCTGCTGAACAGGAAAATGTATGGAAGGTCAATGTCCGAGAAATGACAAAACAATGGTTGGACATGGGCCTCCATCCACGAGCTGTCACTCGGGACTTGTCGTGGGGAATTCCTGTACCGTTGGACGGCGATGCTTGGGAAGGAAAATGCGTCTACGTCTGGTTTGAAGCCGTCCAAGGTTACTCGACATGCGCTCGTATTTGGGCTCAACACCAATCCGACTCCTTGCCCGAGGGGGCAGAGACCTGGAAGCGTTGGTGGACGGTGTCTGAATCCGGGATAAAACCAAGGCATTTGTATTTCCTCGGTAAGGACAACATACCGTTCCACACGATTATTTGGCCAGCCCTCATTCTTGGCTTGAATCATGCACACAAAGGGCTCTCGACAAAAGATCCTGTGTCATTACCTGGACCAGGAGAATTAGCCCTTGAAAGCAATGTTCCAGCCATGCAGTACCTGATGTTGGCTGGCGGTCAATTTTCAAAATCCCGAAAGCACGCAGTGTGGCTCCCATCTTTTCTTGAACGCTATCATCCAGACACGCTGCGGTATTACCTCACCATCGTTATGCCTGAACTGAGTGACTCGGACTTTAATTGGCCTGACTTTGTTGCTAAGATTAACACCGAATTGAATGCAAATTACGGGAACTTTGTCCACCGTGTTCTTACACTGGGTGCACGCCTACCGCGAGTGGCTGGTCAATCACCGTTTGAAACCCACGATGCGCACGTTTGCGTCGGCGTGCACAAAGCACACGTGAAGGAAGTGTTTGAGAAGATCACTCTTTCATTGCAACATCACCGGTACAAAGAGGCATTGAAACAGATCATGACTGTATCGCAGTACGGCAATCAGATTCTTCAAGCCGCTGCCCCTTGGAAACACCTCAACGAACCGCAAGATGGACATGAGGAAAGCCTCGCCACACTGGCTTTTTGCTGGCGTATTGCTCGTTTCCTCGCCGTAACAACCCAACCATTCATGCCCAAGAGTGCACAACAACTGTGGGAAAACCTGGGGCAGAATTCAGACGTCTCAATGATGGCGTGGAGCGATTCCATTGACTGGGATTCGCCACTCACGTGGGTTGAAGAGACACCACTGCCATTGTTTGACCGGTTGGACTTAGAAGAAATTCTTAGAATCGAACAAAACCTGGTGGAAGAAGATTCAGGAGCGCCATCCGTGGCCGGCGTAAAGGGCGGTAAAAAGAATAAGAAAGGTGGAAAGAAAATGGAGAATGAGATTGAAGGCATTGCCTATGTAGGATTTGATACATTTATGAAAGTCAACCTCCGGGTCGGCAAAATTTCATCCGTTGAAGAACACCCGAACGCTGACAAGCTCTACGTCGTTTCTTTGGACGACGGAACGGATGCAGGACGAACCATTTGTGCCGGCATCAAAGCGTACTATTCCGTTGAAGAGATGGAAGGAAAACTCGTTGTTTTCGTGGAAAACCTGGAACCTCGGAAAATACGTGGTGTGGTGTCCGAAGGCATGATGCTCGCCGCTGATGACGGCGAAGGTAATGTGCGCTTGGTCACCATTGACGGAGCGATTCCTCCTGGAAGCCATGTACGCTGATCACTGACCCATCCGTTCACGAACGGCATCCATGACCGACCTGGAGGCAATCCGAGTTTGTTCTTTGAGCCCAGGCAACGCTTTGCGAACCGATTCAGCCATGGTGTTCGGTAAGCTATCAAGGTTGATTTCAACGTTAAATATCGCGCCTTTGGCAGCAGCGCTCGCCAATAATCCCGCTACCCCGACGTCGGTCACAGCGTTGGCATTGCCTTTCCGTGCGAGTTCAGGTAGTGCACTAAGCAATGTCGTAGCCAAAGAAGCTGTTTCAAACGGTACACGTGCCGCTTCAAGCGTTGCATCGCGAATTGCCTGCCTTCGCTGTGATTTTTCATCATCGGTAGATTTCGGCAAACCAAAGCCCTCCATGACACGGTCAAATGCATGACTATCTTCCGTAGCTAGCGCATTGGAACGACTCATCATAGGAATCGCCATCGCTTGAATTTCCTTTGAAATGGCCCAACCATCTTGCCACTTCTCCTTACCTAAGGTCAAATCACAAACCATGATGGCGAGCGAGGAGGCCTGGCCGAGCGCCACGGCAGAGGCCGTTCCGCCACCGGGTGTTGGGGAGGATGAGGCAAGAGCTGCTTGGAATTCCCGGAGTGACATGTCCGACCAGTTCATGCCTCAACCCCCTTTTCCAAGGCCCATTCAATGATGTGCAATTCCGGGTCAAACGCATGATGTTTGTTTAATCCCAGTCCTTCAATGGCGGCGTACACCTTTTCCTCATCGTTCATCGCTTCGGGGTGAAAATACTGTCCTGCCTCGAGCATTGCATTTAGCGGCACGAGACCAACGATTTCGCTGCCACACAATGCTGTATCGTGATCCGCCGCTAAACTTTCGCACGTCTTGAAAGCAAGGTGAAGCGGGCAGAGTCCAACATCAAGAAGGTTCATCGAAACTTGGGAGATGCCGAGTTCATCGACAGGAACACCCATTCCTTGCACTTTTTGCAGCATGCCTTTGCTCCGTATCTTTCCACCGTTTTCAGACTTAAGAAGACGGCCACTGCTTCGTACGATTGACCCGATCTTTTTTGAGACGGATGCTCCTTTTTCCTCAACGTTTACGTTGTATGCAACCAGAATTGAACGCGCACCAACGGTGATGCCTCCCGAACGGGCGACCGTAGTTGACCAAGTCATTGCACCTGCGTCTGGATATCGAGTCGCATCAGAGTGGATGGTTTCTCCACCATTGAGTCTTGCTTCAAGCCCTTCATACTCGCCTTTACGCAAATGTGAGAGCATGGTCCTCTCCTCTTGTGTGGCAGCAAAACCGTAGAGGAAGAGTGGAACATCGCCTCGCTTCGAGAGTCTGTCAACTACATTCGCTGCCAATGATGCGCACTCCTCCATTGTTATGTTGTGGAGTGGGACAAAAGGACACACGTCCACCACACCCATACGGGGGTGCTCTCCTTTGTGCGTTCGCATGTCCAACACTTCAATTGATTTCTCTATGAGCGCAACGGCCCCATTGGCAACGGCCTCGGGTCCACCAGCAAAGGTGATGACCGTTCTGTGGTAATCGTGGTCCGGCTCAACACCAAGAACCGTGCAACCAGGTGTTGTTCTGACAGCATCGACGATGAGGTTAATCTTGGTGTGGTCTCGTCCTTCTGAGATGTTAGGGACGCATTCAACCAATGGTGAATCCATGGACATTGCCTTTGCATCGGGTCTTTGAATGTTCTTCGGCGGTCTTCAAGAGTAGAGGGCTTCAGGAGAGACCGATGTGCTGGCTTGTGACCGTTTTTTGTCCAAGCGTGCGATAGCGTCCAACATGTCACTTTGTGTGACCGACGAACGACCATCTCGTATGGCGACCATACCTGCTTCAACACACGTGGCCTTGAGTTCTGCACCCGAGTAGCCCTTGGTTCGTTCAACGAGCCTCCCGATTGAAATTTTCTTCGTGTTCATCGACGACAAATGGACGCCCAGGATGGCCTTCCGAGAGGCGTCGTCTGGAATGGGTATTTCGATAACACGATCAAACCTACCTGGTCGCAACAATGCGTCGTCAAGGATGTCTGGACGGTTGGTTGCCGCAATAATTTTGACATCCTTCAATGCGTCAAAGCCATCTAACTCAGCCAGAAGCTGCATCAGCGTTCGTTGAACTTCCCTGTCCCCGCTCGTGGAACCATCGAGTCTTTTCGCACCAATCGCATCTATTTCATCAAGGAAAATGACACTCGGGGATTTTTCCTTGGCTAATGAAAAAAGTTCCCGGACCATGCGGCCGCCTTCTCCTATGTATTTTTGAGCCAACTCACTCCCGACCATACGGATGAACGTTGCATCGGTGTGATTGGCCACAGCCTTTGCAAGAAGCGTCTTGCCGCAACCAGGTGGACCCACGAGCAGAACGCCTTTGGGCGGAACAATGCCCACTTTCTCAAACAACTCTGGTTTAATCAACGGGAGTTCAATCGCCTCTCGTACGGATTCCACCTGCTCGTCGAGACCTGCGACATCATCGTAGCTGATGTCGGGTTTTTCAACCATCTCAGCGCCACTGACCATCGGGTCCCATGCTTCCGTCAACAACTCAACGACGGAGAGGCTATCTTGATTAAGTGCTACACGAGTGCCAGGTTTCAACAATTCTGGATCAAGACGTTGATTGAGCGACACTTGGAAGACGGTCCCGTTCGAAGAGCGAACAATGGCTCGCTCGTGGTCGAGAACGTCTTGAATGTGTCCGACAATCAGCGGAGGCATTTTCAGAAGATTGACGTTCTCATCAAGTCGCTCTATTCGTTTTCGAAGCGTCCTCATCTCGGCTTCAAGCGTCGTTCGCTCGTTGATGAGTTGCTGTGTCTCGTCCCGCAATTCTGCGTAGGATTTCTCCAGGGTCTGAAGATCCTCCTCAGCCGTGTTAGGTAGGTCTCCATCGGTTCTTTCTACATCCGTTCCCATGTTAACCAGTTATTCCACTTGCCGAGGCTTCTTAAGAAATGTCCTTGATTCACTTCACACCTTTCGTTCCAAAGGGTTCAAAGAGCGTAACCAAGGATGGAATTGCATGGGCGAATGCGAACTTTGTGGGGCGGTCAAGGTATCTGTCAAACGGGTCCGAACAGGAAAAACAGAGGTGGCAGCCTGCGAGCGTTGCATTGCAAAAATGAACCTCGCACCCAAGGTTGAAGCGCCAGGTCTTCGACGTGCACGGGCGATGCCACGCGCCCCCTCTCCGCGGAAGGGAAAAAACAACATCATGACGAGGTCCAGTAAGGAACTCGCTGACGACTTTCCGCGAAGAATATCTCAGGCCCGTGAAACACGCCAGTGGAGCCAACAAGAACTTGCTCAGCGGATGGCAGAAACGGTCAACATTGTCAAGGCCACAGAATCGGGAAAACGACCCACAGACGCCGTCATTACGAAATTTGAGCGAGCGCTAAATATCTCGTTGATGGTCGAACGCTCCGCCAATGAAACACGGCACGTCAACGCCGGCCCATCCCGAGGAATGACGTTCGGCGATTACCTCAATGATTTGTGATGTGATGATGTGAAACCCATCCAGGTTCATGCATTGTGGTTGGCGCAAGACGATCCGAAAAAAAACACAGCCGTTCTTGCCGCCAAGCGAGGTGATGTCCGGT
>DANX01000110.1:0-13012 GCA_002502295.1 Euryarchaeota archaeon UBA561 | reverse complement strand
CACAGCCGTTCTTGCCGCCAAACGAGGTGATGTCCGGTTGCACAAATCCATTCGGACGCTTCCAAAGCGAGGCGTTATTCTGGAACCATTGTGCGGGAAAGTGTTCGGTCCTGAAGACCATCATGTTCTGTTAGAGCGGCATGGGGCGCTGGTTGGGTTGGATTGCAGTTGGGCTCACATCGAAGAATCGGTTGCTTCAGTGATGAAACAAACCCGATTGGAACCTCGCATGCTACCTCTCCTTTTGGCGGCAAACCCCGTCAATTGGGGGAAGCCAGGCAAATTGACAACAGCAGAGGCTCTGGCCACAATTCTGTACCTCATCGGAAGGCGAGAACAAGCCGAGGACGTGTTGGGAGCCTTTCGGTGGGGTCGCCGTTTCTTTGAGCTCAATCGAGAACCGCTTGATGCCTATGCGCAAGCAAGAACGAGCGCAGAGCTTGTTGATCTGCAATTCGAATTTTTTGACCTCGACCGGGAGGCAATTTCATGAAGAACGTTGAGGATGTGATGGTCCAACGCTACGAGCACGAATCATGGGCCCTTGCAAGTGAATCAATCGCTGCGGAAGCCCTCGTTCATCTTTACGTCAATGAACGTCATGTTTCAACACTGCTTGCATCGCCAGAAAACCTTGATGACCTGATCATCGGGCACATGGCGACGGAATACGATTTTCCGCATCTAAAATCAGACCAAATTCATCAATCCAGCGATGAGGATGGTTTCTCTGCAACGCTACAAACAACTCGAACCGCTGATTTTGAATCGCGGTCAGCCATCGTTACGTCATCATGCGGCGCTTGCGATCAGGCCAATCTCTCCTCGTTAATCACTCAGACACCCTCCGTCCAATCGCCTGAAAAAGTGCTGGTTTTCGAGAGCATCGTTTCAAGCCTCCACAAAATGCGCAGCCAACAGCATGGATTTGAGGCAACTGGCGGAATGCATGCTGCCGGGTTGCTGCTGGGCGAGCCAGGCGAACTGCTGGTTCGGGAGGACATCGGTCGCCACAATGCCGTCGACAAGGTCTATGGATTCTGGAGCAAGAGCAGCCACGCAAAACCTGCAGCTTTACTTCTTTCGGGCCGTTGCGGGTGGGATATCGTGGCCAAAGCAGCGTCAATGGGGACGCCAGTGATTGCCTCATACGGCGCAGCGTCAACGCTCGCAGCTGAGACGGCCCGCATGGCAAACATCACGCTGATTTCGTTTGTGCGAGACGGCAAAGCCGTCGTAATTGGCCCGGTTGATGGTCGGTTTCAACGCAAGCATTGAGAAGGGTGTTCCCTTCCAGTGGCTTGGGGATAAGTGATGCGGAAGGCGGCAGAAGCGCGAACGCCTGAAGACCGAACCCCCCTCAAATTGAAAAAACCCAAATCAAAGGCTGCAGGTATACCGGCTGTAACATCGTCGGCCCTTCATGGAATCAAGAAGATGGGTCTGGCGAAAACTGCTCGAACTCTCCGGATGGTTAACCAAAAAGAAGGATTTGATTGCCCGGGTTGTGCGTGGCCGGACCCAGAACATAGGACGTCGTTTGAATTCTGTGAAAACGGAGCAAAGGCTGTTGCTGATGAGGCAATGAAGGCCAACGTGACTCCGCAATTTTTTGCCAAACACTCCATCCAGGAACTCTCTAAGATGAGCGATTACCAATTGAACAGCTCTGGGCGCATTGCATCGCCTGTTTATCTTGGAAAAGGATCAAGCCACTATGAAGCTATTTCGTGGGATGAGGCCTTCGAGAAGATTGCATTACACCTAAACGCCACCAACGACCCGGACCGATCGGTGTTCTACACATCAGGGCGCACGAGCAATGAAGCCGCTTTTCTTTACCAGGCCTTTGTCCGGGCCTACGGGACAAATAATTTACCAGACTGTTCCAACATGTGCCACGAATCAAGCGGCAAGGGCCTCGGTCAAACAATCGGCATTGGAAAAGGGACCGTCTCATTGGATGATTTCAATCATGCAGATGTGATCATGGTCATTGGTCAAAATCCGGGGACCAATCATCCGCGAATGCTCACGGCTTTGCGTGATGCAAAGGAACGCGGCGCCCAGATTATCCACGTCAATCCCCTCCCCGAAGCTGGTTTGAGTCGTTTCAAACACCCCCAAGACTACATGAAAGCGAACATGAAAACAACCACGCTTGCTGACCTCCACCTGCCGGTGAGGATTGGCGGTGATGCGGCTTTGATGAAGGGGTTGATCAAGCATCAATTGCGCCTAAATGCCGTTGATGAATCGTTCATCAACGACAAAACACATGGATTCCAGACGATGATTGGCCAATTGGAATCTGTCGATTGGGAGACAATTGAGGCTGATTCGGGCCTTCGACGCGAGCAAATAGAGGAGGCTGGAAGTCTATTGGCTCACTCAAAAGCTACAATCGCATGCTGGGCGATGGGGTTGACACAACACCGGAATGGCGTGGCAGTCATTCAAGAGGTCGTCAATTTGCTCCTGATGAACGGACATGTTGGCCGACCAGGTGCTGGCTTCTGTCCCGTTCGTGGGCACTCAAACGTTCAAGGTGACCGAACGGTCGGCATTTGGGAGGCGCCGCCAGAAGCGTTCATAGAACGCATGGAACATGGCCTTGGATTTCCAATACCGAGGCACCACGGATACGATGTGGTCAATGCCATCCAAGCCATGCTTGATGGATTGGTTGATGTGTTTTTCTGCATGGGAGGGAACTTCCTGTCAGCTGCACCAGACACCGACCAAACGGCAAATGCGCTTCGAAACATAGGATTGACCGTTCAAGTTTCAACCAAACTGAATCGCTCCCACCTCATCACCGGAAAAGAGGCGCTGATTTTGCCATGTTTGGGTCGTACTGAACGCGATGTGCAATCATCTGGCCCGCAATTTGTTTCCGTAGAGAATTCCATGGGTCAGGTGCATCGGTCGAGAGGTGGTTTGCCACCTGCGTCACATGACCTCAAAAGTGAACCATGGATTGTTGCGCGAATGGCGGAAGCAACCCTCGGCAATCAGCCACTCGAATGGATGAATCTGGTTGATGATTACGACCACATCCGATCCTTGATGGAGAAATCGCTTGCTGGATTCGCCGACTACAACGTGAGGGTTCGCACACCCGGTGGTTTCCCCCTCCCCAATCCACCACGTGACTCGCAAACCTTCGCCACTCCAACCGGAAAGGCCCAATTCACAACCCATGCATTGCCGGATGTTTCCGTTGGTGACGGTCAGTATGTTCTGATGACCATGCGGAGTCATGATCAATACAACACCACCATTTACGGATTGCATGACCGGTACCGTGGCATTCATGGACACCGGAGAGTCTTATTCATGAACGCCGATGATATGGTTCAAAGAGGTTGGAAAACACGGCAGAATGTGTCCATCATGAGTCATTTTAACGGAGAGACCAGGAAAGCCGATAATTGGTTGGTCGTCCCCTATGACATTCCGAAACAAAACTTGGCCGCTTACTTCCCAGAGGCGAACAGTCTTGTTCCACTGCACTCTACGGCTGATGTTTCTAACACGCCAACCTCAAAATGGATTATTTGTACGTTAAGCTCCACGCCCCCCTCCGATTTGGAGGAAGAGTGATGGCTTCCCGCACCTACCTCCAACTGATTCGCGAGAACCGAGACTTCCGAAAACTATGGATTGCGGCCGTCATATCCATGCTGGGTGAATGGTTCAATACAATCGCTCTCTTCTTCCTCATTCTCGAATACACGGGAAGTGAATTCCTCCTCGGTTTGTTGTTCACCGTCCGAATGGCCGGATTTGCTATTCTTCAACCGTTTATCGGTCTGCTAGCCGACCGTTTCAATCGAAAAATGCTGATGGTTGTATCAAATCTACTCCAGGCGGGTCTTGCACTTTGTTTCCTGTTTGTCAATGATTCCAGCGACATAACATGGATGATCGGTCTTTCTGGCTTGATGATGGTTCTTCACGGAGTTTACATGACTGCTGAGCGAGCAGCGCTCCCCAATGTCGTGTCGGAAGAAGATTTAGCAACAGCCAATGCGCTGGACGCCGCATCATGGTCGACTGCGCTATGCCTTGGGGCTATGCTCGGGGGGATTGTTGTGTCCATTTGGGGCACAAATGCTGCATTTATCGTGGACTCAGCGACGTTTCTATTCGGCACCCTCTTTTTGGTGAACCTTACCATTCCACAAACCATTGACAAAAACATGAAAGGTCCTTTGTTTTCAACAGCCGTCCGAAACATCAAGTTTGGGTGGAAAAGAATTCGGAGTCAACCAGCTTTGTTCCGGATTGTGTTTGCGAAAGCCTCCTGGAACGTTGCCGGGGGCGGCCTAGCCGGCGTTTATCTGGTGCTTATGGGTGCGAACGTCGATGGTTTTGGAGCTGCGTTTGGATTTGGGTTGTTCTTCTTCGCTCGTGGCGTTGGTACAGGCTTGGGTCCAATTTTGGCAAGGGCATTCCTCACCGACGAAGAAGCGTGGCCCTCCCTTGTTGGCTACCTCATCGTCGTCTCCGGAATCTTCTATTTCCTCGTAGGACTCTCCGTGCCATATCCGCTTTGGACCACGGTTGTTTTGGTCATCTTCGCCCACAGTGCGAGCGGGGCGAATTGGGTTCTTTCGACCGTAATGATGCAGCAGTGGGTGGAAGATGAAGTCCGCGGAAGGGTCTTTTCCGTTGACATGCTTATCTTATCCGTGGCGTTTTCCACGTCAACCAGCGTTGCGGGTTATCTCATGGAATACACAGACCTCGGAATAAGAAACGGCATTCTAATCTTTTCAAGCATCATGGTCCTGTCGGGCTTCGTCTTTTCAATGTGGAGGCCTTCGCATTCCAACAAAGAAATTCATTCTGCCTGAAGGCACCGTTCGTGCGTGCACACTGGTGGCGTGAAATACACTCGTTCGGCGGGATCAAACGTGTCAAGTTGCAGCGTAGATGTGGTTCCCTCTTCAACAAAGACAACCGATGACGTACTGGCCGGCAAGTAATCCTCTCCAGTAGAACGTAGGGTCAAACGTAGCACGTGTCCGGCTTCCACCTCTGCATCCATAGCGAAGAATTCCATTTTCGCGTTGATGGATTGAACCAATGGCGTCCACGTTTGAATGTCGTCGCCTCCAGCGTGATATCGAAGATCCATGATGGCGTGGCCGAGGTGAATGCAATTGCTTTGGTTGTCACAATCTTCCAACAAGGCATAGAGTTGCCCACCGAGAGAAGCCGTCGATACTTCAACGTGGAGCCTTGGCAGTCCCGCAATGTAGAGGTCTGCAGTGAGCGGTTCGGATTCCCAAACAGGACCAGATGAAGCATCAGGTAGGACCGTTGTGGTGCCGGCGATGTTGGTCATATCGGTGCCGAGTTCGAAAACCATTTCCGATGTATCCGATGCAGGGTACCGATCCTCAATGCGCCACGATCCTTGATTTGACTGAATTTCAACCCACTGTCCCGGTTGTTCTCCAATGTCTTTGAGATAGTAGTCGAACCATTCCAACATGTCTTGCATCCAGTCAAAGCGAATCATCTCAGGGAAGGCCTCTCCACCACGTCCACCGAGGTCTGACCGGTCGTCCAATTGGACTGGGCGGTCCGGATAATCATGGTCCCACTGACCAAACAAGCCCCTTGCTTCTATGCCGCCGTCAATAAGCCGATTGATGGTCGGGACGGCCATGTGCGGGTCAACGTTCCAATCGTGCATGCCTTGAATCAAATACACGCTTCCTTTGTAGTTCTCGAGAACACGGTCCAAAAAATAGCGTTCTTCCCAATACGTACCTGCGACTTCAGAACCGAACATGTAAGCACTGACGCCCGTCCCGGGTCCAAGGATATAATCGGGGCAGATGTTCTGGTAGTCTTCCTCATCTCCATCGATGCCATAGGATCCATAAACGCCGTTGTGCATGATCGGAGCTCGTGCCTCAGACGAACCGTTTTTCCACATAAGTTCCTTAACGCCAATCAAGCCCGAAATAGGCACGATGGTCTTCAGATAATCATGTTCCGAACCAAACATAGCGGCTTGCCAAGGCGTGCTGCCATCGTATGATTTCCCAATCAATGCGACGGCTCCGTTTGACCATTCTTGTTCGCCCAGCCAACGAACCGCCGCATCGTTTCCTAATTGTTCAGCGTTGCCCATCAAATCCATGCAGTGGTTACTTCTGCCCGTCCCGGAGACTGAAATTTGGGCAAAGGCGTAACCGTGTGGCAATATTTGGTCAATGAACATCTGTCCTAGCCAACTCCCAGGTACCTCAATTGAGGGGGTCTCAACACTGGCTTCTTGGAAGTAGGGTCCACTTTCCGCTATGACTGGAACTTTCACACCTTCTTCCACGTGAGGGCGCCATACGGCCAAGCTAATGAGTCCGTTTGGTGCTGCCCCGCCTTCTTCCAACGGCAGCGTGTATTCAACAAAATAGTGGGTTGAATTCCATTCATTTTCGGTTGGCAGCAGTTCGTAAGGACCCACTTCCAAAGCAACCCCAAATTCGCCATCTGTCTCGTAAGGAAGTTTGTGGCGTTCCCAAACAGGAACACGAGCGGTGTCGTTCACCTCCTGGTCGACGATAAGGTTCACGAAGGATTGACCATAAAAGGCCGAAACGAAGAGAAAAACAAGCGATACGGCGAGCGTAGACCCGAGGACGATGTTGAATTCCTTGGTTGCGGATGCGCTGACCATGTCGGATCCATCAACGTCCATTGGTTCGTCCTTGGGCATCCGGCTCCTTATACGGTCCTCTGCCGCTGTTTTTGAGGTTATGCTCGGTCATGTTTAATCCGCGTTGAAGAACAATCCTCAAAGACATCCTTCCGAATGCACAAGCATGGACGATGAGGTCAAGCGTATGCGTGACTCGTTGCTGCAAGGCATCCCGTCCGAACTGCCCGAACATCCCGGTCACGATTCATCCGTTGATCACGCACCAAACCGAAGGCAAATACTGACCGGAGAAGAAAAAGTGTTGGCTCTCCGAAATGCATTACGGTACATTCCACAAAAGCATCATGAGGCTTTGGCGCCTGAGTTCCTAGAAGAACTTGAGACCTACGGCCGAATCATCATGCGACGGTATCGTCCGGTGGATTATGCCATGAGGGCCTATCCGATCACGGCGTATCCAGCTCAATCCCAACAAGCCGCCGCAATTATGTTGATGATTCAGAACAATTTAGATTCAGATGTTGCCCAGTTTCCACATGAACTTATTACCTACGGTGGAAATGGCTCTGTCTTTCAAAACTGGGCACAGTATCGCCTTACGATGAAGTACCTGTGCGAAATGAACGACGAGCAAACCCTTGCAATGTATTCTGGCCACCCGCTCGGTCTGTTTCCATCAACTCCCGATGCTCCACGGGTCATTGTCACCAACGGCATGGTCATTCCAAACCATTCCAGCCAAGATGACTATGAACGGATGAATGCGTTGGGCGTCTCACAATACGGGCAGATGACGGCCGGTTCGTACATGTACATCGGCCCTCAGGGAATTGTGCACGGGACAACCATAACGTTGCTCAATGCCGCGAGGTTGCACCTCGGCATCGATGATGATTCAGACCTCTCGGGTATCACGTTCATCACAAGTGGTTTAGGCGGAATGTCCGGGGCACAGGCAAAGGCGGCTACGATAGCAGGAGCCTCATGCATCATCGCTGAAACAAATGCTCACGCCGCCTACAAACGTCATGAACAAGGATGGCTCACATCCGTGACTGAATCCATTGACGAAGCCATCGACCTCATGGTAGAGTCGGCTGAGAAAGGTGAGGCGATTTCCATTGGGCTGGTTGGAAACATCGTGGAACTTTGGGAACGTTGTGTTTCGCGGAACATTCGAGTCGATTTAGGAAGCGACCAAACAAGTTTGCATAATCCGTACCAAGGTGGGTATTTTCCTGCTGACCGCACCTACGAAGAGAGTGCTCGAATGTTGTCAGAGGATCCAGATCAATTCAGGATTGAAGTTGAAGAGACGCTCCGGCGGCATGCGAAAGCCGTGAACACCATGTCCTCCAACGGCATGTATTTTTGGGATTACGGCAATGCGTTTTTACTCGAAGCCTCGCGAGTGGGTGCCGACGTTGTGAACGATGATGGTTCATTCAAATATCCATCCTACGTTGAAGACATCATGGGTCCGTTGTGTTTTGACCATGGATTTGGGCCCTACCGGTGGGTGTGCACAAGTGGACTCCCAGAAGATTTGGAAACAACCGATGCCATCGCTGCGTCCGTCTTACGCCGCATGCGAGACGGAGCACCGGATGACATACGCCAGCAAATCAGCGACAACCTTCGTTGGATCGAACATGCTGGTGAAAACAAGCTCGTTGTGGGTAGCCAAGCCCGCATCCTTTACGCAGATGACGTGGGGCGTCGTGAGATTGCTCTGGCCATGAACGATGCCATTGCCGCAGGAAAACTCAGCGGGCCTGTGGTATTGGGTCGAGATCATCACGATGTTTCCGGAACGGACAGCCCGTACAGGGAAACTGCGAACATCCGCGATGGTTCGATGTTTACCGCAGATATGGCCGTTCAAAACGCCATAGGTGATGCCTTTCGTGGAGCCACATGGGTTAGCCTGCACAACGGCGGGGGTGTTGGATGGGGCGAGGTGATTAACGGTGGATTTGGCATGTTGTTGGACGGTACCGAAGAAGCCGCCCAACGCTTACAGAACATGCTCCATTGGGACGTCAACAACGGTGTAGCGCGACGGGCATGGGCGCGCAATCCTGGTGCTGAGGCAGCCATACGACGCGCAATGAAGGAAAACGACCGGTTGACCGTTACGCTGCCCCAGCACGTTGACCAAACACTTCTGGACTCCCTTCGAGGTGATGATCAATGACGCAGCGCCCCACCGTCTACACAGATGGCACGACGCTTTCGCCACAGGAAGTTTTGATGGTGGCGCGTGGCCAAGCATCCGTTGAAGTTTCAGAAGATGCCTGGCCATCCATTCATGCTGCTCGAGGCGTTGTTGACCGGATTGTAGAAACGGGGGAAACTGTTTACGGAATCAACACTGGATTTGGTGCTCTGGTTAAGGAACGAATTTCACAGCAAGATTTGGCAGACCTCCAGATCAACCTCGTGCGTTCCCATGCGACTGGTCTGGGTGAGGACATGAGCATTGAAGCAGTGAGGGCCATGATGATGGTGCGTTTGAATTCCCTCTGTAAAGGACACTCAGGGATTCACCCTGATTGCATACGACAATTGGTGTTGTACCTCAACAACAATGTTCATCCTGCAGTCCCTCGGATTGGTAGTCTTGGCGCAAGCGGTGACCTCGCACCTCTTTCCCATCTTGCTTTGACCCTCATCGGTGAAGGAGAGGTCATCGTGGATGGCGTAAAGAAGCCAACCTCAGAGGTCCTTTTCGACAAAGGACTCGTGGCGGTTGAGTTGACCGCTAAAGATGGATTATCGTTGATCAATGGGACAAGTCAGATGACTGCTTTTGCCACCATCGCTCATCAAGAGCTGAGTGATTTGTTGGTGCTGGCAGACGTCATCTTGTCGATGTCCATGGACGCACGTTCTTGCAGTTTGACACCGTCTCGGGAAGATGTTCACACGGCTCGACCGCACCCCGGACAAAAACTTGTGGCTCAACGACTCCGCACGATACTGTCTGGATCGGCCATTCTGCAGAACCATGAATCATGTGAACGAGTCCAAGATCCGTATTCGTTCCGATGTGCCCCCCAAGTTCATGGAGCCGTCCATGAATCGTTTACTCGATTGGATGAAATGATTCGGTGTGAACTTAACAGCGCTACGGACAATCCCCTTATCTTCCCAGACCCAGCAAACCCAGGAACGCACGAAGTGGTGTCCCAAGGTAATTTCCACGGAGAAATCGTTGCCCTGTCGTGCGACGCCATGAGTCTTGCATTGTTTGAATTGGGTTCAATTTCTGAACGACGGATGGACCAAATGTTGGACCCCGCTCGAAGTGGATTGCCTGCGTTCCTGGCAACCAATTCTGGCCTCGAATCGGGATTGATGATCGTGCAATACGTTGCTGGCTCATCCCTCGCCGAACTCCACGGCCAAGCCACGCCTCGTTCCGCTTTCTCAACCTCGACCTCAGCCGGGCAAGAAGACCACGTGAGCATGGGGGCAACCGCTGCTTACAATCTCCTCACGGGTGTTCATCGCCTTTCCGAAGTACTTGCCTGTGAATTGTTGATTGCCTGTGAAGCGCTTGAGCATACACAGTTCGCATCCGCGGTTCATGTTCAGGGATTGTACGAGCTTGTCCGGGCCGTGGCGCCAGCGCTAACAGGCGACCGTTCAACGTCTACAGAGTTAATCCATCTCGCAAATGCTCTGCGAACAGGTGGTTGGTTGGCTCGTCTTGAGGCTGAATTCGGCCGTTTACCTCGCTGAGAGGACCGTTTCCAACTCGGCGGCTGCATCGCTAACATTGTTGAGTGCCATCATGCGATAGTTGAACATTTCACGTTCGGTTGCACTTAATTTCCCATGGTTGGCTTCGATGAGTCGGATGCAATCGATGGCGAGAACAATGTCTGACTCGACCATCTCATAGATTGCATGTGACTGAGATACATCGCTCAACACCAAGGCAGGTTCAAGTGCAGAAAGGTCAAAACCCATTCTTTTCCATTGAAGCATTCGCTTTGCAAGCAGGGCGTGGTTGAAGCCTACTTTTGGAAGATTGACCAGATGGACAAGCATCCTATCTTTGGCGGATTCTTCATTGGGACCGGGGTGCTGATTGGCCGTTGTAGGGTCAAGAGGGCCTTCTGCAACGGAAGGCACTGTTTCGTTTAGACGGGTGGAAGTCAGGTCCATTTTTGTCGCCAAAGAGGTCAGCCTGTTCCAAAACGTCGTGGAGAACGAGAGCCCGTCAACTGGGAAAATGATGTCAATGTTTGACGATCGTGCGAGAGCATCAAGTGATTGAAGCATGGCGAGTGTTTCTTCAGAACCAGAGCGAGTGACCAACCAGTCCAGCCCTTCAACGACGACCAGATCCATAGCGTCAGTGATGTGTTGCGTAAGATGGCGCTGCAGATCAATTGCCGTTGGCGGAACCGTTTGTGGACTTTCGTGGTCCGAAATCCACCACATGCTTACCGTGTTCGAAGGAACGTACCGGAGGAGTTGCCGAGCCGGCAGTCGACTGTAACAGGCAATGCCTCCAGTAGCACCGTCAATCATTGGTCCAAGTGCCTCATAGGTTGACGCTGGAGAGGACGATTCAAGTGCATGCAGCCCGGCCATAACTCAACCTCCTCGAAACCCTCACACGATTGACGCTCTAAGGAATTACGCCTTCCACATCCCAGTCGCCATCAATCATTATATTGCCGTTCTTCGTGGTAATGGTAGGTGGAAATGTGTCGGAAGAGGAAAAACAATCAGTTGGCATGGCCGAATGCGGCGCTTGCCGAGCCATCATTCCCATCGACACCGACGTATGTCCTGACTGCGGGACCTCGTTTGCAGGCGTTTCCGAAGAAGAACTCGGCGAGTGCGGTGCGTGCAAAGCCTTGGTTCCTCTAGACTCTACCAGATGTTCCGAATGCGGTGTACTGTTTATCGCCGATGACGTGGTCGACATTCTGCGAACATGGGTAGCAGACACGGGAATCAACATCCGGAAATTGTTTGATAAATTTGACGAAAACAACGATGGAACCATCGACTCGCAAGAACTCAAAACAGGCCTCCTTAGCCTCAAACTGGCCGATTTGCCACCTTCACAAGTTGACCGTTTGGTTGAAGAAATCGATGCCGATGGCAACGGAGTCATTGATTTGGATGAATTTGACAAGATACTCTCCGGCGAGGATTCCGCTTCATCGGATGAAAGCGGGGCGGAAGCCGAAGCTCCAGACGAGGAAATGGACGATTCCGACGAAGTGGTTCAAGAGGAATCAGAATCCCCGATCGTTGCAGCGCAGGACGCGGATGAGCCAAACGAAGAGTTGGATGCCGATGAAATTGAAGTTGAAACACCGCTCGATGAAGACAATGCAGGAGAACAGGCCACTGATGATTCCGACATAGCGTCTGACATCGATGATGAGGATTTTGATCTTGAGGATGATATGGATGTGGCAACCGTAGATGAGGAAGACGGTGAAGAAGAACCCATGTTCAACAAACACCCATTGGCAGCATTAGCGGACATGATGGACGAACACGAGATTTCTGCTCAACGCATGTTCAATGAGCTTGATGCAGACGGCAACGGAAAGATTTCGCTTGTTGAACTACGAACCATGCTTAACGAGAAGTACAGTGATGTGTTGGAAATTGATGATGTAGAAGGCATCATGGATGGCGTCGACGACGACGGAGATGGAATGATTGACATCACCGAATTCATCGAATCAATGGAGGATCTTGATGACCACGAAGAAGCCGTTGAGACACATGATGTGGACAAAGAATTCCCAAGCACATGGCAGAAGCGCATGATGTCCAAAACATGGGTCGACAATGTTTGGCCCATTATTCACGTAGGTTTTGGTATCCTCATCGCACTGGTTCTCGTGAATGCATTGATTGGGCCCGTTGATGGCTCAGGTGGACCAATCGCCTATGCTCCAATCGAGGGGGGCGTGGTGCCAAGTGGCGTAGAGGCTGGCGACATCTACCCGTGCGACGAAAAATACCAAGAGGGAGGTTGTTCGAACTCCCTGACGCCGCTTGCCGGTGAAAATGGAGCATCATCGATGCCCAAAGATTTCTATGCAGACGGAGTATTGGTTCTTATCCTGTCCATTGGAGGAATCATCGGCTCGTTGTTCATACACTTCGTCAAGGTACCAGAATGGCGAGCACGTGTAAAGGCAATGAAAGAATTTGAGGATGACAAATCCGATGCCGCAGACGCGGAAGATCATGACGACGACGATGATGACGACGATGACGACGATGACGACGATGACGACGATGACGACGACGATGACGACGATGATGACGATGATAATGATG
>DANX01000084.1 GCA_002502295.1 Euryarchaeota archaeon UBA561 | reverse complement strand
GTTCATTGTCCCGGGAGTGAAATTTATGTCGGCAATGCAAGAATTTGACCTTCCCGCCCGCTGGACTTCCTTGCTCCAAGACAAGTATTCTGAAGCCATTCACAATCTGGCGAAGATGTGGCCCGACGAAGGATCTCTTGAGGTTTCTTTTCGAGAAGTTGAAGGATACGATCACGAGTTTGCGCAAGACATCTTGTCCAATCCTGATCACCACTTTCGGGCTGCCAATCAAGCCCTTCGTCAATTTCTCCTCGATGCCGGTGAAGGCAACCTGATGCCGTTCGTACGCATTATTCACCTTCCAAGCGACCAAGTTCGTACGGTTTCTCAGTTGCGTGCCGATGACATTGGACGAATGATTGCCATTGACGCTGTGACGACGAAGATCACAGGCGTTCGCCCTCGTCTTTACTCAGCCGTGTTTGAGTGCGTAGCTTGCGGTCACACCATGGAGCTCAATCAGCCGAATGAACAAGAACTCATCGAGCCGCTTGAGTGCATCCAAATCGACGGAGGTTGTGGTCGTCCAAAACGTCAGACAAGGTTCCTTCTCCAACAGCAAGCCTCGCACCTCATCAATTCCCAGTTTGTTGAACTTCAGGAACTACCGGAGCAGATGAAAGGCGGCATTCAACCCGAGCGTATTCTCTGCATTGGCGAACAAGACTTGGCCGGTCGCTTGAATCCCGGAGACCGAGTCAAAGCAAACGGCGTGCTTTTCATCCGCTCGCAGCGGAAGGGAGGCAAGGACACGCCCGTGTTTGACATTTTTTTGCGCATTCATTCCCTTGAACGCCAAAACATTCCGCTTGAAGAGATCATTATTTCCGAAGAGGAGGAGAATGAAATCAAGGACATTGCACGCGACGCCGGCGTTTACGATCTGCTGACACGCAGCATCGCCCCTTCCATCTTTGGAATGGAGCGCATCAAGGAATCCCTGATGCTCCAATTGTTCGGAGGCGAAGCCCAGGTCAACGAAGACGGGACTCGGAACCGTGGCGATATTCACATCCTTTTGATGGGCGACCCCGGTGTTGCAAAATCACAACTTTTGCACTACATGTCCACCATTTCCCCTCGTGGTCGATTTGCATCCGGCCAATCGGCTTCAGCAGCCGGTCTCACTGCCGCCGCGGTTCAAGACGCCGCTGCCGACGGCCGTTGGACGTTGGAAGCAGGAGCGTTGGTGCTTGCCGACCTCGGTCTTGCTGCCATTGACGAATTTGACAAAATGAACACGGCGGATCGTTCAAGCATGCACGAAGCCATGGAACAACAGAGCATTTCGATATCAAAAGCGGGCATCAACGCTAGTTTGCGAACGCGATGCGCCGTGCTTGCCGCCGCCAACCCGACCAGCGGCCGTTTTCAACCAATCAGCGATGCGCCGTTCACGTCGCAAATCAACCTCGCTCCACCGCTGATCTCTCGGTTCGACATCATTTGGTTGATGACCGACACGCCAGACGGATCCCGAGACGAAAAGATTGCTTCGCACATCATTGAAAACCGACTCAAGGGTAGCAGCGAGTTACTGGTGAAGGAAGGGACAATTCCAGACCCCACCCGGCCCACTGCCCAACGAAAAGAAGCGAAGAAGGTGGATGGCAAGTACGAGATTTTACCACGCGAACTCTTGCGAAAGTACGTGGCTTATTCCAAGCGAACGTTCCATCCTAAACTTGATGATGAAGCCAGAGCGAAAATCGTGGCCTACTACGTTGAGACTCGGAAAACCGGCGGTGAGTCGGAGGACAGCGTGGCCATCACCGCACGGTCTCTTGAGGCGCTGTCACGCTTGGCGGAAGCCAGTGCACGCATTCGCCTCTCCAACATGGCCACGGCGGATGATGCTGAACGAGCCATTCGCCTGACCAAGACATGGCGGCACGAACTGATGGGCGAGAACTTTGACCTGACCACCATTGAATCGGGCAAGAAGGGCAAAATCCGCAACCAAGAGAAGCAGGTCATTGACATCGTTTCAGTCCTTCAGAACGATGCTGGCACAGCCGCCAATTTGCTTGATGTCCTCACGGAGGCGGAACGACGCGACATCCCCCGGGCCAAAGCCGAGGACATCATCGACAAGTTGTGCCGTGACGGTCGCATGATGCGACCGTCCGGGTACGATACGCTTCAGGTCGTTTGAGTTTCAACCAAGGGTTGTGCTCATGAAGGGTGAGTGCTTGGCAAGGGCATGGCCGATGAACCACAGGGCGATGTCCACCGTTCATCGGCGTTGGATCCTGAACAGTTGGGATTCATGTGCGGCATTGAGGTTCATCAGCAATTGGCCACCGGCAAGCTCCATTCGCGTGAAAGCGGAGAGCTCTACGACATCACCATCGACACGCTTCCCGATGATTGGCCACGCTTTGAACGCCGCTTGCGAGCGAGCCGCGGGGAAGGCGGAGCGGTTGATGTAGCGGCGAGGTTTGAGTCAAAACGCAACCGCACGTTTGTGTACGCACAATCTCCCAACGCCGGACTTATCGAACTCGACGAACAACCTCCGCTCGCTTTGGATGAAGACGCCGTTGATATCACGTTGACCGTGGCGGCTCTGCTAAATTCGAAACCCGTTTCGCTCATTCAAACCATGCGCAAGACGGTGGTTGACGGTTCAAACACCAGTGGGTTTCAACGAACCTCCCTCCTCGCTACAGACGGTGTACTTGAGACGGAGGGCGGTTCCGTTGGTATCGACGTGGTTTGTCTTGAGGAAGACAGTGCTCGGAAGTTGGACACGGTTGATGTGGCGCACGGCCAACAGGTAACCTACAACCTCGACCGACTGGGGCTACCGTTGATTGAAATTGCCACCTCTCCCGATGTCGTTTCGCCTGACCATGCCCAAATCACCGCCATGGCGCTTGGGCGCGTGCTGCGGCGCACCCGCCGTGTTCGTCGGGGACTCGGCAGCATTCGGCAGGACCTCAATGTCTCCATTGGTGCTGGTGATCGTGTTGAGATCAAAGGATGCCAGGATCTTGCTTGGATTCCTCAAATTATTCGTCTTGAGATGGCTCGCCAACTTCACTTTTACCGCTTAGCCAACGACCTCCGAAAGGCGTCTGAACTCCCCCCGCTCCCCCCTCACCGTGACCTTGACGATGAAACCGTTGAACTACGGGTTGCCGGGGTCGTCGCCAAACATCTCCCGCTTGACCTCCATGATGTTTCAGCGTTGTTCGGGAACACGCAATCCGGAATGATTGCTGAGGGGCTTGCAGCACGCTCGGTCATGATGGCTCTGCCACTGAAGGGGATGCTTGGGCATCTTGGAACCAAAGTTCACGATGAGTCAGGGGCCCAACTCCCTCGCCTCGGTCGGGAACTCGCCGGCGCTGCAAAATTGGCAGGCGTCAAAGGCATCTTTCACGCTGATGAACTTCCAGCATACGGCATCACAGATGCGGAGGTCCAAACGGTTCGGAAACACCTCGACCTCGGGCAAGCGGACGGATTTGTTCTGTGTTGTGCGCCCGAGTGGCAGGCGAGGCTGGCCTTAGAAGCCACACTTAACCGTGCCCGTCTTGCATGGCATCGAATCCCTCAGGAAGTCCGAAACGTCGTGATCAAGAAAGGTGCCCCCGAAGACGGAACCACCTCACCCATGCGACCTCTCCCAGGGCGCTCTCGCATGTACCCTGAGACGGACGTACCTCCACTAGCGATGACGGCTACACAGTGGGAAAGGGTGCTCGGGAACCTGCCCATGTCGGACGGTGAGCGCTCCGAGCGGTTGTCTACTTACAGCATGTCGACCGATCAGTCCGAACAGCTCCTTGCTCGTGAACTGGACGACTTATTCTGCGAACACGCTGCCGATCTCCCACCCAAGGCATGGGCGGCTCTTCTGTTGAACCATGACACTGAATCGGCCCAAACCCTTGCCAACATCTTGACCTTGCGGGAAGACGGTGCCCTGGCTCGAGACCACGTCGACGGCGTCGTCGAAGCGCACCGTGGCCGAGTGGTCGGCTTGGAGGAACTTCGAGCGTATTGCAGCAACCACGACCTCGCTCCTGCAGACATTGGTGGCTTGGAAGAGGTGATTCAGGGCATCGTCAACGAACGGCTTGCCTTCGTCAAAGAACGGGGCATGGGGGCCATGGGTCCATTGATGGGAGTCGTCATGCAGGCAGCCGGTGGGGCGGATGGAAAGGAAGTCAGTGCTTTGTTGCGAGCTGCCATTCAAGCCGTGCTGGAGTGACCGATCCATGCGCCGTTCATTGATGCTCCTTGTCGGGTTTGCTCTGTTTCTTTGCACGCCGCACGCCTCGGCGACCGCGTGGGTACCGGCGTGGGAACAGGATGTAGGGCCAGGTTACATCACCACGTCCCCCGTGGCGGACGACGAACACGTCTACGTCCGCACCTCTGGATTTTGGACGGGTGAAGAGCGACCTGTCGTGAAAGCATTCACGCATGAAGGTGTGCACAAATGGACCCGTGCCAGCCCAACAACCGTGCAACATGACATGTCCCCTCTCCTTCTCGTTGATGCGGGGGCTGGACCCTGTGGACAATGGCCTGAGATGTTGCTGGTTGGTTGGGCCAACGGAGATTTTACGGCGCTTCATCCCTCAAACGGCACCCTGATTTGGCAGGTGAACACCACCGTGAAAGCTTGGGGGATTACAGGAGCGGCCCTCCTTGATGCAGACCATGTGGTTGTTCCTACACGCAATGGCTTGATGCAACTGTGTCTCGAGAACGGGGAAATAGGGTTTGAAGTTCAGTTGAGCGACGGCTGGCGTAACGGCGTCGCAAAGCAAGGAGAGACGTACTGGGTTGGAAGCGAAACCGGAACGTTGTGGGGCGTCCACAGCAACGGCACCGTGATATCTTCAGTGAACCTTTCCGGGTCGTTGCGCCACGCTCCGCTGGTTGTTGACCATCGATTGCTGCTTCATGTACAAGAGGACGCATCGAGTTCTCTCTATGTTTACACCACCACCTCGGACTCCCTCGCTCTTTTGGCCACGCTAGGGGGCTCTCCTGCCGTTCCCCTCAAAGTCGATCAGACCTTCGTGTTTGGCGACCGCCAAGGACTCACTTCAGTTCGCTGTGAGCAGGCTTGCAGCGTCGTTGATTCGTTAGCGACCTTGGTGAGCGGCGAAATGGCCTTGGTATCCGAAGACCGTGTATTCGCTCCGGTAAACACCCCCGAAGGCGGATGGTTCATCGCCGAAGTGAATGAATCCGGCGGGCTGGCGGGCTCGGGTGTCTTCTCCACGCCGTACGATGGATACGGTACATCCGCTCCAGCACAAACCTCCTCAATGCTCTACATTGGCAACGATGCGGGGGTCCTCATGGCCTATGAGAGCAAGGATTTGAGTCCGGAACTGCCACTCGATGAGGGCCAAAACGAAGGCCTCGCCCTCTTGGGAATCATCGGACTCACCTTTGCTCTCGGTGGTTCAGCCACGATGGCAAAACGAGGCCGAATGAACAACGCTTGGGCTCTGCTTTCTTTCTCCGCTTTGGTGATCGCTCTTCTCATGCTCCCAGATGTTTCGAACGCTTGGAACGACGTCCTCACTGAAGCACCACCGACTTCCCCCGACGAAGAATGGGACCCATCGTGGTCAGAGGATTGGCTGGGCACACAGGTTGTTGTGTTTGAACTGCCGGAGGGCACCGTCAGCTTGGGCGGTTTTGAGGGCCACACCACCGTATGGAGCCTCACCAAAGACGCCGCCTCCCAATCCGGAATCAACGTGGAAACCGAAGACACTAGCCTCGGACTCTACCTTATCTCCTTCAATGAGACACGTGGGGGCGGGTGGGAATACACGATCAATGGAGAACGTGGCACTTACGCCATCGATGTCGCCGCTGTTGAACCAACCCTCGTCTTGCGTTGGTCCCTTGCTTAGGGGTGGCAACCCTCAAGGATGTCGGCCCTGTCGGAGGGGACATGTTCCAAGCGTTGGGGGTACACGGGCCGGAACTCTCCCCCCTTGGCTCGGTGCTTCTGGACATGGCCTTGGTCGCCGCCGCCTTTGGATTCCTTCTTTCTGCTCCTCGAGCCAACCGAATGACGGCCGCCATGCTCATGACCATGGTCTTGGCGACCACCGCCCTCCGAGTCGTGATGCAACCTTTGCCGAACGTTCAACCGGTCACCGTTGCGGCACTCTTGGTTGGGGCTCACTTAGGAGCAAAGCGGGGTGTGGCCTTTGCCATCCTCGTCTCGCTCCTTTCCAACCTTCTAATCAGCCATGGATGGTGGACGTTGTTCCAAGCTCTCGGATGGTCAATTGTCGCCGTTATCGGCGCCAATGCTCGGCTGATCGTAGACGGCCGCCTACAGACCGCACGGCTTTGCCTGTACGCTGTTCTGGCAGCCCCGTTGTTCGGCTTCGTCTCAACGCTCTCGTTGATTTCCCCTGAAATGTCTGTTGGACAATTCATCGTTCTGCTCGGCCAGGGTTTGCCGTTTGACGCCATACACGCCCTTGGGAATCTTGCTTTCGCAGTGTGGACAGGAGCCATGCTCCACCAATTCCTTAGTGGCTTGACCGCTGCAGAGGAGGAAGTCTTAGCGGTCGGTGACGTGCATGGTTTCGATGCATGACGCACCCACCATGGCGCTTGTCGTTCGCCAAGATTTGGCCTTGACGACAGGAAAAATTGCGGCTCAATGTGCGCACGCAGCGGTCGATGTCGTTCGCGCCGCCCGCCGCACCCGCCTTCTTGAGCGTTGGCGGGCAGGCGGTTCAAGGAAAGTGGTGTTGGCTGTGGACGACCTCGAACGCATGAAGGAACTGCACGCCACGGTTCCAAGCGGATGTTATGCTTCTTTGGTGACCGATGCAGGCCACACAGAAATTCCTGCAGGGACCATCACCGTGCTTGGTTTGATGGGCCCTCGAAGGGCCATGGATACCCTTCTTCACCATTTGGAAGCATTGTGAGGTGGCCACATGGGACTGCGTTCTTTTCTTCATCGCCTTACCGCTCCTCGTCCCTCAAGCCATGTTCCCGATGTCCCCGTGAAACTGGTGTGTGTGGTCAACCAATCGCTTAAGATGGGAAAGGGGAAAATCGCCGCACAGGTCGGGCACGCTTCCGTCCAGTCTTTCCTTGGAGCCGGTGTTTCACATCCGGGCCACGTCGAGGCTTGGTTGGCGTCCGGACAGAAAAAAATCTGCCTCAAGGTCCCTGATGAATCGGTGTTCGAACAGCTCATTGAACAAGCAAAGCAACACCAAGTGCCGTTCCATTTGGTTCAGGACGCTGGGCACACACAGATTCCCAAGGGTTCGAAGACCGTGCTCGCTTTGGGCCCGTGCGACGAATCGGTCTTGGATGGATTGACTGGGCACCTGAAACTCCTGTAATCATCGCATTGATGAAGGAGAGCGTGAACCCGAATCCATGCGAGAATACTCCTCGTCTCGAATCGATTTCCGTTCCGACACCGTCACGCAACCCACCACCGCCATGTGGGAATCCATGCACCAAGCGCCAGTCGGCGACGATGTTTTGGGCGACGACCCCACCGTTATCGCTCTCCAAGACCGGGTCGCTGCGTTGTTTGGAAAGGAAGCGGGCTTGTTTGTCGCTTCCGGAACGATGTCCAACGCCATTGCTTTGCGCACTCACACCGTGCCCGGTGACGAAATCGTGTGTGACAAAACCGCTCACATCTATCGGTACGAAGGCGGCGGTTATGCCGCTCTGTGCGGCGCCTCGATTGCGCTTGTGGATGGCGAAGGAGGTCTCATGACGCCCGAGTTGGTTCGCTCAGCAGTGCGGAAGGCCGAAGGCTCAGGGAGCCATTACCCCAACGGATCGCTGGTGTGTGTGGAAAACACATCGAATCTCGGCGGCGGCTCATGCTACGACCAAGAGGTCTTCGATGAAATCGCTCGAGTGGCGAAATCGCTCGGTTGTGCAACACACATCGATGGTGCCCGAATTTTCAATGCCTCGATTGCAACGGGCGTCGACGTCGCTCGGATGTGCGAGCACTACGATTCGGTGTCGATTTGCTTTTCCAAAGGGCTCGGTGCGCCAGTGGGCTCAGTGTTGGTTGGGTCCTCCGCCTTCATCGCCAAAGCCCATCGCTGGCGCAAGATGTTTGGTGGCGGCTGGCGGCAAGCTGGCATGCTCGCATCAGCCTGCCTTTACGCCCTCGACCATCATGTTGATCGGATGAGTGAGGACCACGAACGTGCCCGTCGAATTGCGACAATGCTAAACGATCTTCCAATGTTTACCGTTGATATGGACACGGTCCAGACGAACATGATTTACGCCCATACCGCAGAACCTGCTGCGAAGGTGGTCGAACAATTCGCTGCGAACGGTGTCGACATGTTCGATTTGAGTGAGAACCGCCTACGGGTCGTGGTTCACCTCCACATCACGGATGAGGATGTTGAGCGTTTCACCGAAATTTCTCAGCGTTTGTTCGGTTGATTGTTCATAAAGACTTACCAAATTTCTTTGCTATGTCGCCCAGCGTTCGCGATACGCTCTGTAAACACAACCCCGCCTCCAATGAGGCAGAACACGTCTGCGATTGGTGCCAGTCGATCATCGACTTTCAGCCGCGGAAAGGATGGCAAGTGCACCTTTCACCCGAAGAGCACGAGCGGGCGATTTCAATGATTGGAGATTCAAGCTTCACTTCTCGGCGAAAGTGGTCGACGTTGACTGAAAAGACGCAACATCTCACCTACGTTCAATGGGCCCGTTTGGACCAAGATGCCGAACCAATCACTCAGCCGCCACAATCTTGGCAAGCGTTTGACGACTTGGTCGAGACCGTCCTCCGGGGAGGTAACCTGACCGTTGGCCAAGAAGCCATGCTGAGGGAGGGAATTGTGTTTTATGACGACTCGGTTTTGCGCTACATTGACGATTCTTGGAACTTGAACGGGACAGCGCTTCCAGGGCTCAGTCTTTTTGTCGTGTTTTCACTCATGGAGAGTTCAGACAAGCGAAGGGGGTGGGACATTCCTGCCTTGCTGTTGTGCGCTTCCTCGGTGAATCCCGAGCATCGTCAACAAATCTCAATGCTGCCGCGTTTCCAAGGGCGACGGCCTGAATTGCGCTCCCCGTATCGCCCTCTTGCTGGTATGCTGATGTGGCTTTCCCAGCGGCTCAAGGTTGATCGAACATTGAACATGCCACCGGAGGATTGCGTACCCATGATGGCATGGTCCCATGACATTCAGAGCCGCATGTTTCAACGGCAACCAATGGACATGGAAGCCATGTTTCAAAATGCCCTTTCCAACCACCCGCCCGGTCTTTTTCAGGCTTACGACACGCCGTGGATGCGGTCATGGCAAACCATTGAATCCAGCATTCATCGCTCAGAGACTCAGAAGTGGGCGCTTGATTTGAGTCCGAAGGCGCTTCGTTTCCGGAGCCGAACCAAATCTGGCCAGTTACGTTTGATTCAGGTTCCAAGTCAGCCCGCGCTTTGGGCCTTGTTGACTTCGCTTGCCCTTTCTCCGCTGAATTCAGAGGCAGGATCGCTGCTCATGGGATTGCAACACAACTGGTCGGTGCCTTACGTCGAGAAGCGTTTGCCCTCCAAACCCCTCGTTCGTTCGATGGAATTTTGCCACACAATCATGAACGGTTTGGATCAAAAAGTGTTCCTTCAAAACGCGCGTGTCCTCGTTATCGGGCGCCTCGGCCATGTGTACGAGGTCACCGTTGGGCACGGACAACACGGTGCACCCTACACGATTCACCACGTCACGGATGTGGCTCCAGACTCCAAACATCCAGTGTGCATCCACAGCGGTCGGTTTGCTAACCCCCTCCCACTAGGAGACACCTTGGGCGGCGTTGTGTTATCGATGGTGAACGACGTGGTGGCTTCAAAGAACGTTGACAGCCTTGAGAGCCTTTTGATGGCTCAGCCGCCTTTCGGTTTTCCACGGCGGAACATTCCGATTCCTTGGTTGGACGCATTGGAGATTGAAACGGTATCACAACAGGCGGCACATCGGCACCTTACTGACCAACTCCGGTGGTACCAACGCAACAGGCAACCAGAACCGGAACGGCGGCAAGGGTTTCATGAACTTCTCCTCAGGAATCGCCTTCATCGTCGCCATCGCGCTCGCACTTCAGAACGCTGGTTGGCTCGGTTTCATACGGTGTTTGACCGAGAGGGGCGCTTTCCTTACGACGAGTTGGTGGCCGAGTGGCGAACGACGGTTCCCCCTTACTCAATGAAGCATGAACCCCACCATGAGGGCAATTTCTTTGGGCGTTTCGTGGATAACTACCACCATCGTCGCTATCATCATCTTATGCCGCACCGTCGAACGGACGATGTCCATGAAGAGGGCGATGTTCGAGACGGTGAGCGCCGGTGGTGTGAGGTTTTCGCTCGCGTATGGGAGGTGCTTGTCCATCAACCGCTGGCCTCCACGTTCCGTCTACCTGCCGAGGATGGTTTGGAAATAACGTTTGAGCACACGGCCCTCCAAGTCACCGTCCGCTCTGAACTTGAGCGCAACTTCCTCATGCGTATCGGCCGCATTTTGGGGTACGTGAAGCACGACGATTCAGACACCAACACGGTGTTTGTACGTCGAGATCACCCTCGTCCAAACGCTCGCCTCCAACTCACCGACCTGCTTCGGGACACGCAAAAGCGGCAACATGTACGCGGGGCTCCGCCACGTTGGTGGAACTACATCGATGTCGTTGCCCCTCCACACACCGTGCCCCATTTCCGTTGGCAGCTGCACATCGACCACCGAGACGCTAAGCGTCCGGTACAACTTGGTGTGCCAAGGGATCCAGAATTCATTCCCGACGGTCTTTTCGGATGAAAGCGAAGGCCAAACCGACGGTCATCGCTGTGGACACAGTTGAAAGGAACGGCGTGTTGTTTTCCTTGGATTCGCTTTCCTCTGCGCTGTCATCCACGGGTTCAATGATAATCGGCATGATTTCGTAGACGAGATGGATTTCCAAGTCGTCTCCGTCGTGCGCAGCAGGCAGGTTGAGCGTTGAGGTTCCTTCGGTTTTGTTTCCGAGGCTCACCATTTCTCGAACGATGTGTGGATAGGTTCCCTGCCCGTTAGCCCCATCCTCGTCCTCTGCAGCTGATTCCACAATCCATGCAGCGACGTTGAGGGTCATGTTCTCGAGGTGGGAGTCGTCGATGTCGAGCGCCCAACCGATGGTGCCGGATGTAGCGCTCATTGGCGTCCATGAGAACGTGGTGGTTCCCACACCTAAACCAAGGTCCCGCTGGGCGAGTTGAGTGAACTCTTCGACGCGGTTGTCGTGGTCATTGTCGTGTACGTCAACGTCTGGAACCTTGCCTGCCTTTTTGATCGTCCCGTTAAACACCGAACCCGGCGGCGAACGTGAGTAGTCCGTAAGGTGAGCGTATCGGTCTCTGAATCGTTGTTCAAGTGCTTCCTCCCCAAAGGCGTCGCTCAAGGTTGCGTGTATGTGATAGGGCGTGATGTGGCCAGCCTCGTACACTTCTTGGAGGGCATGCTCAACATACACGCAGCTTTCACACCACGTCGCAGTGTAGACTTCAACCACGGCTCCCAAATCACTGAGATTATCGGTCATCGTACTGGCGTTGGCGGCTTTTGTTGACTGGCCTCCAAAAATCATCCCGTTGTCAACATCAACAGCCGGTACAGCCATGGCTGGACCGATGCAACCAAGGGTGAAAACAAGGGTGACGCAGAGCAAACGAACATGCCGCATGACCACAAGGAAGCACGCAGGGGATAAGAACCCCGCTTGTCGATGTTCACTCTTCTGCAGATTCTTCAGCCGAGCCCATCTCGTCGTCGGTAGCGGTGTCTTCGTCGTTGCCGAACATGACCTCGCCCTGAGGGAACGCCCCGGTCTGGTAGCGGAAGTGAAGTTCCTCGAGTCGGCTCTTGATGCCTGCGCCAGAGCGGAGCACCGCCTTGGCAATCGCGTTCAAATGCCCATGCTGAAGGCCCATGCGGGTGAGAATGTTGTATACAACACAACCTGCCACCATGGAAATGGCGACGTTCGAGGTCGGGGCGTCAACGCTTGGTTCACCAATGTGGCTCATCACACCAAAGGCGCCAAAGGCGGCCTCCATGACCGTGTGGACCTGTTCTTCAGTAAGCCGCTCGGCCAAACAATCGTTGAGATTCAAGGCCACCTTGTCAAGCTCGTCCTCACGCGCAGCAGCGGCGTTGAGTTGAGCAGGTCGGGCGGCCCAGCCTTGCTTCACCCGCTCTTGGTAGTGTTGCATGATGACTTTGCGTGCGTTCACGAGTTGTTTCTGAGTGATTCCGTAGGTCTCCATCAGTTGTTTTTCGTTGATGCTCACGGTGCGGAACCACTTGGCGGCGATGGATGCGATTGCCAACGCCATGATTTCCAGGTTCTCTTTGTCGGTGCCCCCGCGAAGTTCCGGATGCTCTTTGCCACCTGCTCGGCAGATGGAGGTTTTTGGATTCTTGAGACGTCGGCGTTCTCCGGTTGTAAGGGTCTTTCGGGTCGCTTCTTGGGCGCGAGTTAACTTTCGGGCCGTAGCACGGGCCAACGGTTCAACGGCTGCGGCAAGATCCTTGCCAAACATGCGGCGAATGGTGGCCATCAGAGCAGCGTACATGGGGTCTGTGTCCCGTTGAGAACTTCGGTCCAACATGGCCATTCGGCGAGCAAAGCGACGTTGCTGGGGAGTCAAGCGTTGGCCGGTTGCGTCGACTTTGTCACCGAAAGGATTCATCTTGGCGCCCATTCGAGCACCAGCACGGCCTGCTTCACGGTTCACGGCCTCGTTTTGGCGGTTCTCACCCATGGAGGTCCCGCTGTTGGTTTCCGCATCGGTGGTGATGTGCTCGTGTACCAGTGAACACACGTCGCAAATACCCTCTCCTCGGGCAAGGTCAATCGTCAGGTTTCCGCCGCATTCATCGCATTGTGTTTTCATTTTTTCCAACTCCACAGTATAATCGTCGCCCAGTGTATATAAAGTATCCAAATCCAGTCTTCACTCTATTTGACCCTTTGACACCTGGGCGTTTTGAATCGCCAAGGCTTCTCCGCCGCCATCATCGGACCTCATTGGATGCATCATTCTTTCACCAGCCATCTATCATATGCTTATGCAGTATATAATAATAGCGCCTTCTTGTTGGCGAAAAGTAAAACATGAAATGTTCTTGTTTAGGCAGACACACACCTC
>DANX01000031.1 GCA_002502295.1 Euryarchaeota archaeon UBA561 | reverse complement strand
CCCCTTGTTTACATTCACAATCGTGTCGACTCCATGAGTCGTTTGCTATCCATCGAGTATGACTATAGACCAATCTGACAATTTCCTCTCATGGATCAGGAGAAGGACCCTCTTGCTACGCATTACAAGTTACCCTTGTTTCTGACTCTCTTTGCGAAAACATTGAATTTCATTTCCAAGGGACTAACAACACGTTTTCTCTGGAAAATCTTCTGCAGTCCAATCAAATTCAAGGTCCCTCCCAGAGAAGCTGAGTTTTACAACAAGACCGAACAGGAAAAGATACAAGCGAAATCTGTAAGCAAGAAAATCATGGTTTATCGAATTCCAAACGATGGTCCCAAAGTACTTTTTGTGCATGGTTGGAATGGAAGGTCTAGCCAATTCTACCGAATCATAGAGTTGCTTTCGGATAACGGCTACGATATTACGGCTGTTGATCTTCCGGGTCATGGAAGGTCAAGTAGAAGCAATACAAACCTTCCAGAAATTGTGGATTTGGTCTCCGAGATGATGAAATCCAGGGGACCTTATCATGGGGTTGTTTGCCATTCGTTTGGAGGTGTCGCAGCACTCAATTCCTTGAGGCATGGAGCTGGTTGTGAGAAATTGGTTCTGATATCCACGGGAATGTATGAAGTCAAACCGACGTTCAAGGGCTTCGTTGGCCTTTTCGGGTTGGATGCGGAATACTACACACACCGATTGTTTGAACTCGCCGAGTCGATACACGGTGTCAGTCCCGGGGACCTTGGATTGGATCGGTTTTCTGCCCAAATTGAGACGGAGACATTGATTGTTCATTGCGAGGATGACAAGGAGGCGGTGAAGGAAATTGCTATCGCTTTGCATGAGGATATGAAAAATTCCACACTCCACCTGACTGAAGGACTAAAACACAGAAGGATTCTGAGAGACGAAAAGGTTGCAGAGATGGTTCTGAATTTCCTGTAGTTCCTTTCAATGGGTATTCCGATGAACCCTTTGATTCATGTTGCCCGTGTCCATGGGCTCGCAGCGGGGCATATACATCGCTACCCACTGCTTGGATGCCTAATCAGAGGTTCCCATCATCGCTCGGTTGTACAGCTCTTATGGGTTAAGAAGGGATAAATGGTTGATGCAAGACCAGCAAACGATACCCGTGAAAATTCGCCTCCACCAATTCCTTTCACGCACCGGTGTCTTTTCCTCGAAAAGGGACGTAAAAGACGCCATTTGGTCGGGTGAAATCACCGTCGGTGGCTCAGTCGTCAAGGACATTTCATTTCAGTTCAACGCCAATACCAAGGCCGTCGAATGGAAGGGGGAAGCGCTCCGGCTGCCTGGATTGCATCACACCTTTGTCCTAAACAAACCATCTGGGTCCATCTGTTCAAGGCTCAATAAACAAGAACGTGCGCTTGGAAAACGATCGGTCTTCAGCGTTGTTCGTGAATTGGTTGGCGATTCTATTTTTGATCGACTACTCACGGTGGGACGGTTGGATGAGCAGACCACTGGATTGTTGTTGATGACGACCGATGGGCACCTTGTTCACGACATCGCTTCGCCGGACACACACGTTGAGAAAACCTATGCCGTTCATCTTGACCGTGAACTCCTACCGGATGACATGCTTCTTCTTTCGAAGGGGGTCACCATCGAACTCGAAGTGGATGGTATGTTCACGGCCTACACAACCTCACCTGCCGATGTATCTGTCAACCACGACGGTCTGGTGCACATTTCCATTTCCGAAGGGAAGAAGCGTCAAGTTCGACGCATGTTTGCAGCCCTCGATTACACCGTAGAAGGTCTGCACCGGGTCTCGATTGGTGGTCTGAACCTCGGAATGTTTGGCCTCAAGAGCGGAGAAGCCGTTGAAATCGAGGAAACGCTCCTTCGCCAGTTGGTCTTTGACCGTTGAGCAGACAAAAGACCTTGAAGCACCTCGCCTCAGCGCCGTCTGGAGATGGACCATGCCCGGCGACATGTCTTGGATGAAAGCCCGCTTTGACGAACTCAATGAGCAGTCGTTACTGTGGGAGCCACCAACCCTCGAAGGCCCCAATGTGCCTCGCTGTCAAATGAACGGAAAACCCACCATCATGCTCTCCGCAAACAATTATCTCAACTTAACCACCCATCCAAAAGTGGTCGGTGCCATGCAGGAAGCGACCCAGAAGTACGGGGCTGGAAGCGGGTCGGTCCGAGCCATTGCCGGGACGATGGACATCCATCTGGAAGCCGAGAAAAAGGTTGCAGAATTCAAAGGCGTTGAGGCTTCGTTGATTTACTCCGCCGGCTACACTGTCAACGTCGGCCTTATTCCTTCCCTGGTTTCAGGTCCAAAGGATGTCATCATCTCGGACGAGCTAAACCATGGCTCAATCATCGACGGCGTTCGATTGACCAAAGCATCCAGGGCGGTCTATGCTCACAACGACATGGGTGAATTGGAAGCCGTCCTCAGAGCCCATGAGTCCGCTGACCGAAAATTGATCATCACGGACGGGGTCTTTTCGATGGACGGTGATATCGCACCTCTGGATGAGGTGACGGCGCTGGCGGAGGAACACAACGCCATGGTCTATGTTGACGACTGTCACGGAGAAGGAGTGCTGGGTGAAACCGGCGCCGGCATCGTTGATCATTTCAAACTTCAAGGGAAAGTGGATTTCGAAACGGGTTCTTTTTCCAAGGCGCTTGGTGTCCAAGGCGGCATCCTCGCTGGAACTGAGATGACCCGGACTCATGCCTTGAACCACTCAAGGTCTTGGCTTCTTTCCGGTTCTCAACCTCCCGGTGTAGCAGCTGCACAAAAGGCTGCGATTGAGGTGTTGATGGATGAACCCGAACACCATGCGCGTCTATGGGAGAACACGAACTACTTCCGCAAAGAACTCCAATCCATGGGCTTTGACACCGGCGATTCTGAGACCCCCATCATCCCCGTCATGTGCGGAGAATCCTCCACTGCCAAAGCCATGACGCAGGCGCTCGGATCGGCAGGTGTCATGGCAGGAGCCATCGTGTTCCCAATGGTGGCAAGGGACAAAGCCCGAATTCGAACCCAAATGTCGGCTGGACTCTCTCGACAAGACCTTGACGATGTCTTGGCATGCTTCGAAAAGGTCGGCCCTCAAATCGGCGTGATTTGAGTTCATTCTGCCTCAAAAGCGTCAACGACCTCGAGCAGTTCGGTGTCTTCACCAACCATCTCTTCGGCTTCAACGCTTTCATCGGGTTTGATTTCCATGCCCACAAAGGGGTCTTTTCCGTCTTCAATCATGCACAATAATCGCCAACGTGGCGCCCATGAGAGGTGAACATAGACGGGACCGGGCAGCAACAGCAATGCCCATACAAGGGTGACCAGCCACGGCGGCATGGTCATCATGCCGACTCGGTCAACGCTGAGCAAAGCCAACCCCAGGAAGGGCATGGGATAGAGAATTTGGCGGGGTGGTGCAACTGGGTGGCGTTTCGATATCGATATCATCACCAAGGAGACGAAGCCACTCAGGGCGCACGCTACCAACAAAAGCGAGGTGTGGTAAATCCATTGAACGCCCCAGACCTCGTTGTTCTTGTCTCCAAAAGCATAGGGCAAAAGGAGTGCTAAGGCAACGAGAAGTCCGTAAAATCCTCCAATGTTGGCCGGGTGACTTAGCCAAAGAGGCAGCTGAGAAAAGCGGCGAGAAAGCGATGTTCCGAGCAATGTTTCCTGCTCTGCAGGAGCCAACTCCTCAACTTTTGACATCCAAGTTTCGTTGGTTGGCACATGGGACGGTTATAGAAGTCGGTTTTGAAGGTAGGGGTCATAATTCGGCGCAGGAATCAATCTTTTCCCCTAAAAAACGAAACCAAGGGGCTTTCTACTTCCACTTCTGCTTCTTCCTCGAACCATGAACGTTCCAACAGGCCTGTTTCCATTTTCTCACGTTCTCGAGCCTCTTCAATGGGGTCCGGAACATCGTTCACGGCGTCTCGCAGTGCAATGGCTTGGTTGATCAAGGCCAGGTGGCGACTTAGCGCCGGTCCCTTTTCGTTGTTTGAAACAAAATGGCCGAGGACGGGATAATCATCGGTGTCTTGGACCAAATTGTACCCTCCCAGCAATTCTTCTGGAATGGTCCGCACGCGGTGGTTCCCAGGATCAATCCATGACCCGTTTAACAATCTCACCAGAACTTTTGCTTCGCCCATGGCCTCGCTGTTCATGAAAGGATGGTTCATGTTGACGGCCAACGGTGTTGATGCGTGGGTGTTGAAGCGCAGGTACACCACTGCGACATTGAGGCCAAGCGATAGGAGTGAACACCCCGCAGCCAAGGTCGTGGACAAGGCAAACTGCCTCAGAAGCAAAAAAAGGAGCGTCGCAACCACGGCGCTTCCCGCTAAAGCGACGTTGCGCCCTTTGATCAGCGGTTGTGCGACGGGTGTTGCAATGAACGGTCGCATGTCAGGTGGCAAGCGCTCATAGCCTTCCTCCATGAACACCAACATTCGGTCCACGACTTTGAACCTCACGCCCGAGGTAATTGATGGTGTTCGGCCTGGGTGGCCGTTCATTGGTGTCCTCAACGCAAGTGGAGATGGTGGCAGATGGGCCGAATCATCAAGCGTCCAAGCCCGTTACCACAGCTTTTCCCGTCCAATTTCACGGTTTTGAAGGGCGCCCATCGCCCCTGTTCGGCCGCCTGAAAAAGGCGCTCAAAACGACGGTGCGGCGAACTGACGGCCGCACCCTTCAAGAGGGGGTTTGCGAAAGGTGGCTTCGGAGGGTGCGCTAGCATGGTGGTCTTTGAGCACGGCGATTTGATAGAACAGCGACGCGGCGGTGTTGATGTTCTCCGAATTCTCGTGAGAAATCTCGCCCTCCATGAACAGTCGGGGGCCGTTATGATCCGGTCTTCCACCGCGTCGCATGAACGCCAAGGGTGGTTGTTGTTTCGACTTGGGCAACCCGTCATGGCCTTCCATCATGCGGAAGTGGACCAGACAGGCCTTGAGGCCCTACTCAGCATCGAGCAAGATGCCCTCGAAGTGGAAAATGAATTGCTTTTGTTTGAGTTGACCATGAACACCCTTCGTAAGGTGATGGGCGAACACCCTGCAAGCATTTTGCATTTGGAACACCATGACGAGAAGGACGATGCGGATTCATGGTGGTCGAGTGTGCGTTTGCCATCCACCTCTTGGCGCCGAGCGGCGAGGTTGGAGGACATCGAAGCGCTTGCTCATTCGACCGAGCAACGTCAACGTTCAACCCCTGTTGATTCCCATGCGGCACCTGCCCTCGAACCCGGCCGGATCTACCTCCTTGATTCGCCTGATCCTCATCCAATGATTCAACTCGGCGTTCAATTGGCTGAGCGAGGCATGCCTTTGCTCGGTTTGTTTGGTCTGCCCCACGCTCAAACCGAATCCACTCACCGCCTTCCATTGCCCCAATCGTATGCCTTGCTTTCTTCGCACGGGCCGTACGATGTTCTGACGGACCGAGCGGCCATGAACGCCGTGGTCAACGCTTTCCAGTGGGGCAATGAACGGTCCGTTATCGTGCTCGATGGATTGGACCGCTTGGGCAATGCCTTTGGCGATGCAGGCATGCTTGATGCCTTTCGGTCCATATGCGACGGAGTTCGGTTTAACGACCACGTCGCTCTGGTCACCACTGACCTTGAGATGTTTGAAACCGCCGTCCAACGGAGCCTCCTTGCGGAGGTAACCCTTTTGCGAACCTCGATGGTTAACGCTTGGAATGAGGATTCAGATGCCCTTTGGGATCAGCCATTGCTCCTCGCTCCTGATGAGGAAGAAGAACAGTGGCTCGCTGCCCAGATTGAGCATCAAGGGGCGAAGGTTGGCGGTCCACCGGCGTCCAAACCCTTTGCGTTAGAAGGTGGATCATACGAACCTGACGACGAAGAGCGAGCGCAGGCCACACAGGTCCTTGCAGATGTCGTTGAAGCATGGCCTGAGGCAGGGTCAACCTCACAGGCAGAACCACCAGCCACACCGTCGGTCGAGGTGGGTTCAACCGCTTGGCGACCATACCATGAACGACCACCGCTCGAAGGGAGATACGTCAGTGAATCGCCCCGGGCATCCGATGCGAGCATGGACGAAATACCAACACTCACACCAGTTTCATCGCCTTCATCTCTTGCTGAAGAAAAGAGGATTGAACCCCCAAAAATTCGCTCGCCACAGCGACTTCCAAAACGAACATCAACGCCGAGTTTGCCTTCCATTGAACCCGGTCTTACTCCCTCGCGAAGTTCAGCCGTGGTCGGCAGCGCTCCAACACTCCCCGACTGGCCTGAACCTCAGAAAGCTGTTCATTCCTATCGGAAAGAAAACATGGACGTGTTCTCAAGCAGACAAGAACGCGCCACGAAACGGCATTCAACCATCAAGCGACCAATGCAAACCAACGCCATCAAGGACAACGTCAACAGTTCACCCGATTTGGACAACATCGCTCTTCCTACCGGGAAAGTGCCCAAGACGGTTCGCCTCGCCTCGAATGAATCCAACCAAGCCCTTCCCAACAGCATTCGGCCCGTTGAGAAGGACACAAAATCATCTCGCGAAGCCTCCAGCAAAGACCAATCCGTGATCAACATGGATGAGGTGTACCAGCGCTGGTCCACCTTTGATGAACCCGACGGGATGGACGCCACTGCGCTCTACAACGAACACGGTGAGGCCCTCAGGCGGTACAAAGGTGAGGATGAATGACGTCTTCGCATACCAGGCTTCAGTCGGAATTGGAGGACGCTAAGCGCCATTTGGAAACGACCATTGGTGCCGGTGTCGAATCCACGGCCAGCCCAGTCCAGCCTGTTGCCAGCGGACCTCAGCGGAAAGCCTTGTCCAAGTTGAACACCCTTTTGGGAACATCTTCGGTGCCGCAGAAACCGTTGTCGCTTTTTCAAAACGTTGGTGTGCCACAGCGCCCTACCTACGATGCGATTGCGCATCGGATACTTGGTCCAAACGTCGGGCAACCGGTTTCGTTTCTTGACACCGAGGACAACTACTCAACGCATGTCGCCAAACGTCTTGCTGATCTCAGGCAACGGTTGGAGACAAAACAGCTTCCTACGGACGCTGTTTCAGTTGACGGATATGTGGGTGTGGAATCCGACGGAACGCCTGTTTGGGCGGATGTACTCAATGAACAGCGAGGGAGAAGTTCTTCGAAACTGAGTCAAGAACTTGCTTCGTCGCCGTTGGAGGACGCTCACCATCCGATCCGGAACCTCGAGAACACGGCCGATTGGCCGAAACGCATGAATTGGTCCTCGCTGAAGACGTTCAAACAGTGGTTCGTGGCGGAAGAAAACTTTGAGGCCACGCGATTCTGTGAACATGTCATCGATTTGCCGGCACAAAGCCTCAATCCGTTGTTCCTTCACTCCGAGCCTCAATCTGGATGCTCTCATTTGCTCCACGCCACCGGGCAAGCTCTTCTCCGTCGAGGAGAAGGCCATGTCCTGCACATCTCAGCTGCCGACGCCGCTTCTGTGGACGAGTTGGATGCTCAGTGGCAAGGTGCCTTGGCTGGGGCCATAGCGCTCTTGGTTGATGATATCCATGAGTTTGCCCAAAGCTCAGCGTGGAACCACCAACTTGGAATCCTCGTCGACCACGCCATAAACCTTGGACTGCAGGTGGTTGTCGGTAGCAGGCTGTCCATCGACGCGCTCACTTCCTCAAGGCTAAAGGACGTGCTTCGTGCATCAACCGTCGCTCATCTTGCCGCTCCTATGGCACCGAGTTTGATGGAATATGCGCGGTGGCGTTGCACGCAAAAGAACCTCTTGCTTTCGGACCGACATTTAGCACAACTGAGTCGTATGGCTCCATCGGGTTGGCGTGCGGTGGATGCTCGGCTGGAACGGCTGGCCATGGCTTTTGAGGGTGGAGCCGTTCTGCTTGACCACGATGATCTCGGAAGTGTGCTTGAGGGAACCTTCACTTCGACCGGTGAGCTCGAGCACCAACGTGTTGATGACCTTGCTCAGCGCCTTGTAGGCGATGCCATGGATACGGTGTATTCTTCCGTGGATGTTGGAGGAATTGACCTTCATAGCCCACTTGATGATTGGGCAGAAGATGCGTATGCCCCGCCCGAATGGGATGGCGTGAAAATGGCGGCTGGAAGCACGGCGCTGGAACAACGCCTTCGTGAATCCGTTGACCCCATTGAACCGGGGCGGCCATCGGTGTTGGACCTTCACGAGCGGGAAAAATACATTGTGAAGGCTCATGAACCGCTTAAGCACAAGGATTTGGGGCGCACCGTTGACATGTTGGTTGACCTCGAAGAATCCATTGACGAACGCATGAATGCTTCAGCAGCGGTCAGCGTCTCCTCTTCGCTGGAGCTTCAACACCTCGAAGAACAGATGGTGGTGCTCGCACAGCGTGCCACTGAGGCAGACATTGACGAATTGATCACCATCGCCGATGAATTACGATTCTTGGAGGAACGGCTGGTGGAACTTGATCCTGAAAGGGGTCCTCTCCCCGTTTTTGATGAAGGGCCAAATCGCGCAGGGCGCACACCTGGCAGGCAAAAGCAACAAGTTGACAACGCCGCCTACGAGGCCCTTGACACCTACGTTCCTGATGGTGATTGGAACATTGACGCAAGAGGGATTGAAGCCGAGGACCTCTTGGATGATGAACCAGAAAAAGTTCGAATCCGTTTGGCTCGGATTCATCCGCGCACCGTGTTGGTGGGTGAAGAGGAATGAGGGCCCCTTGGTGGATGGACGGTGTCCATTTTTCCTGTCAGGCAAACTGTGGAAGGTGCTGTGACCAACCTGGCGGCATCGTCTACCTCTCACCTGACGATGCTCGTCGGCTCGCCAAGCACGCACAACTCTCCGTGGATGACTGGTTGGAAAGGGACACCATGCAGACCTACGACGGAAGATTTGTTTTGAAAAGTCGTGAAGAAGACGGGATCTGCATCCATCTCAACGAACAGAAACAATGCAGTGTCTATGATGTACGGCCGCAGCAATGCAAAGCCTTCCCTTGGTGGGGTGAAAATTTAGCGACGGATTCGGAATGGAGGAAGGTGAAGTCGGAATGTCCGGGCATTGACGCTGAGGATGCCATTCTTGTCGACGGTCAAACCATTCGTTTGAACATCTTCTCCGACCGGACCTCGACGAAAGGCTTCAGAACCTGGCCTCCGTCATGATTTCTCGAGAAATGCAGGACTGGAGCGGTGTTGTTGGGCACACCGATTTTTTCAGCGGTGGAACCGAGGAGCCGCATTTATACAGAACATGGATGTCGGCGAAGGCGAGGGAGAACACTTGACGCAAGATGAGCCAATCTTCACCGTCCACACCTCCCACCTCAACACCGGCCTTCGCGGGGTGCCTGTCGGAACGTGCCGAACCTCATTTGTCACGCCAACGGAAGGAGTTCACTACTGCGGTTATCCCATCGCTGAACTGGCAAATTTTAGTCCAGAGGACATCGTTTACTTGTTGTTCAACAAAGAACTGCCAACATCCGAACAATCGGAGGCGTTCTCAGCCGAACTCGGAAAAAGAGGACAAGTACCCGAGAGTTTGGCCGCCGTGTTCCACACCTTGCCAACCGATGGACATCCCATGGATTGGCTAAGCGTCGGCATTCACACGTTGGGCATGCTTGACACGACAGGTGACTGGAAAGAAGATGCGTTGAACCTCATTGCACGGATGCCGCGCCTGATGGGTTTACTCTTCCGAATCCGAGAAGGCCGCGGCGCCGATATTCCTGAAGATGACCTCACTGGAAGCATGGTTCAGCGCTTTGTCAGAACCCTTGACATCGACGGTGTGGACGACGACCTGATGGAGAAAATACTCTCAACCTACCTCGTTCTTCACATGGACCACGGTGGCGGAAACCTTTCCACGTTCACAGGAAAGGCCATCGCATCCGGTCATGCTACAGTGTATTCGTCAATGGCAGGTGCCATGAACGCGTTGTCAGGACCACTTCACGGCCGTGCCAACCAGTCCTGTTTGGAGTTTGTTTTGCGCATCGGCACCAGCGATCCTGACGAAGTTGAAACCTTTGTACGAAATGAACTCGCTGCCAAGCGTCCGGTGTATGGATTTGGCCACGCCGTTCTTCGTGCAGAAGACCCACGTGCAACCGTGCAGTTTGCACTTGGAGAATCGTTGTGTCCTGACGATGAAAATTTCAAAATTATCCGCACACTTCGAGAAGTCGCGCCACGCGTGTTGTCTGAAAACAAGAAAATTTCCAACCCAAACGCCAACGTTGACATCGCCAGCGGTGCTCTTCTTCACCACGTCGGTTTTACCGACCCAACGTACTACACCACGTTCTTTGGCTGGGCACGAGTTTCTGGTATCGGCGCCCAAATCATCGACGAGCGTTCCGTTATGCGGGGTGGAAAAGGGGCTCCTATCTACCGACCAAAGTACATTGCAGAACAGCAAAAGCTCCGTCACGTTGAGTGAGGATTCAACACCGGTCGGTGCGTTTTCCCCGAACCACGATGTCCAATCATCCTCGGTGCGGAGGCTGGGGGTGTTGCATTGTTGTGCTTCATCATGATCGCCTCCACGTCAGCGTCCCATTTCCACCGGGTCGACCATTCGCTGACGAGCGTTCGACGTCGAGAAGAATCGCATTCAGACCAGCGCGGCGTTTCACTTTCCAGTTCCTGCACTACATCTCGGTGATGTTCGAACGATGTGTTTCGCAGTGTTTCCCACTCGGTTTCAAGCAACGGGCGTAGCGCGGGTTGCCGCCATCTTGCATGACCGGAAGGCAGCCATGTCAACGCAGGATCAGCGTGGTCGGTAAGCGCCGACATGCCAGCTCGAAGGAGTTGATGCTCAATGTGAGGTTTGGTTGGCCAGACATAGGTCGGCATGCCCTTCCTGGCCTCTGTCAACCGTTCCAGTGCCGCTCCGGTCAGCCCAACGTGGCGGCCAAGAGGAAGGTGCCTCGTTGTGGTTTGAAAGTATTCAATGGCGCAAGGAAGCATGGCGCTTCCTTGGGTGCGGTGTTGGTTGACCAATCGCCGAAACGAGGTGGTGAGAAATTTAGGCAGAACTTGCATGCGCTGAGTGGTCCGATTTCCATAGGGGGGTATGTAGGGGATGAGCGCCGCCCATGGGCGTTGAGTGTTGGAGTGCTTCGCTGAGGTAGGCATGCCCCTGTGAAAGGCATAGAACACCGTGTTTTCCGTGGGTATGTTGCGCTCATCCAGGGCGGCTTCGGCCAGTTGCATCACCTTCGCTATGTGTTCATTGTGGTGGGTCCGGCCAAAAAAACCGCCTCCTGTTGCACTTTTTGGGTGTGGGCGCTTAATTTCGATGCAGCCCATGGCGCCATCGTCTCGCCAAGATTTGAGGACGAGTGGGTCGTCAAGAAGGGCCTCAAAGCTGAGAAACCCGAGGTCAACCAATTCATCAAGGTTCCATTCCTCAAGCCATGGTGGACGGCCTTCAAGGTGCTGAGGGGGTAC
>DANX01000112.1:23282-23739 GCA_002502295.1 Euryarchaeota archaeon UBA561 | reverse complement strand
GTGCGTATCCCAGCCCCCTTTCCGCTCGACAAGGAAGCCTTCCATCGCCTTCCATCGGCAGACGAGGGCCTTGTAGGTTCGAGCCACAACATGGTGGATACCAGGCTTTCCGTTGGCTGTTGGTGGCCCTTCTAGAAAGATGAAGGGGGCGTTTTTTCTGCGCTGATCGATGGAGGATTGGAAGGTTTGCTCCTTTGCCCACTGCTCCAAGAGCGTGGTTTCCAAATGCACGGCGTTCAATTCACCTGCCGATGAAGGTTGAGCCATGGTTCACCGACCAAGGTCGCGGTTTTGAACACTACTCCACATTTTGTTCATTTTGAGAAGTCTGCTGTCGTTCTTGCTTCGTTCATGCATTTCTTTGCTGCTCGGACAAAGCGTTGCTAGGATAACGGGGAGGGGTTTCCTTCAAGTCCTTGGAAGGGCACCGTGGTTCATGGCGGGTAGGCTTGCCCAC
>DANX01000112.1:512-22982 GCA_002502295.1 Euryarchaeota archaeon UBA561 | reverse complement strand
TCATGGCGGGTAGGCTTGCCCACGCACAGGCTGTTGGTCTGGTGGTGCTTTTTATCCTCGGTTCATGGGGGAGTGTGGTTGAACCTGCCCTTCCTGCACCCGCCGTTCTCGAGCACGAAAATGATGTGCTGCGAGCCGGTCAAGGCGATGAAACGAACCTCACCCTTACCAAGACTCCCAACACGATGTTCAAGTTGGATTTGCCCGATGGAGAACCCCTGGTGAACGCTGAGTTGAACTTCACACCACGAATTTTGCCCACACAATCCGGATTTGTATGGCATGAAGCGAGCGATTGGAACCACCCCGATGCCATTTCAAACGGTTCGAGTGTTTCTTCCGAAACTGGAGCCTTGACCGGTTCCTCGCCCGGAATTTTATGGGATTTTAATACGAACAACCAAGGGTGGACATTTTCAAACACCTACACGGCAAGAGTGACCTCACCGTCCTGTGGTTTCAACGGTACCTCCGGTGGATCCCTTCGCACCTATGCTGGCTCAACCTACGGTACCTCACCCGTGGTGAACCTTGCTGGAGGCGCCAATGTCCCCTTCCACGCCTGGGTTCACGAAGGGCGGTCAGGTTGCGGTGAAACACCCGACATCAATGAAAACCTGCAGTTTCAATACAAAACAGCAGCCGGCGGCTGGACCGCATTCCAAACCTTCAGCGGCGGCAGTCCCGCAACAAGCAATTTCCAGTTCATGACCACCCTCCCCCCCGCTGCACTCCATGCCAACTCACAATTCAGAATTCATCAAACAAGTGGTAGCAGTACATGCTGCGATTATTGGTTTGTTGACGACATCCACATCGCTACGCCACCTGAATCCAACTGGACCAGCCCGACGTTGGGGCACCGAGCTGGAACCACTCAACCTCTGGCGGCCGACACCTACGCCCCCATCTACATCGAAGCGCAGATTCCTTCGGGGGCCTTCCTTAATTGGTCCATCCTCAACACGGCCGGAGAGGTCATTCCGGGTATGCACGGTTCCAACGACTACGTGGTGCCTGTGAACCTTCTTGACCACACCACCGTCGACCAATTCCGTCTCCACTTTGAGTTCAAAGGCAGCCCGAGCGGGATGCCTGAAGTCCATTCCATCGCCGGTGATGGAGCCCTGCGTGAATCGTTTTGGACAGACCCTGCCCAGCGCGGTTGGGCGCTCAACAACGCCTCGCATTTCCCACCTCTCGGCCACGTCACAGGTCCAGATGTTAACTCGACCATCACCTCTCCTTGGATGCTGGCTAATGCCCCGCTGTACGATGCGAAGTTGACCGGCGAGGTCACGTTCGGACAGGTTCAAGTCCGCTTCCACCCCGATGATCCGTGGATGAATGTCACCCTGCCGTACACGGCCAGTACAGACCAATCCACGGTTGGGATGCAAGCTCGCGTGGTCGGCATCCCACCTGCAGATGGAAACATGAGCAACTACAGCGTTTGGAACGTTGAATCCCTTCACATGGAGATGTTCGGTGGACAACACCCTGCGCGGCCAATGTTGGATTTCAACCTCGATAACCGCTACGAGTGGGGCGGAGCCGATGCGCGAGTCGGCACATGGGGATGGCAGGACCGATTTGCCAACGCAGAGGAACGCATTGAACTCTCACTGACCTCGGGCGCACCGTCCGACGCACGTCTATGGGTCCCCCAACACGGCTTGACATCGTTCGGATTTAGCCATGCAGCCGAGGCAGGAACCGTGCTGGAAATCGCCTTGTTCGTTCAAAACACCCTGATTGCGAACCGCACGACGAGCGCCAACCCTGCGGGTCAGTTCCATCTTACCGGTGATGAACTGGCTGACTTTGTTCAGGCCTTGAGCAACATTGCGAACTCCGTTGACATCCTCGGAACCGACTTTACTGAAGCACGCATTGAAGTCTCGGGAAGTGGTGTTGCCGTTCTTGGTGGTCTTCGCGCCACCTACAACGCCAGCCACAACCTGGTGGCCGACGCCTCCTCCCCCTTTGTCATGGGCATCAACGAAGCTCGAACCGTGGTTCAAAACATCGGTGGCATGCAAGCTGTGCCTCTTCCCTTCATGGCGGAGGAGCGCGGCGGTTTGACCGTCGAAGTGGTGAACCTCCAAACCTCGAGCACGGTGCGCCTTCAGGGCGGAGGCATGATCGACCCTCAATCCGTCCTCACTCCTTCCAAAGAATGGCAAACCATCAGTACGGAATACCAAGTCATCGGGGGCAGCATCACGCACCACCGGCTTGACGTGTTCAGCAAAACCAACCAAGCCACGCTCTTGTTCCCCGCTGCCGGTGGCGGACCGGCTGGAATCGGGAATTGGGACTTGATTGAACTTCACCCTACCGACCCAATTCAAATCACCGAGGACGGCATCAACGTCATCACCAACATCACCTTCCGTTTGCGACCGATGTGGGACGATGAGCAACAGTTGACGGTCACCTCTCGGTTGGTGATGCAGAGTGGCGTCATCTCCATTCCATTTGCTCACACGTGGGGGGGCGGTCCAAATCAAGGCTATGAAAACGACCTTGAATTGAAATCCGTTGATTTCTACGAGGGCGATGCCCTCATGCCAAACAGTCGAGTTTACCTTCGCGGTGGTGAATCCATGAACGTCTCTGTTCAAGTCGGATTCGAGGGCCTGAGCGAATTGCGTGGATTCGTCGATGGCGATGCTGAATTGACCCTGTACAGAGACGGGGCGGCGGTGCGAAACACCACGTCCCTTGACGGTGCATATTGGAACTTCACCGAAACCATTCCCTTCACGTATGGCGATGTGGTTTGGGAGGTCGGGCTCGTCTCCTTGAACGGTTCAAGCATCGTTGAACCCAGTTCGCTAAGTCGAACCTTCACGGTTGATTCGGTCAAGCCTCGTGTCGCAGCGACCTCGTTGTACCGCTACGACCACCGAACTCCTAGTCCAACACAGGTGATGCAAGTTACCATCACGGACCAGCCGGTTCTCCCCAACGCCATGTCGGCCATGGTCTGGAAAGAATGGATCGACGATAGCAACCTCAACGGCTGGCCAGATGAAGGAGAATTCCATTCCTTGCCCATGCTCTTGCCCAGTGACTTAACACAACTTACGGGCGTCTACACCCTGATGATTGACGACACGAGCGGTAGCCTTGGTCAGAAGGTGGCCGTCTACCTTGAAGGAACCGACCCGTCAGGTTATCCCATCCAGGACGGAGGGAGCGCCGAAGAAGGCGAACAGTTGTTCATGTACCAACTCGCCGTTGACGGAGCACCTGAACTCTCTCCAGACGCCTTTGCATGGGTTGATGGACGAAAGGCTTGGCTCCACCCAGGTCAACCGTACGAACTCAACGTGCAAATCAGTGAACCAAACGGCGGTTCTGACTTGTCGACGGTGGAAGTCATGCTCGCCAGTAATCAGGGAAGCGATTCCATGAGCGTTCAGTGGTCGTTTGAAACCGGGGCATGCACCACGACCTCGACGCACGTGTTCATCGACCAGTGCACCATGCTTGGTGCCAACGGCATCGCTGACCCGTACGAAAACGACCTCGTCCTCAACATCCAACTTCATCTGGGATGGAACACCCCAGATTTGGGTGATAACCGCCGCGAGCCTGCGATCTTGGTCGTTGATCGAGCTGGCCAGGAAGAGACCCGCAACTTCCCAGAACATCGATGGCGATTTTCCGCAGGACTGACCATACCCGAAGAGAGCGTAAACCTGCATTTGACCCGGGGTTCATTCCTTGGTGACGGTGCAAGAGTGACGCCGTTAACACCCATGGAACTCTCAGGTGGTCTCGTGTTTGCAGAAACCACGACGGTTCCTGAATTTGATTGCCAAATAGACATCCTCTTTAGCGGACAAACCTACAGCGTGATGACAAAAGATGGCATCTGGTCCAAAGCCATCACGGCCCCCGCCTCGTCCGGTTCGTTGCCGATGACATGGAGCGTCGCTTGCCTTGAGGGTCAAGGCGTGGACTTGACGGAGCAGGAAACTTCGGTCAAGTGGATTGTCGTTGACGGTACCGGTCCTGAACCGCAAGAAGTTCTTTCCCCGCGGCCTAGGGCGATCTTGGGTGGGGAAAATCATGAAGTTCGTGTGCTGATTCAAGAATTGGGTGGCCTTGACATGGCCTCCTTGGAATTGGTTTGGCAAGTTGAAGATCTTGAAACCGGTGATGTGCTTCGTTCAGGCCGGGAGCCTTTGACCCTTGATGGCGACGAAATCGACGGCTTGAGTTTGGAGTTGTACGGTGATATGAACCTCAGTGAAATCACCAACGAGATGCTCATCGACCGAATGGAAGTCAAGATCAGCATCGCTGGACGCGACCTTGCTGGGAATGCTGTCACCGGGCTGGGTGGCAATTTGAACAATCCTTTCTTGGCCACGTGGAACATGGAATGGCTCCAGCCCGAATTTACCGTCTCCCCATCTGCCATGACCTACTCCCGCCTGCTGATGGAAGTCGGTGATACAACCTCAATTCAGTTGGAAGTTGAAAACATTGGAACGCTTCAAGGAGAAACCAGTGTCTCCTTTGAAACGGTGATGGCCGATGGGCAACGAACGCTCATCCAGCGCGTGACCGTTTCTGCAGAAGCTGGCGCAATTGGCCTCATCGCTGTTGATTGGGGTCCGGAAAGCTCTGGTGTCCAATGGGTCGAAGCCACCTTGGACAACGGCATGACCGCCAGCGGTCCGACCATAGATGTTCGCGTGGCTCAAGAACCGACCTTCGCCGAGAAGGTCTTCGGCGATGTCAACCCCATCATTGGAAGCATAACGGGTATGCTCTTGGTCGCCGTGGTCATCTCTTTGTTGGCTTGGATGCGACGCATGACGGTCAACCAAGGGTCCCGTGCGGACTACGACTGGGATGAGTATTCCTCTGAGTTTGAAGACGATGACGATGACGAGGACGAATACGAGGTCGAAAACATCCCAGCACCAGCACATGAGGCAGCACCTGTTGCAGCAGCCGCTGCGGCTACTGCCGAGGCAGCTCAGGAAGAAACCGACTGGGTGATGGGCTCGGATGGATATTGGTGGTACCACGACAAAGAAGCCAATGAGTGGTGGTACAAAGACGCTAACGGAGACATTGTGAAGCATCCTTGAGATCGCTCGGGGTGGAAAAATGAGCAAGATTGCGCTACTACAATTTGACCCCACGGTGGGGGATTTGGAGCAAAATTGCCGTCGCCTTTCCGACTTGGCTCAACAGGCAGAAAAGGCCGGTGCGACCGTCGGTGTTTCAACCGAACTGGCCGTTTGCGGCTACCCTCCACGGGACCTGCTGATGGAACGAGACTTCGTTGAACGTTCCATGGAAGCGGCTCTGCGCGTTTCGCCCTCCCTGCCTGTTCTTGTTGGTACGCCCATTCCTGCCGATGACGACCGCACCCTTCCCACCAATGGAGTGGTCCGTTCTGGGCCGGAATTCACCACCATCACCAACGACGAACAGAGCCGTATCGTTGCTGAAAAGCAATTGTTGCCAACCTACGATGTCTTTGATGAAGCCCGTTATTTCATGCCAAAAAATCGATCAGGATTGGCCCGCTCATTCGGTGGTTTCACGCTCGGTGTAACCGTCTGCGAAGATGCTTGGCAGTCGGCGGGCATGACACCGTCGGCATACACCCAAGACCCGATTGAACACATCGCTGAATGGTGCAGGCAGGGCGTTGAAATTCAGGCCACTGTGAACCTCTCGGCTTCGCCGTTCCACACGGATAAATTCACCACACGACTTGCTGTCGCCCGCCATGCGGCTTCGGTCTTGAGCCATCCGTTCCTCTTGGCCAATCAAGTTGGAGGGAACGATGATCTGTTGTTCGATGGACGCAGCCTCGTCGTGTGGCCCGATGGACGGGCGGTGGTCGCTCCCTCGTGGCAGGAAGGGGTCTTGCTGGTTGATCTTGAGCATCCCGAAAGGTGTGAATGGTTGAAAAGCACAGCAGAAGATGGATTGTGCATCGGCCAAGCCCAACTCATGACGCTTGAGGCGGATGAGGACGGGTCCTCGTTGGTTGACGCTATTGAAGAATTGACCAACGCAGTCGTGACGGGACTCGCCGATTATTGCCGAAAATCATCCATTCAATCCATTGTTCTCGGTCTCTCTGGAGGCATTGATTCTGCCGTGGCGGCGTGCGTTGCTGCCGCCGCAATCGGGCCTTCAAACGTCACCGGTTTGGCCATGCCTAGCCGTCATTCTTCCCAGCATTCCATTGACGATGCACTCCACACCGCTCAAGCGCTTGGGATGCCTCACCATCTTCATGCCATTGATGGCATGCACGCAAGCGTGGAGTCCGTTCTTGACGATGTGCTTGCGAACGGCCATCCTGTGGCAGGGGAAAACCTCCAAGCACGCCTCCGAGCAATTCTTGTGATGGGTTACGCCAACGCCAACTCCAGCATGGCCATCACCACGGGCAACAAATCCGAAATTGCCCAAGGCTACTGCACCCTTTACGGCGACATGGCTGGGGGTTATGCTCCGCTTGGTGATGTCTACAAAATGGAAGTTTACGCCATGGCAGAACACTTCAACCAGCGCGCTGCATCGCTGGGGCACGAAGCACCCGTTTCGGCCTCAACGCTGACCAAGCCTCCTTCGGCTGAGTTGGCCCCCGACCAGACCGACCAAGACACGCTTCCTCCTTACGAACTCCTTGACGCGGTGTTGCGAGGCCATATTGAAGGCGGTCTCAACGCAGACGACCTCATGGAGCATGGATTTGAGCCTCCAATGGTGATGGACGTCCTTCGCCGTTTGGAACGCAATGAACACAAACGCTGGCAAATGCCGCCTGCACCGCGTGTTTCCCCCCGTGCTTTCGGTCAAGGCTGGCGACGACCGTTGGCATCCAATCACGATTGGCGTCGAGTTGACTAACGGTGGTTGAATCAAGCCATGACCTCTGGAGGCGATTGTTTGTCAGGACCCATCACCAATCTTGCAGGATACCGGTTCATCGACCTTGAGGGCCGGGATGCATTGCAATCCATTTTTCGCAGTCTATGTGCTGATTTGGGTTTGAAAGGGACCGTTTTGCTGGCGCCCGAGGGCATCAATTTTTTCGTCGCCGGCCCAACAGCGGCCATTGACGGATTTACTTCCTTTCTCGAAAAGGATGAACGGTTCCGTGGTATTCCGATTAAGACCTCATACACCGATTATCAGCCGTTTAACCGAATGAATGTCCGTAAGAAATCCGAAATCATCTCCGTGGGCTTGGACCACATCCGTCCTGCTGATGAGACGGGTCTGGAGATTGAGCCTCAAGTTTTCAAGGCCATGCTTGACAGAGGCGAGGCCGTTCATGTGCTTGATACTCGGAACGACTACGAGTTGCGCCTTGGGACGTTTGAACGCTCCATCAACCTCGACATTCGCACATTCCGAGATTTCCCCGAGGCCGTTCAACGTCTTCCGGAGAGCATGAAGGACGAGCCAATCGTGATGTTTTGCACCGGTGGTATTCGGTGCGAGAAAGCAAGCGCCATCATGATGGAAGCCGGGTTCAGCGACGTCAAGCAACTCAAAGGAGGAGTCTTAGGATATTTCGAAGAGGTCGGCGGTGCCCATTGGGACGGTGACTGCTTTGTTTTCGACCAGCGTGTGGCGCTTGATTCAAAGCTCCAAGAAACCGACGCCACCATTTGCTTCGCCTGCAGGGAGCCACTGTCAAGGGATGAACAAGGCTCACCGGATTATGTCGTGGGTGTTTCGTGCTCTTATTGCATCAACGGAAAAAACAAGCTTCCTCTCATCGATGAATGACAATCCAGTCGTCCGATACTTCTCCGTGGCTCCACCGGTGCCATTCATGTCCATGAACACCATCGTGGGCGATGAACCATGCTTGTGTGGGCGAGATCACCATCCGGCCGTAGCTGAGGGCTTCCGATGAATTGCTGCTCCCTGGCCATGGGTTGTAGACCGGAAGCATGGCCTCTCCTTCGACAATCCAGAGTGCCACGCCTGTAGGCGTGCCTTCCACAACTCCATCACTCACCACCAACCAACCATCGCCGACGGCTGCGTAGCCACGTACGTCCGAAGACATCAGCCCTGGGGTCAGGTCAGCAACCACTCTGCTGCCTTGCGGCGTGGCATCGGTCATGCACGTTTCCAGTCCAGTAGCGGTTGTCATGCAATCAAACACCACGCGCGTACCGGTGTTGGCGACACCGACTTGCGCACCCGGTGCAAGGAGCGTTGAGCTCAACTGCAACGTGATGCCGTTGGCCAAGTTGGTGGTCCACAAGCGAGGTTCACCCGCCACTGTCATGGCGTCGTATACGAGGTTGTCACCGATGAGGTGCAGCCCCATTCCCTGACCGAGATGTGTGTCGCCGGATGATGGAGAAATGGACGTAAGCCATCCGTGGCTTCCATTGTCGTACAACCGGAGGACCTGGTTTACACCGCCTCGAGAAGCGGCAGCTACAGCGTCCATACCAACGCTAAGCAGATGTTGGAGTTGCATGCTTCCAAATTCATTGATGGTCCACGACGTGAGTTCGCCAGTTTTCGTCAGCCGGTACGGTTCAACATCGCCATTTTCGTCCGCAGCGCTGAACCAAACAGCGTATTCATCTGCGTGCATCCACGCCTGACCAATGTTGGACAAGCCCGATAGGTTGGACGATGCTCCTTGTTGTTGGCTTGTGTTCCACGACGGCAGGGCCAACCAATGGCGAAGGTCCGTGCCGTTGGTCCAAAGTACCTGATTGGACGGAGAACGGAACAGCAATCCTTCCGCCCAACGGAGCGGAGCGGACATTTCCACGCTACCAAGCACATCGGTGCCGTTCAATGTGCCGTCGCTGACCCATAACTGGCGTCCGTTGATGCCGTCGTCCGCATCAAACACCACACGCGCTCCTCCATTGATGGAAGCCATTCCTATTTCCCGTCCAGGAGAGGCGTCTCCGGTGGGGTTCAGATCAACCACCATCGAGGTCGTGTTGCTTTGGGAATGGTGGGCGTGGAGTTCACAGCCGTTGACGCCGTCGTTGGCGGCGAACACGAAGAAGGCGTTCTGTTCCATCCACGCAGCTGAATCACAATTTGTATCAAACGAATCTCCGAGTCCGACCACAACATCTGTGACTCGTTCGCTGCGCAGCGGTGCGAAGCAAAAATTCAATGTTTCACGGACTTCGCTGTTTTCCAACAGCCCGTTGTTCTTCACTCCGTTTCCAAGACCGTCATCGACCCCAAAACGAACAACAAAACCATCCTCACAAAGGTAGGCGGGTGGAGACACTTTGTCCACCAAAGCTCCAGCTCCCGCCGGGCCAATGCTTCCCATTTGTCCCTCCGTCCCGTTGTGGCCCATCACTCCGTTACAGACGGTGTTTTGCGAGTGCACTTCTTCTTGGTCAAGCAAATCGTTTGTGTTGTGGTCAAGTCCACTGCTCATCACGACGCCACCCTGAGGACATGTCTCGTTGCCGAGCGGCAACATCTCCGTTGAGAACCGCTGAGGGACTGGATTTTCTCCACTCACACCAGCCTGTCCTTGGGGTCCAGAAAGCCCGCGAAGGCCGTTGCACAGAACCGCCGAATCTTGGCGTTCGTCGGCGTCAAGGATGCCGTCTTGATCGTTGTCAAAACCGGTATGGATTCGGACGCCTCCTTCAACACACGGCGTGAGGTCTTGAAACGGTTCGGATTCAACAAGCCATGATGTCGCAGCGTTGGCTTCAGGCGATTGGTTGAGGCGTGCATGGTTGTAGGTGCTAAGCAACAAGACGGTGATGAGGGTCAGGGTTTGCATGACCGTGACCCAGCGCCGATGGTGATGCGGCGGATTGCGCTCTGCGTCGGTGTTCGCCGTTCCGCTCGTTTCATTCTCTTCTTGTGGTTCATGGGCTTTAGATGATGGCATGAACTGGAATAACTTGGTTAATCATTCTTAATCTACCGCCGTTCATCATCACTAACGGTCTTCAGAAGGGGTGAGTTCATGAGGCATCAAGACATGGCAAGGGCATGGACCCTCCTTCGCGACTGCTGGGCCAGTTGGCAGGCGAAGAAGGAAAGACGCGGCAAAAAGCCGCTCGTCTGGTGGTCGACCTCGCAGATACGGCCAATGCCGAGGGCTATTTGCCGGCTGTTCACGCTCACGTATCGGGCGTTTCGGTCATTACCGGGGGACACGGTCTGCGTCGTTTCCTCAACGACCTATCCGCCGACGGAGACGGTCACGTCGCCATCCCCACCACCCTCAATTCGGCAGGTTGCGACCAAGAAAAAATGGAAGAGATGGACATAGAGTGGCCCGATTTCTTGGAACAACAATTTGAGATTGTCCAGGCCTACGAGCAACTCGGCATCGATGCGACCTTGTCCTGTACACCGTATGATCGCGGCATTGCGGACGAAACAGGCATCGCCACCTGGGCTGAATCCAACGCAGTTTGCTTCTCCAATACATGGACTTCACTCATCACCAATCGGGAATCTGGGTTGTCTGCTCTGGCGACCGCTTTGACGGGTTTTGCACCGCGTTGGGGGTTGCATTTGGAAAGCAACCGTGTCCCGAACATGAAGGTCCACGTCGAGTGTGAGATGAACCATCTTTCCGACTGGTCCGTGCTCGGCGATTGGATTGGTAAACAGGTGCGGCCTGACTGGGACATGCCTTACGGCCCCATGCCTTATTTGACCGGTCTACCGGAATACATGTCCTTTGCTTCCAAAAAAGCGTTAACGGCTGCTGCAGCCAATTACGGATGTGCCATGCTTTGGGCGGAGGGCCATACGGTGGCTCCTCCGCTGACGGTGGGCGAAGACGGTGCTTACGATCCACCCAAAGGCGGTTGGAAGGGGACGCTCACCTTCACCCAAGAGGCCTTGGAACAGCGGTACGCTGAACTTGCCCCGAAGGGCCAGGTCGACCTCGTGGTGATCGGCTGTCCGCAAGCGAGTTTAGAGGAACTCCGAACAACGGCTTCAGCCCTACGGTCTCACATGGAAATGGGCCGCATTGTCCCTGACCATCGCTTATGGGTGTTCACCAGCGGTGAAAATTACGACTTGGCGATGGCCGATGGAACGATAGAATTGTTGGAGGACGGCGGCGCCTTGCTCTTGAAGGACACCTGCCCTGAAGTGACGCCATACAACCGCACCAAGTACAATCACCTCCTAACCAACTCCCTCAAAGCAGAACATTACCTCACCAGCGGCTTGAATCGACTACCAACATCGGTGATGCCAATCGAAGATTGCGTGGCCCATGCCATCGATTCTTCCTTGTCTGCAGGGCCCACGCCCGTGCTCTCGGCGAAAGCCCAACCTCAACACGCATCATCAAAAACCCACCAAGGCGGACAAGCCCTTCTTTCGGGAGCAGGTCTACGTTCTCAAGCCGACTTCACGGTACGTGGCCGTGCCTTGGTCACCGACGTGCCAATCACCTACCTTGGTTATGTGAATCGAGACACCGGCGTCATTGAGGAGGCCGGACATCCCTTGGATGGTGTGCCCATCGAGGACACCGTGTTGATCTATCCAAAAGGCTCAGGCTCAACCGTCGCTCCTTACGTGCTGATGGGATTGATTTACACTGGAAAGGGTCCGAAAGCCGTGGTTAACCGTGATATCTGCCCGCTCACCTTGCCAGCCTGCTCGCTCCTGGGGCTACCGTACGGTCATGGCTTCGAACTCGATCCCTGCATGGCGGTCAACACCGGTGATGTGGTTGAATTTCGGCGGACAGAAGACGGGGTTGAACTCGAAGTCTTGGAGCGTGTAAGCCCTTGACGGCCCGGGTGTTGGTCACTGGAGGGGCTGGTTTCATTGGCTCATCCCTGGTCGCCCGTTTGTTGAGCGAGGGGCATGATGTTGCCGTTCTGGATAATTTTTGGCGCGGATCAATGGACAATCTTCGCAAGGTGTCCTCCCACCCTTCATTGACCGTGATTCAGGGCGATGTGGTGAAGGCTGAGGATCTTCAACGGGCTTTTGATGCGCTTGGAGGCATCGATCTCATCCACCATCTTGCAGCAATAAACGGTACCAAGTGGTTCAACGAGGCGGCCATGGAGGTGATCGATGTGAACATCAACGGTACGCTAGCCGCCTTACGGAAATCGATTGAATGGGGTGCGCGTTTTGTCCTTGCCTCTTCGCCTGAAGCCTACGGTGAGAACGAACAAATGCCACTGGGCCATGAAGATGCCAGCTTTTTTCCAACCGCCTCTCTGCACCAGCGCTTTTCCTACGGAGCCAGCAAGTACCTCGACGAGGTCGCTGTCCAGCATGCTGTTACAAAGGGCCTTGACGCACGAATCGTTCGGCCCTTCAACGCGTATGGCGTCGACATGGTGGGCGATGAGTACGGTCAAGTGGTCGGGATGTTCTTCCAAGCGATTCTTGACCAACAACCGATAACGATTCATGGAGACGGAATGCAGACGAGGAGTTTGACGCACATTGACGACGTTGTGGAGGGATTCTATCTTGCTGGGTCACTCGAGGTTGGCTGCGACGGTAAGGCTTTGGCTGGAGCGTCGTTCAATCTTGGATCGCTGCAAGAGGTGAGCATGCGGGAACTTGCCGCAGCAGTGAACCGAACCGTGGGTTCAATGGCCGTTGATTGCGTTCTCGCCGAAGGTTATCCGGGCGACTCAAGACGGCGTTTGCCCGACATTGAATCAGCCAAAAGCGCTCTGGGATGGTCGCCGACCATCGCCTTGGACGAGGGGCTCGCCATGGTTTGGGACCAGCTTCAAACCGGGCCGTAGTGTTTCAGCACCCGCTGTGTCCATCCCTGTGGCGACGGCGTCATGTCGTCGCGCCCGTGCTGACAAAGAACGTCCAGCCCACCGCTGGGAATGGTGCTTGACGAAAACCAAACCGCTTCCACTCGTAACACCACCAAGGTTGCGACCGCGTCGGGGAGTCGGTGTTCTTCGACGAAGCTGGCTTCGACCGCAGCCACCGATTCTTCAAGCAGCAGCGGTTCCCCTTCAACCGTGTCCATTTCAAGAAGGGCACCTTCGTCTTCACCAAACGGAAGCGGCGTGGCTGTTTCGTCGACGATGGTTGCGCCTCTTGGTGTTGGCGGCATGACGTTGAGAAAGACCGTGCCGGTGGATCGTAGATTTTGGAGCGTGTCCCTTGGACGTTTGTCTTTGTGGATGGAAAACGACGCGATGAGGTAGGGGGGTGAAGTTGACACTTGCATCACCGAGGACAATGGAGCAAAGTTTCGGTCTCCTTCTTTGCTTGTGGACCCCGCCACAACAACCGGTCGAGGAGATAGAACACCGTTGAGCCAAATGCTCCGCTCCACGTGTTCCATGTCGTTCACGTTTAGACGGACAAGCGGCGGTTGATGCTCAGAGCTTGGCTTAAACCACCGGTCAAGGGTTCCGTTGGCGATTTCTTCCAGGGCGTGTTGGTTGAATTCAATGTACGATTCCCACTTGGCGATTTCGTCCAATTCCCCGCGCTCTTTTTTGCGTTCGACTGAAGCCTCGGCATAGGCATTGCACTTCTTGAGAAAGGCTGCCACGGCTGTTCTCTCGTCGGTCAAACAATCGCCTCCCTTTGTTCTTCGTAGGCCTGCCTCGTCATCATGAACTTGGCCGGGTTTCCGCCCCACACTTCGTTTGCAGGAAGGTCTTTTGTCAGCACCGCACCCGCTGCGAGGACGGCACGTTCACCCACGCTATTGCCGGGAACAATGGTGGCGTTTCCGCCGATGACGGCGTAGTTGGCGATGTGAACGGGTTGCCATTTGGCACGGTCGTTTGAGGGGGGATACTTGTCGTTGAGGATCACGGCCGAGGGTCCAACAAACACGTGTTCACCGAGAAGGCAATCGTCAGCAATGTACGCACTCCCTTGGATTTTGCAACCGCTGCCCATGACGACGCGCTGACCTACATGAGCAAGCGCTCCAATGGAACAACCATGGCCGATGTCGGCTTGGTGTCCAATGTGGCATGGCCACCAAGCCACGCAGTTGTTCGGGAGATCGACCCGCTGGCCCGTGAGGGGAAGGTCGCTCATTCCAAACGCCTCATTCACCGAGCCCGAGTTCACGCATGAGCATTCCAACGTGTCCTGTTGCCTTGACGTTGTAGCGGGCCCAGCCAAGTGAACCATCGGGTTGAATGACAAAGGTTGAGCGAACGCATCCCATGTATTCCCTGCCGTAATTTTTCTTCATTCGCCACGTTCCATATGTGGTGTGAAGCGAGAGGTCCTCATCCACAAGAAGCGGAAAGTTGAGCGCTTGCTTTTCGACGAACCGTTGATGCGACTTCCCAGAGTCCTTGGACACGCCAAACACGACAAAATCTTCACCGTTCAGGCGATTCATGTTATCACGGAAATCGCAGGCCTGCTTTGTGCAACCCGGTGTAGAATCCTTCGGGTAAAAGTACAAGATTACGGTTTTCCCGTTGTCAAGGTAGGTCTGGAGCTGATGCTCGTTTCCTTCCTCATCATGGGCTGTGAAGCCAGGTGCGTTATCCCCGGCGCTGAGTTGAATCGCTTCGGTCATGTTTATGCCTCCGGCCTTGGCTCCTAAAGGAATTGCTTTCAATTACGATACAAATATGCGCTTATTCTTACTCAAATGGCTTGATGCATCCGTTTTATTCATCATGAATAAAAAATCATTCATGCTGCTTATTTCAAGGGTCAGTGACCGATTCTTTGAAGAACTGGCAGTGCGCAGATGAAGGTATGGTCGGTGCGCGAATGTCTCGTAGAGCGCGCCGGTTCTTCAAAAAAATTCAACGGTGCGAATCAAAATATGGGCTGCAAGAACTTGCCAGTTCCATCCAAACCGATGTAGATAAACGCCTCTTGAGTTATGACGAGGCCCTCATGCTGGGAAACATGATCCAAAACCGAGCGGACCAGGTGCCTGGCGATTCAATCGTGTATGCCATCTCTGACCGGGACGCCTATCGCCGGACCTTAGAGCTGTACCTCCGAGACGCTCTTTTGACCCGAACAGAACAGCTCCTTCTTTGGGAAGAACGCCGACGTCTTGGCATTTCTGACAACGAACACGACGCCCTCCTCAAACAACTTCTTGCCCAATGGAAACGCCAAGGAAAGGCAGTTACCATTGACCGCTTCAGCCAACCAGAATCTGGGGGTGCCGAATCTGTCTAGGCCCATGGTTCCACTTTCGCTGGTCGCCATCATGCTGCTGGCTAGCCTTACTCCCTTGGCCATGGCCGACGGAGGGCGCTCAACGCCGGATTTCGTTGTTTCTTCCTTTACCCTTGACGATGCAGGTTCCATCAACCTTGGTGGAGGTGTCGAAGCAGAAGACGCAACCCATGTTGTCCGTGTTCAAGTTCAAAACATTGGCCTCGGTGCAGGGCAGGCCTCCTTGACATTGTTGTTGCAGGGGACAGCTAGCTCCGGCGATGTCGTCCTTGGCACAACCGATTTGGGCGTCATTTCGGCAGGTGCCTCAAGCGCCGTCACCGTCTTTTCGTGGTCGGCCACGCTGGGGGCTAATCAAATTCTGAAGGCCCGTGTTGCCTCATCGACAGAAACGAACACTGCCAACAATGAAGATCAAATGGTGGTCAACGTGAGCCGCTACCAAAACAGCAGCGTGCCGGTGGTCAACATTCCGCAACCCACAGGGGGTTCCACCAGCGTCGTCTGGTCCCAAACCATCCATGATTTCTCCGCCAGCGTGAGAAACGAGGGTGTCAAAAATCAATCCGCCCAGTTTTGGTTAAATTTCACCGAAGTGGGCAATCCATCAAACACCTTCTCTGAAACATCCAACATTGTCCCAGTCGTTCGGCCCGGCTCACTCCACGGAGGAGCAGCCATACCCGTCGCAGTTGAGATGGAGTTTGATGCAACCTCCCGAACTGGACAATGGAACGTGGTCGGGGAGATGCATGTTTCTGGGTTAAATTGGGTTTCTTCCATCGAATTCCTCAACCAACGCGTGGTCTTCTCAAATTATGATTTCGAAATCACAGCGGCGCACGACCGCAGCGTTGAGCCTGGACAAACCGCCCAGTTGACCTTTGCCGTGGAAAACACGGGCATCAGCGTTGACGACTATCAAGTGAACGTATCAAGCGTGAACTGGTGGGTCTCCGACATCAATCCCTCGCCATCAACATCGACGGTAATGCCAAACACCACCACCTATGTGTCCATTGATGTCACTGTCCCAGCCAGTGCCCTGCGAACGCAATCTGACGTCATCACGCTCAAACTCACCTCAAATTCCGGGAATTTCTACAAAACCGTTTCCACCACCGTTCTGGCGGGCGAATCCTATGAAGGGTTCGTGGAGATGGACAGCGACACAAAATTACTCACGCCGGGGGCCCCGACGCCCATCCGGGTCAAGGTTCAAAACAACGGCAATGCACCAACCTCCTTTACGCTTGATGCCGGTATTTCCTCAAATCCAATCAACTGGGACTTGTCTTTCCTCAGCTCAACAACCGGGACACTCCAGCCTGGCGAATATGTCAACGCAACCCTCATGGCCACGCCACCGGTCATCAAGAGTCCCCTGGTTGACGCAGAGGACAATGGCGCTGGCGATACCATGTCCATTTGGGCTCAAGCCACATCGGTCGATGGAGGCATCCCACAAGTCAACGCGACGCCCGTGCGGATTCTTCCGGTCATTGTGGTGGACCCGGGACTCCCGACCGAATCGATCGAGATGACGGTGCAGCAAGTCATCGAGGCGCAGCAGGGGAGTGGACTAGAGGCCATTCTTGACCTTGATGTCGAAGTTCGCCACAACCTTGTGACAGAGTTGTCTGAAACGGTGGATACGACGCTTTCGCTTGGAACGCCGGTGTTTACCTCCGATTCAACCGGCGGTTTCACCGAAGCCTCGAGGTGGGCCATCGGCCTCACGCCAACTTCCCTTCCTGGTATGTCTCTCGGAGAAACGCGTAATGCGGTTTTAACCGTACAAGGTCCAGCTGACAACTACTCGGTTTCGGGCTCACTTTCCATTCCGATCACAGCGACTCCAACCCTTGGCTCTGCTCACAACGGTGCAAACGTGATTCCTACATCCATCTCTCAAACCCTCACCATCAACATCCCTCCCGTGCTTGGTGCAGAGGGACACAACGGCACCATCGTTGACGCAATGGTCGGTGAGGAAACGAACTTCCCCATTGAATTGGCCAACACCGGCAACAACATGACCTCGTATCGACTCGTGCTCAACCAACAAATTCCCGCTGGTTGGGAGGTCTCCTTTTCATCGAGCAGCATTATGCCGTCGACGACGGTCACCGACCTTCCAGCCGATGTTGCCAACTATGGGGACAATGTAAACAACACGACGCACATCACCACGTTCCCTCTGGTGGTAACCACCGACCCAGACGCACCTGCTAACAGCGTTGAGTCCATTGGCATCGATGTCTATGAGATGACCTCGAACGTCTACATAACGACCTTTGAAGTCCCTGTCCGAGTCGGTGAAAACGTGAACGCATCGCTGACACCGACCAGTCAAACCGTCAATCTCTCCATTGGTGAAACCATTGCAACCAGTGTCGTTATCAAAAACGAAGGTAACACGCCAGCAACCTTTGCGGTTTATCTTGACACGGGCAGCGCAGGTGAAATTGACTTCGTTCTCGAGACACCAACGGTGGTTCAAATTGGGGCGGGTTACGAATCGACTGTTCGTGTCCGACTCACGCCGACAAGCGATGCGTTGGCAGCAGCAAACTACTTTGCCACCGTTTGGGTTTCAAACGCTGAATCCGGGCTCAACCTCTCCGCCAATATTCTTGGCAACATCAGCGAACAGCACGGTTTAGTGGTGAGCACCCTTGAGGAAATCGGTGTCGTTCCCGGCGAGGTGCAAACCGTGGATTATTCAGTTGTTAACAACGGCAACCTCGTTGAAGATGTCGTGGTCGAAATCTCTGTGGCCGACAATTGGACCGTGACGCCTGCCTCGCTTCCCTTGGAACTCGGTGTTGGCGACACGTACACCGACTCGTTTGATGTTGACGTCCCCGCCCTCGGTGATGACGACAGCATGATCAACGGGGCCATCTATCCGGTGACAATTCGAGTGTTGAACGCCACAACGGAAGAAGTGCTTGAGACGCACACACTCCGTCTCCAAGTGGCCCCGCTTTTCCTGGTCGAGGTTGAAAACTGGCCATCCACAATGGACTACCACAGAGGCATTAGCAGACCATGGAAAGTTATCTTTACGAACACCGGGAACAAAGATGTCACAGTGAACGTTTCCTACACGCTTCTGCAAGGTGGCTTGAATCTACCAAGTTTGGACTGGGAGATCTCTCCGAGCGCTGAGACCACCCTCTTGCTTGAGCGCGGTGTACCAACTGACTTCTCGTTTAGTGTGAGCAGCGTCGCTCCTGAACCTCCGTTGACGTTGGCAGCAAACCTCATTGTCACCCTCGACCCTGTCGAAGAAGCCGTCCAAGGCAGCGCTCAATATTACACGGATTTGCGAATGAACCGATTCTTTGAATACGACGATACCCCCGTAAAACCCCCCGGAGAAAAAGTCTTCCCAATCGTTTACTCGCACATCCCAACGGGCCCTGAGAGTGCTGTGGCCTATGAAATCGAACTCTGTAGAGCAGAGCGCCTCATCGACATGGATGGCTTGGGCGAAAACGCCTCAAAGTACGGTTGGACCTTCGCTCTACGCGTGGACGACACCGATTACCCGCTCAACATGTCGGCGTATTGTCCACAGAGCGGTTCACTCGGTCCAGATTCTCGCATCACTCTTCCCGTCCGACAACCTTGGGTGACCACGGACAGGATACAACTGGTCGTCAATGCCCCCAATCCACCCAATGTCCTTCCCGGAGATGGTTGGGACCTCACGCTCAGGCTGTATCACCCCGATGAAAATGCCGGCTACACCGTGTTCGAGGAGGATGTGTTCACTTACCGGTTAGCCGTTTTCGCTGACCCCGCCATCGTTGCTCAGGGTCCAGCCGACCCCGAGACGTTCTTTGAAGGACAAGACACCACCTACACCGTAACGGTTCGAAACGAAGGTACGGCCAGAGCCCTTGGGGTGGCTGCCACGCTGGATTGTGGAGACAACGTATCCATTCTGAGCAACCCAGACATCCTCCCCACGCTCAACGCAACCTTGGAACATGTGTTCACGTGGGATGTCCGCCCTGCCACCATCGATTGGTGGGATGTCAACAAGGTGATACAATGCGATGCCGCCTTGTCATACGCCTATGTTGGCGAGGGGAACATCGAAGAAAACGATCGTTCCTACACGACTCCAGAAGGCGTCAAGCTCGGCGAAGACACGGTCCGTTCTTGGTCTCCTGACCTCTCCTTTGCCTTCATCGCCTGTGTCGTTGCTGCGTTGTTGTCGCTTATTTTCGTCCGACTTGCCAGCCAATCCGAAAAATGGCAGCTCGGTGGCATCTATGCTGGTGTTTTGGCCTTCGGATTTGCTTTCCATCTGTTCAACGTCACCTACTACGGCCCGGTCATTCTTGCTCTCTGTGCCCTGTGGATTTGGCGCATGACGTGGAAGAGCAGCGATGAATTCAGGATGATTCATGAGGATTATCAGCGGGCTCGAAAGGGCACATCTACGGTGTATTCTGACCACTTCGAAGCGTTGAAAGACAGCCGCCGGCAATTGACCATCATCCTCTCGCTTCCGGTTCTCGGGATGTTAGCGATTGTGCTCGGATTGCCACCACAACTCTCCACCGATCGCAATAATCTCTTGATGATGGCGGCTTACTTTTTCCTCATTATGTTCGGCGTGTGGTACCTCCTTAAGCGCTCAGACAAGATGTACGGCAACCTCTTTGGCCGAATGACCGATGCCGAAATCCGTTCCATTCGCATTGAACGGGACCTCAGCGACCCTGCCCGCTTGTTGAACGACCTTGCCGACGACGGCCTTGATTTCTCAGCGATCCTTGGCGAGCGGGCACCTGTACCCGTGCCTTCGCCAGGCGTAGGGAATGAATTTGATCAACAAGCCGACAGCGACGACGACGCATCTTCGGAGGTGGAAAGCGATGCCTGAAACCACCGATGTACCCGATGACGTCATGGCCCAAGAACGCGCCATGCGGGAGCAAGGTATCCGAGAAGCTTCGCAAACGCTGGAACGGATTGCTCGACAAGCTGCGCAGCGAGAAAACCCATCTCTTGCTGAAACCGAAATGGACCTCGGCGAGGTCAAGGTCCACCTGGGGCTCCATCAACTCAGCAAGGCTAAGAAATCGCTTCGTCGGGCGGAGAAGACGCTTGAAGAGTTGGAAGAAGATGTTCTGCACCTACGCCGTAGCATTGCCATGCTTCACCGCCTGCTCGTTCACAAACACATATCCCTTGAGGAGGCAGAACGTATTCTCTACAAACTCCGAGAAGCCACCGCTGCGGCTGAAGTCGGTGATATTCGGGCCTCAACCGAAGAGGTCGAAGATTTGCTGGAGGACATGATCGGGGGCAACACGTCCACGCTGAATCCGTTCCTCTTCCGCCATTTCTGGATGGGCGTTGATACCCGCTGGCCCGCTGGAGGGGAATCCGGTGTGCTTCTCGTCCGCATCATCAACGACGGGCCAATCCCCATGCCAATGCTTCGTTTGAAACCCCCCGTGCCCGAAGGCTGGACGGCCAACCCACCGAACGTGGATTTGCCCATCATCGCACCCGGAGGCAACATTCCACTTCGCTTTGACATCCAACCTGACTACCGATTGTCTTCCGAAGACATCCCGCTGACTCGAAAACTTTCCGTGGCCACCGCCTACGAAATGCGTTCTGGCGAAATAACGGTCACCATGCGCGTCCAGAATAGAGCCATGGAACCGCTTTCCGAGATTCTTCTTACGCCTTGGATTCCATCCGGGTTCTCTACCGATGAAGTTCCCTTCATCCGCAATCTTGCTCCTGACGAAGTCGCTGTTCTGCACATGCCACTTCGCATCAACCTCGGTCAAGGAGGCGCTCTTTGACCACATCCCGTTCCACCTGCAAAGGCAGGGGATAAACAAAAAAATGGTGAAAAACATGAAAAACGAAACAAAGAACGAACAACGCGACAACGTCGCTGCGATCGGTATTGGTGCAATGATCGTCTTCATTGCATTGATTCTGGTGGCTGCTGTTGCTGCTGCTGTCATTATTCAGACAGCAGAGAAGCTGCAGCAGAATGCGCAGACGACGGGACAAGATACCACGGACGCCATGGCTGCTCGAGTGAGCGTCATTGGCATCATTGTGGGCTCCGGTGCAGGTGAACTCGACATCACGTTCGAGCTCGCTCCTGGATCGGACGACGTCCCAACAGGTGATATTGAGTGGGCCATTGTGTGCGCTGCTGGTACCGACCAAGATGACTTCTTGGAAACGACCGCCACGCACCAGATTGGACTCGCAGTTGGGGCTGACCCAATTGCTGCGGGCCAAACCTATACCACGACCATCACCACCAACAACTGCGGACCTGCAGCCAACGCTGAGCACACCATCCTGTTTGTAGCAGGAACCGGTGGACAGACCTACGAGGTCCTCAACTACGGCGGCGACATTACTGCTGGGGCGGTGGTCATTTGAAGACCAACAACGAGCAAAAGGACACCGTGGCAGCCATCGGTATTGGCGCCATGATCGTCTTCATCGCCCTCATTCTGGTTGCTGCTGTTGCAGCTGCTGTCATCATCCAAACCGCTGAGAAGTTGCAACAAAACGCTCAGACCACCGGTGACGACACGGCCGACAACATGGCTGGAAAACTCCTCATCAACACCGCTTACGTGGACCCAGGCACTGCAGGTGACAACTACCTGCTCTTTGTCTCCCTCGCACCCGGTAGCGAAATCACGGCGTTCACGTCCGTGAGCTTCCAGTTGTTCTGCGACAACGGCGTCGTTGAAGGTGACAGTGTGGGCGAAATGTCCTACACGCGAATGGACGGCTCAGCTGTTGCAGAACTCAACCCAGGTGTGGCCTACCAGCTCACCCTCGACGCCAGCGGCGGCGATGATTGTTCGGCAGACGCTGTGCTTGTTGACGACGGTGAGGCCAACTTGTACCTCCACGTTGCCAACGGCGGTTCGACCTTCGAGACGTTCAACATCGACGACGACACTGCGGGTGCCATCGTTGTTTGATCCCTCCAGGATATCACTTCGGTGATCTCTTGGTATGGAGGATTTACAATGGCATGGCCATTCAGTGGAAACTCGGGTGGTAACAAAAACGCAGACCAAGCAATGAGCGAGGAACGCCTGAAGATTTTGGCCAACGTGGCCATCGAACAGGTGCCCTTCCCTGAACAAGGGATGCTCAGCGAAGAGGATGCGTGGACCATCTCACCCGGACCAACACGAGCGCGAATCAACAGCCAACAAAGCGTACCCAACGTTGCGGCTACGCTCGCACCGGCTCCAACGCCGGTGCCAGCTGCCCCAGCCACCG
>DANX01000112.1:0-192 GCA_002502295.1 Euryarchaeota archaeon UBA561 | reverse complement strand
GGACACGTCCGGCCTCGAGCGGCTGATCAGCAGTCGTCTCGACATGGTCGAAGACGTTCTTCGGATGGTTGAACACCGTCTTGAGGAAGGGACCACCCTTGCCGAAGTTCATTCGGCAGAAGGTGTTCACGACGAAGATGGTGAGTACGTGGATGACGATGGCGAGGTCGTTTCTGGCGACCGAATCATCAC
>DANX01000039.1:530-23979 GCA_002502295.1 Euryarchaeota archaeon UBA561 | reverse complement strand
GGATGCGGAAAAACAACCCTGCTGAACATCTTGTCTGGGATTGATGAACCTACCTCTGGCAGCGTGATGGTCAACGGCCAACCGTTGTACGGCATCTCGGACGATGCGCGCACCGACTTGCGTGGTGAGCATTTCGGCTTTATTTTTCAAGATTTCAACCTCCTCCCTGTTCTTTCTGCGGTCGAAAACGTCGAGTTGCCGTTGCTGCTGAGGGGAGATTCTCCCCACGAGGCGAGGAAGGATGCCATGCAGGCCCTCGCCTTGGTTGGATTGGCAGACCGTGGCGAACATCGCCCTGCAGAATTGTCCGGAGGTCAACAGCAACGCGTGGCCGTGGCTCGGGCCATCGTTCACCAACCCTCCATCATCCTTTGCGACGAACCAACTGGGAACCTCGACAACACGACATCCACCGAAGTCATGCGGCTACTCAGCGAGATGAATGTGCATCAAGGCACGACATTTCTCATCGTGACGCACGACTCAACCATCGCCTCGCAGTGTCAACGTACGATCACGATGAGTGACGGCAACATCCTCTCCGATTCATCCCGTGCATCTCAAGAGGAGGAATGAGGTTGTTCGCTTGGGCCGTGTTGGTCGCCGTCGTTGTGATGGCGATGAGCACGGTTGGTTTGGTCCTCTTCGGACGATGGAAACAACAGAATTGGTCCGTGCGCCTCATCGTTGTCATCACCGGTCCAGTTGATGGTGCGTTGGGTGTCTTTCTTCTCCATTGGATTGGCTTGTCCACCCAGACCTCCATCATGGGGGGACTACTTGTTGGCATCATCTCAATGCTGTTCGTCCAACCACTGGTGCTGCCGCAGCGGTTGTTGGTCTGGCGCCTCGCTCGTGAAAACATGGTCCGAAGGAAGCGACAATCCGCTTTGATGATCGCCGGGTTGGTCATTGCTTCCGCCATCATCACTTCCTCGCTCGTCGTGGGCGATTCATTGGACATGACCGTGGGTCAAGAAGTGCGTGCTGCATGGGGTGAAACCGATGTTCTTGTTTCTGGATTGGACCCTTTGACCGGAGTTTCGGTTGAGGTTGATGAGGACGTAGGCCATCGGTTTTGGAACGCCCTTGTTCAGGAACAACGGTTCTCTGGTAAAGTTGCTGGACACCAGCTTGGCATCGTTTCTTCGGTGAGCCTTGCGGCAGAAAACGGTCTTGCAGAACCCTCTGTCGCCCTTTTTGCCAACAACGCAACAATAGACGGTGAAGCGGTATGGGCTCCGCTCAATCCCTCGACTGGTCTGCGATTTTCCGACATCGCTGATGCGAATGCGGCAGGCGGCCCCCAAATGGTGGTGCTCAATTCCATCGCCGCTCAAACGCTTGAGGTGGAAGTGGGTGATGCCTTGGACCTCGGCGTGTTTGTTTCACGGGACGGCGAGAGGATTCGCACGACCGAATCGGTTGAGGTGTTCGCCATCGTGCCCAACGAAGGTCAAGGGGCGATGGCCGGGACACGGTCTCCGGCTGTTTTCGTGGACCTTTCAACGGCTCAGGAGATGCTTGAAATGGAATCCACCATCAACCGAATCGCTCTTGCCTTTGCCGACGATGTTTCTGATGAATCCCTGAGAGGCCTTGTGCCCGATCTTGAGGCGCTCATGGACGATGTGCTAACGGCCACCGATGTCGGTCTTCAGTGGACGCTGGATGAGGCGACCTCCTCCCTCACCGTTTCTTCATCTGTCGGTCTTCAACGACTTGCTGGAAGCGATGTTGCAGCACTAAGAGAAAATCAATCATCGTTGTATCCAAGTGCCTCTTTGCTGGAAGTTCTTCAGGTTCCACTCATCGACGCCACCTTCCAAGGCGAGCCGTTGCTGACCTTGGCTGATAGCGAGGTGAACGGACTTAGGACCAGTGAACATGCCCTGTGGCACACCACCGCAAACGGGCTTGGTTTTGAGCGATTCGACACCAAGGAAGCTTGGTTGTGGCAAGTGAGTGAAGGGGAGCGTCTCATCGACGTTGCTTGGGGCCCAGGAAACGATGAAGCGGCGTTTCTTTCGGGTAACGAAATCATACTCGCCGATGAAGAGTTGGTTGACGAAACCGAACGCAACATAGCCGTCCTCCAAGATGTGCCGGTTGCTGTAGCTTCTGGCGACAATGAATGGCTTGTATTGACGCAAAGCGATGAAGCGCATGCTCTTGTTGTGTTAAGCGAAGATTTCACCACGCAAACATCGGCTTCAGTCTCCTTGCCTACCCAGGGAACGGTGCTCTCGTATGACCTGCTTGTGTACAATCAATCGCTTTACCTCCGCGTCGAGGGCCTCCTCTCTACAACCCACTATGTTTCGCCGCTTCCATTCACCTCCTTTGTTGAAGTGGATTCGAGTTCTTGGCCAAATCCTCCCGCAACAGAGACCAACATGGCAGGTCAGCCTTGCGATCAAACAGCTTCAGTCACGCTGGAATCTGGCGACCTGTGGTGCAGCTTTGAGCATGGTCTCGTGCGATTAAATGCCACCAACGGGCAAGTGGAGTCCATTCGCCTTCCAGTCCTCTCGGATGCTCCGGGTTTCGGTAAACTCCCACAGATGTTACTTTCCTTTGGTGGAGAAAACGTCGCTCTTTCGGTTGACAAGGGAGGTGTGCTGGCCTCAAATCGCCTTGCGGTTCTCAACCTTAGCAACGGTTCAGAGTTAGCGTTCACCGGCGTGCTACCGTACGCATACGGAAACGATTCCTCGGTTGCCCTAGAGCACCGAGGCTCATACACCTCAGCCCCGGGTTTTGACCAACTTGCTGACCTCGATGCCGTTGTTTTGGGACTTGTTGCCCTGCCTGATGCAGAGGTGTTGGCGCTTGCTGATGAAAACGACCGCTCGCTTCTGATGTTCTCCGGGGCTGGATTTGAAGGGGAGGGTTCATCGGCATTCATGGCACTCCAGGCATGGTTTGACGGTCAGAGTGGGATGGAGGACATTCATCTCCGTCTGAGTGCTGTGCAACTCGATGCCGCCGAACAAGCAGAAGCCTCCTCCGGTGCGCTATCGGCGATGTTTTTGGTGTTTGGAACGTTTACCATCGCCGCAGGTGTTCTTCTCTCACTGACCATCATCATGCTCCTTGCCGATGTTCGGCGCACAGAACTGGCAACCGTTCGCTCACTGGGTCTGCGGCGCAGCGACGCCAGGGCTTTCTTCCTCTACGAAGGCGCCGTCCTCGCGTTTCTATCAAGCGGGCTTGGTTCCTTGGTGGGACTCGCCCTTGCATGGATGATTGCCATTGGTTTCTCTTCAATTTTCACGGCCGTTGGCGCACAGCAATTTACTTTTTCTTGGACACTTGATTCCCTTCTTGCAGGATGGATATGGGGCACGTTGTTGGCGCTGCTTTTGCTCTGGTCAAGCGCCCTTTACAACGCACAACTGAACATCGTTCGTGCCTTACGTGGTGCACGAGCCACGGTCAAGAAGGGCGTTCCATGGGGGATTCTTTTGCTTCAAATCATGGCGCTTGGCATGACTGGAATCTGCGCTCTTTCGCTCGCTTTGAGTGGTTTTGACAACGCTCTCTCCTATGCAACCTACGTTCTTCTTGGCGTCGGGCTCATTTTGTTGCTTGCTCCGTTGTTCACATGGGAACTTCCAGTCCTCTTCAACCGCCAACTGCCCGTCAATCGGTGGGTCAGGTACGCTGCAAGAAACACGCTCGGGACGATTGGTGTCCTGTTCTTGGTTTGGACACTTCTGCTTGCACCCGTCGATCCGTTGCGGCAACGCATGGAGCCGAACGAGTTGGCCTTCATTGTCCTCGGTTTGCTTCAGGTCCTCGCCGGGGTGTTGGTGCTGACCAGCTTTGCTCCTCAAGTGGTCGGTTGGCTAGCGAAGCAACGGTGGGTGACACGCCGAACAGGTCCCGTTGGCTCGGTGGCACTCGCCCATCCTCTTGCTCACCCGTTGAGGACGGCTGTGGTGATGGGTATGTTCTCAATCACGATGTTTTCTGTTGTTGTCCTCGCAGGTTACACCGAACAATTTGACACCTATTCTGCTGATTTCGTTGAGGAGGCTGAAGGGGAATTCGAACTCTTGCTGACATCCACGCGTGCGCGCCCGATTGACCTTGGTGATGATCCGGATAAATGGGAAATCAATCACTCCTCCATAGGCCAAATAGACGCTGTTGGCGGGGTGTACCGGGCTCCTGTGCATCTGGAAAACACGGATGGTGAGCGTATGCCCTATCTTCTTCGCGGCGTTGATGCTGGTTTCACTCAACACGGTGGACTTCCGTTGCATGTTTGGGACAGTTCGTTGGGCAATACCTCGGACGAAGCGTGGAGTTCGATTGAACACTTCGACAACGTTGTGTTCCTCGATGCTTCGTTCGGGCTGGAATCAACCGTTGACGGAACCGGCTTGGTCCCCCTACAATTTTCAATTGGGGATTCGATTTTGTTAATTGACTTTTCAAATCCCAAGAATACGCGATCTGCCGTTGTTGGTGGGTTTCTCAAACAATCCTCTTACATCTTTTCTCCTGGCGTCTGGATGAACGCCGAACCCGTCGAATCACAATTTTCTGGAGAGATGACACGAATGTATGTTAGCGTTCATCCGTCTGCGTCAGCAACAGAGGAGTACGAAGGACCGTTAAGACCCGGGCAAGGGAAATCCACTGGTGAGCGAGAGGCGGCCGCTGAACTTGAAGCAGTTTTGGACGTTGAACTGGCTACAAAGAACATCAACGTTCAAACGATTGCAGATGAAATCATGGTTATACAATCGCTCGTTCTCGCCATTCTTTCCCTGTTTGAGGGATACCTGGCTTTGGGATTGATGGTGGGGGTTGCAGGCATCGGCGTTGTGACCGTTCGAAACGTAAGTGAACGGAGAAAGACCATCGGAATGCTCCGTGCCATCGGTTTCCGTAGGAGGCACGTGGTTCGTCTCTTCTCAACGGAGGTTTCATGGGTGGCTGTTCTTGGAATGTTGAACGGTTTAACCATCGGTTATGGTTTCCATGTCGTGCTCTACAAAGCCATCTGGGAAGACGAAGGCGCAGCGTTCTCGTTCCCCTGGGCAAGCACGATCATGCTCTTCCTTGCTGGATGGCTTGTGGTGTTAATAACAACGTATCTACCCGTCCGCCGTGCGTCAACCATACCGCCCTCAGCGGCGTTACGAACCGTGTGAAAAAATAACGGGTCCATGGGTTGTTGAAACGGGTCTGTGCGTTTACGTTGATTCAGTTGCGGAACGGGCCGCGTTCCCGTTTTTTGACAAAAACAATCGTTTTTCTGTATTTTTTCTCCGTTTTCAAAGGGCCCATAGTATAAATACGACGCATGGCGTGGGGAGGGATACCGAACCATCGGGGGTAATGACATGAAGAATATGACACCTGTAATTCTCGTGATGTTGATGTTGACGAGCTTTCTCGCCGGCATGGACATGAACGAGCTCGAAGAACAAGTGGTAATCGAAGAAACCGGCGCACGCTCTGGGGCTGACGCATCGGTGATTGCCATCACAACACCGAAAGAAAGCACCTGCAACCAGCAGGGTTGCCGTAACACACTCCAAGTGGGTGAAGAGGTTTCATTCTCTGCGTTCATCAAGAACGTTGGTGACGCAGACATCACGGAACTGTCGTACACGGTAACAATCTACCTCACGGACTCTACAAAGGCCGTTGGCGACATCGCCAAGGACGCCTCAGGCAACAACCTCGTCTGGGATAACCTTGACGTCATGTGCGACGACGCAAGCGTTTGTGATTATGACTCAACAACCGACCCGCTCAGCGCTGGTGCATTCCTCGGTGGTGGAAAAGTCACTCTAAAGCGCAGCGGTGCTGACATCGTTTGGACGCCTGTCCAGGGTGAGTACATGGTCGGAATCGCCGTTGATAGCCCAATCGACGCTGACACCTCAAACAACGCAGAACTTGTGTACGTTCTCGTTGAAGACTGGTACGATGTTCAAGTCGAACTCACATGGCTCGACAACAACGGCGACGAAATGGAAACTTCAAGTTTGGACGCCAGCAGCATGGAGAAGGCCCCGTTCAAGTTGACTGTAACGGCTGACGGTTCGGAGATCTTCAACCCACGAGAAGTCAACATTCGTATGGAAACATCAGGACAAGTAAACATTGCCACTTTGAGCGATGGTACGGACGTGAAAGGCATTAATTTCATCACGGTAGGGACGCCGACAAGCAACGTTGAAATCTTCTCCAATGAAACCGACCCTAACGCCACTCAATTTGGCAACAGAGCTGTTTTGGGCTACCAAAGCGCTTGGGAAATGTCTGGCGAATTGATCCCTAGCGCAGACGCCAACGCTCAGTTTGAAATCTCCGCAGAAGTCGTAAACTACACACTCTTCGGCCAGTACGAGGATTGTGTCGAAAGCACTGAAGCCACAGAAGGCAACGAAAACGTCACGACCTGGGCCAACTCTTGCGAAGTTCTTGAGAACAACGATGATCGTCCCAAGACAGACTACGACGAGTTGACGGGCAGCAAGGTCACCTACGACGACATACGCATTTCTCGCATGGGCATCTACCAGGGATACAACTCTGACTGCACGGGCGTCGCCACGACGTTCATGCAAGAGGGCGAAGACGGCGACCTAAACGTCGGCTGCTCCCTCCTTTACGCTGATGTGGAACACCGAGGAAGCGATCCAACCAAGGCCTACGGGTGGAACGTTTCCTACTCGGTGTCCCTTGACGGAACCACTTTGGCCACCGGTGTCTTGACCGAATGTCTGGTTGGCCTTGAAGTTCCATATGTCTACTCGCCTCTGGGCGGGCAAGCTCCTGTTGGTGCTGTCTGCATGCAGACCACCCTCGAGCCTGGAGAGTACACGTTCTCCATGGCGTTGACGATGAACAACAAGTCCAGCACCGACACCGACCCAATTTCATGGTCGGGAGGAACGGACCAGCGAACCAGCAACAACGACGCCGCCATGGTTGTCGACGTCATCAACAACCTCCCTGTCATCACCTCCTTTGAGTTGACGACGGAAGGCGACATTGTCGTCGGTCAGGAGGCTCCACTCGTGTTTGCAGTGTCTGCCTTTGATGTCGACGACCCCTCCGGCGATGGGCTGAGCTTTGCTTACTCCTATCCTGGCGGAGAAATCGGTGGATGCACTGGAACGCAGGCTGAGGGCGCAACGGTGTGCACCTCCCCGGTCTTCCCCGACTTCATTGGCAACTCACCGGTCACGGTCGTTGTGACCGATTCGCACAACGGTGAGGTCTCTCAAGAAATTGACCTCTTTGTTTGGAACAGCATCGTTGCAACCGCCACCAGCACCGCTGGTGTTGAGATCCAGTACAGCCTTGACTACAACGGGCAGTCTGAGTTCAGCATTGAAACCTTTGAGGACATGGATACCTCTTCTTACGCCGCCGTGCCGCTTGAGGGTTTCACTGGGACCTACGCTGCAGTAGCCGTCTTGGACTACAAACCAAACTTCACCAAGTCTGCCTCTGATGTACTTGAGCAGTCCGTCTCGGTTATCGTCGCGCAAGAACTCGCAGCTACCTCCCTGTGGTACATTGATGGTTCAGGAAAGTGGATTATCCTCTCGGATGCCGCCACCAACGTTGATGCCAGCACCGAGATGTTCACGTACGACGTGCCTTCCAACAGCCCTGTGATTCCTGGAGGAATGATGGTTCTGATGGGCGGTGAACTCGCTCAAGCCACAGTTCCAGACGCTTCAGTCGGCGGATTTAGCGCAGAGGCCACAAAGGGTGGCGCTATCGCTATTTCATGGAACATTACCGGTACACTACTTGGTTCCGACAGCGTTCGTGTTTGTATCAGCCCTGGCCAAAAACTCACCCTTCCTGATTGCCCCGGTGCATTCAATGCGACCGTTGCCGACGAAGATCGAACGTACACTTACAGCGGCACCCAGACCACCCACGGTGAAACCTACCATGTTGAGGTGGCCGTTTGCAACGAGCAAGGCTGCTCCACACCGGCTGGTTATGATGCCGTTGTTGCAGACAAGAAGGTTGACGGAGGCGTGGCCGCAGACAAGCTTGCTGTCAGTGCACTAGACGGCCAATGGACTGTCGAATGGGAAGTCATCGGGGATTCCAGCGATGTTGCTATGTGGCACGTCTGCTGGTCCAACGAAGCCTTCACCGTCGGTGAGATGCCTACGACCTGCCCGGACATGGTCATGGGAGCAGACGCCACAACGCTGACCATAGAGATGCCTTCCATCCGAACCGGTCAAGAATACTTCTTCACCGCTGTCCCCATGGACGCCCTCGGAAACATGGAGGCCGCTGGTTCTATGAACAGCATCACCGATAACCGAGTGGCTGATAGCAGCAACAACAACGACGGAAACGGCACCATTGGTGACACAGGCGACGATGCATCCTCCAGCGTTCCAACATGGACCTGGGGCCTCATCGGTGGCGTGGTCATCGTGGCGTTCATCGCTGGCGCCTTCATCCTCTCCCGCGGAGACGGTGGAGACGGCGAAGGCAAGGATTGGGATTACTGATCCTTGACGCGTGCTGAAGCACACCCACCTCTCAGAGGTGTACAACGCTGGAGGAGCCGCCAAGGCGGCTCCTCTGGCCTTTTCTTGTTCATTGACCACTTACGATCGTAGAGAACCCTGCACGGACTTGTTCGTCGATAGCTCCGAAGGTTTCCGTTGGTTGAGGCGCAGCGATGGTTCTGTTCGTCCGGGCAACACTGCCGATGCTCAAACGATGTTGAAAGAACATCTGACGCAGCGGAGATTTGCGAATCGAGCAACGTCAAATGTGATATTTTTTTACCGAATTAAGGCCCTTTTACCGCCGGTGCATTGACACTTTCTTCCCAAAACTCGGGGTTTTATTTCCGGACTGTAGGATTTTTTCAAAGATTATGCACCCCAATCAATATAAATGGTGTAAGTTGTGGGATGCTTTGCATACAGTCCGTATGAGGTGAATGACTAATGTTGGGAAACACGAATAAGAAAAACAAAACCGTCTTCGGCGGTATTGGGGTTGCACTGTTGTTGTGCATGTTGATGGTGCTCATGCCAATGAGCGGCTACGTTGACAATGATGAAACGACGGCAACCGTCGAATCTGTTGAGGCAGATCCGACTGGAGCAGAGGATGCCCTCCCGCTCCCCGAAAAGCTAGCTGAAGCAGACTATGAATACGACCCGTCCCTTGAACTCCAAGGGATGCGGGACGCCAAGACCAAGGCCTTCCTCAATGAGGACGGCACCATCACACAGATGGTGGCCAGTGAACCTGTCCACTACATGTCTGGCGATGGAACTTGGGAAGACATTGACCTGAACATTCAGGCCTACCCAGAGGGCTGGGGAGTCACGGAAAACACCTTCATGACGTACTTTGCTCCTGAAGTCGCCAACGGTATCTCGGTCCAGGCAAACGAGTTCGTTGACCCGGTGATTTCCGGGATCAACCCAATGCTCGTCACCCTTGACATCACCGGAAGCGCTCCAGAGCCGTTCATCACCGCTCCAAGCCCGAATGGCGTGGAAGTTGGTGGAAACGTTATCCGCTATCCGCTTGCAGAAGGCATCGACCTTGACTACCACGTCGAGACGAACCAGGTCAAGCAAAACCTCATTCTCCGAGAAGTCCCCGTGATCCCCGAGGCTGCCGAGTACTTCGGACTCAGCGAAGGCATGCGAATGCCAGCTGGATACGCTCTTTTCTCCGGAGAGGAAATGCTTGGTGAAGAACTCTTCAAGACGCAAGAAGACCTTCAGATCCGCAACCTCGAAACCGGTGAATTGCTCGTTGAAATTCCTGCTCCTGTGATCTTGGAAGCCGGTGCTGACGAGCCGTACCTCGGAACATTCTTTGTCCAAGTTTACGGTCCTGAGATTCTGCTCATCACCGTCGTGGAATCGGATTGGCTCCTTGATGAAGACAGAGTTTACCCAATCGTGATTGACCCGGCCCTCCGAGTCAACTCCGCAAGCGGTGGCTACTGCTACATCTACTATGCTAACTGCTACACAAACAACTACCGACGCCACTACCGATACTACGGTAGCTACTACTACATCCCATGGCACAAGTACACATTTACCTCATCTTCCTCGCTCCCATCCGGAGCAACCGTCGACAAAATCGAGTGGAAGAAATACATGAACTACGCATACGGACAGTCTCGCACGTTCCAAGTCAAGGTCTTGGAAAGTTGCGGTCTCGCACCCCGATACTCATACAGCATGGGCAGCGGGTCCTGTTCGGGTTCATCCATCAGTAACTCCTACATGATCACAAACTACGGCGGCACAGCATCTCGCAGCCTCAAGGCATCGATCGGGCTTTCGCCTTCCATTGCCACTGTGAGCAGCAGCGGTACCGGTTGGAAAACCGTTAACTTCTGCAACTCCGCAACGGCATGTGCTGCAACCACCGGTGGTGTCTCCATCATCAACAACGCTCTCAGCAACAATGGAAACGTTGGAATTGGAGAGTACTACACCGGCGGCAGCGCTTACTTCAGCACCTACGGGATTGCAACCGGCAGCCGCAATTCACACCTTCTGATCACCTATTCAGGTGGCACGGACGCCGACGCCCCAACCTCGGATTTCGTCCCTTACACCGGTTTAGATTCCTACATCGAAGGTGAGCGAACGCTCTTCATCAAGCTGAGCGATATGTCCGGTGTCGACACCACCTCAACGGGTGCCCCCTCCCTGTACTACTCCACCAACGGTGGAACGTCATGGAGCAGCACCACCTACGGATTGGGCTCCAACAACCAATTCGATGCAGGTGAGCTTGTCTCAATCGGCTCATGCACGTCTACCTCGTCCGACTGCAGATTTAAGGCACGAACACCCGCTCTCAGCCACGGAGACGACTTCCAATACTACTGGAAGTTCCAAGACCTGAACCAGGGAAGCAACGGTGCCAACGTGGGCTACGAGCCTGCCTTGACCGGCACACAGACGACGCCCACACCCTACCAAGTTGACATTGTTGACCCAGCCAACGCACCCACTTCTCACAAGAAGATGACCGTGCTGACCACCGATGTCCACGCTGGTAGCTACTTCACCCCACAAGGTTTCATGGACCGACAAATGACTTACTACAGCCATTCTGACGAATACTTCTTTGAATTCGACACCTCGAGCTGTGGGACGGGTTCTTCGTCCTGTTTCTACACTGGAACCAGCACCTTCTATGGTAACTGGCTCGCTCGTGGAAACACTGCACCAGCATACGGCTACTACGGCATGAACAGCGGTACAAACAAGTTCAACCAGAACCTTTGGAACAACAACGGTGATGGATACCTGCAAATCGCTGCTAAAGACGGCCCAGGAATGAACCTGATATTCGTGTACAACTCTCAGTTGAACAAGTGGGCCACCGTCGGTGTTGACACCGATACCGGCATTGACGCACCGTTGTCGGGTGGTAGCCAAGCAACTGCTAGCCTGTCTTACAGCTACACCTCCGCCTACAAGTTTGCCATCCCAGGCGACATCACCGGTTCATTCGGAACGTTCTCGTTCAACGCAACACAGACCACGACCACCGCTAACCGATTGTGTGTCACCACCAACGGCTGGTACTACTTCTACCGGTCCATCAGCACCGATCGCTGCACCTCGGCTTACTACATGATCTACGGTTCGACCTCATCCTACCGATGGAGTGGTTTCGCTCTTGGTTCTGGATTCTACGGTCGACAAGCCAGCACAGGCGACGTCACCTACAAGGTTGGAAACGTTGCACCTACACCTGACACGTTCAAGCCTGAAATGATTCACACAGCCATGCAAGACTCGCACTCGAAGAGCCGAGTTGTATCGGTCACCATCCTTGACGGTGGCGATCCAGCCGCAGGTCTCAACGTGAGCAACTCAGCTGGTGTTGGTCCAACCCTCTACCACCGAGTGACGCCAGACGGCGGAACGGCCGGCAGCTGGATTCCAACTGCCATGGACCAACCGTCAGGCAAGACACGAGCTCAGTGTGCTCTCGCTGCGTGCACGTGGAGTGCAGGCATCGAAGACCTCGAAGTCAATGACACCGTGGAATACTACTTCACATCCCGTGACGTTTCCACCGTTTCACAAGGCATCAACGTCAACACTTCGTCGACCTACTCCTTTGACCGAGGCGACCCAAGCAAGGTGTTCGTGGTTGAATGGCGCGACATGTCTTACTACACCTATGGTCAACTTTGTACCGTTCAGGCTTTGTTCTACGACGTGACAAACGAGATTGAATACAAGTACGACAGCGGTTGCCGAACCACCTACAACTCTTGGTCGATTGGCTACATGGACCAGACTCGACAAAAGGGAACGAGCATTGCTCACTCCTCGTCGACGAGCTTCAACACCAATCCAGGTCACATCCCAACCACCTCGAACTTCCGAATCTCGACAAGTTCGACGGCCCACGCATGGGAATCCTTTGACAAGGGATTGGTTGAGGTCACCAACGCCGATACGGCATTGACGGGCACCTCAAACGGACGACCATACCTCTACTACTGCATCTCGTCCTACTACTGGAACACGTACAAGGCTCGCTGCAACGCGAACATTGACATCCCAGCAGGATTTGAGTTCGATTACTTCGGTACGACTTACGACGGGGACGACTCCAACGATCGTGTCCAACTCAGCCGACAAGGCTCGATGTACTTCATCAGCAACGGCAACACGAACGTTGAGCGCAACCTTTGGACCTACCACCAACCTGCTCTTCCTTACAGCGGAAGCAGCTTGGCTCGCCCAGGTACCATCGCTCCGTTCTGGACAGGGTACAACCAGTACTACTGCTACGTGAACAGCAACCAGGATTGTTCAGTCTACTACCGTGTCATGCCTTACGAAGGCAAAGGCACCGATGTGACGGCTGACATCACGTCCGACCCAGTGTGGGACCTGACCGACAGCCCAATCCGCATCAACCCGACAAACGACTACCTCGTGGTTTCGTCCGATTTGACCATCAAGCCCGGTGTCGAGATTTTCGTCGCTCCAGGCAAGGGAATTTCCTTTGACGGATCGTGCACCAAGATGACAGCGCTCGGTAACGCTACACACCCAATCAACATCACCGGAATGAACGGTGGCGAATGGAAGGGCATGGCCTTTACCGATGACTGTACTTCAGCCGGTGGAACCGACGACCGACATCAGTTTACCCATGTGAACTTCGAGAACACCTCGGAGGCAGTGTTCCGCTCAGGAAGCCGACACGACAACTCAGGACCATCCTGTGGTAGTTCAACAGCTGACTGCAACACTGGAAACTACACCATGAGTGATGTGACCTTCACCAACGTCGGTGCTGTGTTCACGCACGGCAGCGGTCAAGGAACAGTCGTGACCATGGAAGACTTCGAAATTGACGGGTCCGACGAATCGTGTTTCAACTTTGCAGAGAACACCATTGCCACGTTGAAAGAAGGCAGCATCAAGAACTGCAACAAGGATGGAACATCAGGCGGCGGCGCAATTGTCAACGTCGCAGGGTCCACCGCCGGTGCGCTTCATGCGGAGAACTTGACAGTTGAGAACTCCTACGTGAATTTCATTGACGTTGACCTCAAAGATGTCACGCTCTCGAACATCACCGTGACGAACCCATCGGCTCAAACCGGTGTGGCCGTTGATTTGATGGCTGGTTCCAACGCTGAAGCTTACCTAAACAACGTGGATGTCGACAGCTACACCAGCGCCGGCATCAACGCTATGGGCAGCATCGTGATGATGGATGTTGACTTTGGCCCTGCCGACCTCTCCCTCATACCAGGTGGATTGTCGCAGACAGGCAACGGTCCATCAAGTTCCGATGCATTCTTCGAAACCATTACGGCAGGCGACATCACCATGCAGCGCATCCACCCTGGCACGTTCAGCGACATCACGGCCGATGACATCTCAATGAGCGGTTCCTCTATCGTCACTGAAGTCGTCCAGATGGACAACTTTGACATTGGTTCCTTCACCATCGCTGGATGTGGATGGAACATGGTGGTGAACGACGCTACCATGGAATCGTTCAAGAGCACCTGTTCCAGTTCATCCGCAAAGAACACGATTTCGATCGCTGATGCAGACATGCAGCACGGCTCAAGTGCGGCTCACGTGTTTGACGGACGAAACTCCCGAATCACCGTGGGTGAAACGAGCATCACAAGCACCGGCGTTAGCTCAGGTACTACTGAAGTGGCCAAGGCTCGCTCCGGAACCGATGTTGTGCTGATTGAGGTTGACCTCAACGGGAACGAATGTTCTGACTCAAACGGTGACACTGGCAACTGTGCCTACGATGTCTCCTCTTCAAGCAGCAACCCGTCCATGATCTACTTTGGTGGTCTGGCGAACGCTTCGGTCTACCGACTTTCCCAATCCAACAGGGTGTACAAGGCTGACCACATGGTCACTGCCTCGCTCTTGGACAGCAGCATGAACGAATTGTTCCAAGTCGGCAGCCACATCACGGACGCTAACGGAAACACCGACGTTTGGGTTGTCGTGGAAGACAGCGACGGAACTGCTTACGAGGACCACATCGTCCGTGCCTTTGGTACGGCAGGTCAAAACGAGACCTACCCCGACAATTTCCCCGACGCTACCCTGGCAAGCAGCTGGTACCCAAGCAACGGATACACCGTCGGCACACATCTCGACTTGCTCCTGGAGCCTGCTCCAATCGTGTTCAACGACCCAACGTTGGATTGCTACAAGTTGATCAACGACCCGGTTTACACGAACCTGTCCGCAAACTTTGACGGTGTCGACACCTTCACGTTTGACGACACATCCATCACGGTTTCAGCAGATTTGATGCTCGACACCTGTGGATTCGTGTTGCAAGGCGGTTCACTCCGTGTTCAAAGCACAGCGACCTCGTCTCCAGTGATTACCATCAAGGACACCGGTTTCCTAACCGCCAACAACGATGGTACGTCTGGAAGCCCAGCGGCCATCCGTGCTTTGTCATCGACCTACGGACTCCATTTGGATATCCAGGACGGCGGTACACTCACGCTTGACAACGCCAACATGCGCGATGTTGCATGGGACGCCACCACCAAATCGGCGCTCTACATCGGCATGGGAGCGACGTTGAACATGCTTGACTCAGCAACCATCTTTGGCGCATCAGCCTCGTCGGACGATATGTCGACGGTAAAGATCCAGGGTGGCTCTGCGAACATTGATTCGTCAAGCATCATCAACACGGGTCAAACCGGTACGGCGATTTGGGTTGAAAACTCCGGCGCTACGCTCACAGACATCATCGTCAAGAACGCAGCTGTTGGTATCCAGAGCTACAACGGTGCTCCACAAGTTGATGGATTCACCTCGACAGGCAACACCGTCGGTATCGACGCCTACGGTGGCATGTCGTTGCCAACCATCTACCGCAGTACGTCGCTCTCTGGCATGAATGCTGGATGGACCACTTACAAGATCGATCTGTCAACCTATCTTGGAACAGGCGACTACTTGCAAGTTGGTGCCAACTCGATCTTTGCTGGTGGAAACGCTCACCCAGGCTACAACTATGCTACGGGCAAGTACTACTTCATCACCGACCGAATGAACATCATGTTCGAAGACGATGCTGGAAACGAGTGGAACATCACCGACAGTGGCCAAGAAGGTTACTACCCATACGGCAGCAACGACCCTGCCGTAACTGCCGGAACACACACCTACAACGGTGGTAGCGGCGGTGCCCCATCTTGGCACTGCAATTACTACGGCATCGATTCTCCAGGAGACAACTACGGGAACTTTGACGGCTACTTCTTCTACTTCTACCGCTATTGGCTTGGACAAACATCTGTCGGATATCCCGATTACTACGAAAAGCCTGATGAGTTTGGATTTGGTTGGGAACAGACGGACATTTCGCCAACTGGAAACTACCAGGCACGATACCCGTACAAGTACTGGGGCGCCTATTCCCCGTCCTTCTACTTCTCTGGCGTATACGCACCACCTGAAGGCTCCAACGGACAGCCGTCCACTGGACCGGGTCAACCTGGAAACGCTGGATCCCCACCAAGCTACGCAAGCAGTGGATACCCGAACAACTACGGTGTCTGCCAAGATTACGCCTACACCTACTACATGAACAGCGGCGAAGGTGCTCGCATGACCTTCCCGGTCGTCGACATCTCCGGTGCTGCCGCCAACGGTGGAAACATCTCCAAGGTTTACCTTTACATGGATGTCCTCCACCGCGGCGCAGACAACTACCAAGATCGCTATGACTTCGTCGCCCGCTCAGGCAACGACCCAAGCGACCTCGGTACCTACCTGCGTGAATCTGGCACACCCCTGTTCAAGGACGGAACCATCACGGGCGCAGACACCGGTGTCGAAATCGGCGGCGCCTTCGCTGCAGGCCACTTCGAAAACATTGATGTCGTCGGAGCGACCCAGGCTGGTTTGGAAATTGTTGGACAAACATCTGCCTCCGCTGACCAGCTGAGCGTGTCCACCGGAAACTACGGTGTCCTTGTGTCCAACACAGCCTCTGGTCAAATGGACTTGGAAAACCTTGACCTTGAGAACCAAGTCGTGGCTGGTGTCTACTACCAGACCGACGTTGGCGGTGATCTTTCAGGTACAATCACCGGGTCAACCGGTGCGGCCTTCAAGTACGGCACTCGCACGGCTGCCAGCGTTGAGTTCAACAACATGAACATTGAGAACAACGCTATCGGCATTGAAAGTGCCGGTGGTGCTGATTTCATCCTAACCGATGTTGTGATGTCCAACACCAAGGACGTCGTCATCACCGGTTCGTCAACGATGGATTTCATCGAAGGAGACATTGATACCAGCTCGGTGGAAGTCACTGGACCCGGTGAATTCAGCCGTCTGCGTCAATTGGACGTGACCCTGCAGGCCAACGTTTCGGGTACGACCGAAGACGTCGGCGACACCACGGTTATCCTGAAGGACGCTGACGGAACAGTGACCGGTATGGCCACGACTGACTCCAACGGTCTTGCAAACGACATCACCTTTGTCACTCAGACAGTTGACAGCGGTTCGTGTTCCAGTGTTTGCACTGAGAACCTCAACGGCTACGAAGTCGTGGCTTCTGCAACCATTGAATACTACTGGTCTGGCAGCAACAACAACGCTGCTGACTTCAGGTACGTCTTTGAGACCATGAGTCTGACCGATACATCTGGCAACACCGACACCGTCTACCTCGAAGATGAGTTCACGGCCCGTATCTGCTACACTTCAACCGCTTATATCAAGCAAGAGCGGTGTGCATCGGGCCTTGGTTCCACCAGCAGCCGAGTGTACAGCAACGGTCTCGTGGAATACGGGTACCTTCGCAGCCACAGTGGCAGCGATCTGGCCGGTGAAACCGTCATGATGGACGCTCCGTTCATGTACCTCGCCAACGGCAAGCACAACTGGAACGGCAGCACATGGATTTCAACTGCATCCTACGACTTTGATGGTTCAAACCGAATGTACCCTCAATATTCAGGTGAGACTACCCTGTACATGCACGACGCTGATGTGACCGCTGTTGCAGTCTCCAGTTCGGGCACGCCACAAGGGTTCGTCATCGGGTACAACTACTACTCCATGAACGTCGACATGAACAACACCACCATCTCTGGGTTGGCTACACTGTACGGTTCCATGGGCTATGGATACCGCAACGGATACGAGTTGGACTTCTTCTCGATTACCAACAACACGTTCGTTCACTTCGCAGGGTACACTGAGCTCAACAATGCCATTCAGTGGAACGATGAGTGCATGCGTATTCTGGGCGGCGATGGAAACGTCATCTCCGGCAACACCTTTGTGGATTGTGGAGTTGGAATGATCCTTGAACGGTCCCCGTACTACTACTCGCACAATACTGCTGAGATCGGTGCTGACAACATCACCATCTCTGACAACGTGTTTGAAGACGGTGGTGAAATAGCCGATGTTTGGCTTTGGACCAACAACGAAGCTCAAGGCGTCACCATCACTGACAATGAATTCAACCCATCCGGTGGCTCCGCTGTTCGAATTTTCAACGGAAATACGGAAGATGTGCTGATTCAAGACAACACGGTTGTCGGCGGCGATGATGCGTTCTATCTCACCCGAGTGAATGACTTCACCATCGACAACAACGATATCGGTGGAATCAGCGATGCGACCTCCACGGGAATCTATGTCTTCCGTGGCGATGGAAACATCACGGACAACACTTTGACGGACGCCGATGGCGGAATCTACCTTGATAGCATGGAAGCACCTCCTGCCCCAACCAGCTCACTTTGTTCAATTGGCAGCAGCGACTACCGTCGAACGACCAGTTGCACCTGGAACCTTGGCGCCGGTAAATCCGCTGCGGTCAACTTGCAGACTGACAGCTGGGGCTATGAGATCATCATTGAGATTACCAAGCCCGACGGAACGAAAGACACTTGGCCTTCGTACTCCTTCAACAGCAACGCTGCATACAACCCACTCAAGACCTACACAGACGCAGGGAACTACACGCTCGTTGTGTCTGACACGTGGGGAGACGGTGGAGCGACCATCAGCGTCGTAGAGGCTTCTGGAAACACCGGCGGCTATGTCGGCCCTGTTGTGAACGGAAACACCATTGGCTTGTCAAGCGGCCGAACAGCACCAAACTCTGTCGGTATCACGGCCAAATCGTGTGATTCAGTGACCATCCAATCCGGTTCCAACACCATCAACATCGCTGACAACGCCATCCTCCTCGATGATTGCGACTTCAGCGACGTTGGATCAACGTTGACCGGAGACAGTCTTGCCTCGACGATTGGTATCGTCGGCGACGACACCAACACCGACTTGACCTTGAACGGCACAGACGTGAGCGGATACGCCACCGGTGTCAACAAGGAGAACGGTGTGCTGCTCATGATTGGCGATGCAGTGATTGCAGGAACTGAATACGGTGTTTACGCCGAAGACACATACGTGTACGCCCTCGAGGCTCACGTTGATGGTGGCGCAACCGGAACAGGACTGCACGTTGTTGACAGCCCAGATGCATGGGTCTACCCAATGGACGCCTCTGGTGCCGTCGGTATGTATGTCGAGAACACGCCCTTCCGCTGGGATGGCGGTGTGACCGACGCTACCACGGCTTTGTCCGTGGTTGATGCCGAAGGAACGGTCGAGAACCTGACCTGGTCCGATGCTACCACCCAAGTGAACGCAGGCAACAACGCCCATGTCACTTCAATCGGCAACACGCTGAATCCCAGCAAGATTGTTGTGGCCAGTTCCGCTGTCATCGATGAAGCGAACCTCATGAGTCTTGAGTCCACCCACTTGGGTGTTGCTCCAGCAAACGAAGTTGCTCTCTTGTTGACCTCAACGGACAAAGAGCGTGCCTCCTACGTTTCTACCTCATTCCAGCCAGACGCCATTTCGGTGGACGGATCGGATGAAGATTGGAACGGCGGCAACGCCCTCAACCCATCCGGCTTTGCTATGCCAGGTGTGATGAGCGGCGACGGTACCGATGACTTCCTGGTGACCTACATCGAAGGCGACGGTATCTACTTTGGAATGACCAACAGCGACCTGTCCAACTCGGACGTGTTGATTTACCTCAACACCGGTAGCGGTGGATCCGATGTCGGATACAACGGCCTTGGTGGTGCTCACGACTTGCCATTCAGCGCCAACTACGTGTTGTGGGCTGACAGCGAAGGATCCTACGATCTCTACAGCTATGGCTTCCTCGGTTGGAGTCCATCCACCTTGAGCACGGCCAACATCGACGTGGACTTCTCCACCTCGCTTGCTGAGTTCGGTGTCCCATGGAGCCGAATTGGTGGTATGCCATCTGAGATTGACATCGTGGCCATCGTGCAAGACGAAACCACGGCTGACATCAACGTCGTTCACCCAACACAGACGCTGGATTCTTCTGCTACGTTGCAGAGTCTTTCCAAGTTCATGACCGTTGAATTGACCCACGGCGACCTTGCCGATGGTACCCTGACCTCCGAGGTCTTGGTCTACCAATCCTACAAGGGAAGCACAACGGCCACCGGTCAGAAGAACTACGACATGATGATCAAGACCGTAGCCGACTGCGCTTACGACTGGGCTGTTGTCGAAGACATCTCTTTGGCCACCAACGTCGTCTTTGACGACAGCTACGTGGCTGGTACGGGCGACACAACCAACGTGCAAAGCACCGTTGACATCGAGCGTGCATGCCCTGTCATCGACACCGATGGCACGGACACCGCCGATGGTCTTGTGGACTTCAACAAGGACGAAGACTCAGGATCTTTCACCTTCAGCCTCACCAACTTGGCTGATGACGTGCAAGATGAGGAATCAACCTTGACCTGGACGGTTGACGAAGGCAACCTCGTTGCGTTCGACAACATCTTGGTTGACTGGTCTCAGGACGGACAAGACGTCACGATTACGCCGCTAACCGACCAATTCGGCTACATGGTGTTCTCGTTTGAGGTCACCGACAGCAATGGACTGAGCGACTCTCACAACATCACCTACACGGTGAACAACGTGAACGACGCACCGGTTATCTGCAACGTTGAGCGCTCTGACTGCATGCCTATCTTCTCGGAAGATGATGGAAACTACAACATCCTCCCTGAAGGCTTTGGCACACACACCAAGTTCTTGGGCGATGTGTCGAACGCAACCCGTTCGTACATCCGAGACATGGCCAACGAGCAAGCTCCAACTCGCCAAGTCTACGGCTGGTCCGCCAGCGCTGTTGACTTCGGTACATCGGACAGCTGTTCGGCCTTCGGCGTGGACATCCTGAACAACGAATTGGCCATCACTGAAAACACCAACAATGAGTTGGGTGGAAAGTGTACGATCACGCTCGGATTGGCTGACGACGGTGCTGAGAACCAAGACGCTACCACTTTCGACGTGGTCTTCTCGGTCGCACCTGTCAACGACGCTCCGGTCATCCTTGACTGGAACCGAACGACTGAGACGGTTATGACGGCTGACAACGGATCAATCCCCGCTCTCCCATGGTCCATCTCGCTGATGGAAGATGACGAGAACGTGGCGAACTTGACTTACGACATGTCCGCCATCAAGGATGACATTGACCACGAACTGGACGACCTGTTTTGGACCGTTGAATCCACTGACCAATGTGTCTACACGAACTACTTCACCACGACCATCGTCGGTGATGACCTCGTGTTTGACCTCATTGAAGATGCAACCACCAACGCCAACGACTGGGAGATTGACTACCTGAACAACAACGGTATCCACCAGATTGGTCCATCCGGTTCTGATTACTGTCAGATCCGCTTGGTTCTCCGAGACACTGCCACGGCTCCAACCACGCAAGGCGAGTACAGCACCTATGTGCCCAACTACGACCCAAGCGTGATGGCCATTGCTGATTACCAGCAAGGTGTTGCTACGAAGGAAATCGGTGTTCGTGTTGAGAACGTCCGCGAGCAAGTCCCAGACTACTACTTCGACGAAGTGGACGCCTTCGACTTCAACGGTGTGTCCAACATCATGCCCGGAACCTACGTGCCGGTCACCGTCACTGTCAACGGCGGAGGCGATGAGGGTCCATATCGATACGACCACATGCTAGCCATTACCTACTACTCGGACGGTCATGATGATGTAGAATTGACTCGCTACTACGCGGTTCCCGACTACGGTGCCAGCGTCAAGTACACCGAGGATGTCTACATGACTAAGGATACGAGCGAGGTGTGGGTTGAGATGGATGTTGTAACCTGTCTGGCCAACCCCTGCGACATGTCGGTGACCGCTGCAGACCGCTTCCAGGCTGATGAGCCTGGTTCGCACTACGCTATCATCAACAACGTGCAGAGCGACGACCCATGGTCCAAGCCTGGTCAATACGGTAAGAACGCCACGAAGACCTCAGAGCGCCGACCGCTTCTTGAGGACAGCAACTGGTGCAACAACATCATGACCACATCTGCTACAGCCGATGTGTGCAATCATGCTAACCAGCCAGCAAGCACCTTTGTGGCTACGGATACGTTCCTGCCAACGGTTGTCAACACGATCGGTAGCTCGGCAGTTCCATCGTTCGCCCCAAGCATCGTCGCTGTGGCCCTCACGGGTCTCTTCGTCAGTGCCCTCTCCTTCGCCAGCCGTCGTGCTGACGACGAAGAGGAAGTCGAATCGATGGCCGAAGATGACGCTGCAGTCAGCCCTGTGATCGCTACCATCTTGATGGTCGCCATCACCGTGGTTTTGTCCGGTGTCATCTACGTTTGGGCCTCCAGCCTGGCTGAAACCGACGTGAAGGGCGTGCCCCGCTTGGTGTTCGAAATTGAAGATGTGGATGCACTTGATGCCGACGAAGGCCACTGGCAGATTCGTGTTGCTCAAACGCAGACACCTCTTGCCACCCAGGCAGTTGAAGTGGACATCATCTACACCAATGCAACCGGTGTTATCCAAACACATACAGCAAACTTGGGCGATAGTGCAGGTGTCTACGGATTCAGTCCACGGAACAGTGAGAGCTGGGTGACCTTTGCAGATTCTGTGACCATTGAAGGAAGCGGCGAGGCTACTACCTCGGTTTCGACCTTCAACACAGGTGACATCATCTTCGTGAGGACACACACGCCTGACGGTACACCCCTTGAAGGTGCCACCATCATCCTGAAGTATGCGCCACTCGTTGGTGACGGTGCCCGACTTGCGATCTGGGATAGCCTCGATTACGACAAGCGCCCTTGATGGTTGGAATAACCAGCGTCGTCGTCTTCGGACGATCGCCTCGGAGAGCGAGGTCCTTCGGGGCCTCCTCTCCCTGGTGTGCTCTACTGTGCGAAGCCTTTCAAGCAACGCCCTGCAGGTTGTATCATGACGAACACACATCAGCCGAAGGTTGTGGTCTTCGATTGCGACGGTGTCCTTGTTGACGCCGTAAGCTCTTGGAGGACCCTGCACGAATCGTTTGGGACGGACAATGCCGTGAACCTCAACCGGTTTATCCGGGGAGAGCTTTCCGACGTGGAGTTCATGCGATCTGACATCCAAATGTGGAAAGCCGTTCGTGAACCAATCCACAAAGATGAGTTGTTCCGTGCCTACGCAGGTATCGCCCTGATGCCCGGTGCTCGGGAAACGGTGCAGCGCCTTCAGGACGAAGGTGTGTTTGTGGCGATTGTCAGTGCGGGTGTGGACCTGTTCGTCAGTTCAATTGCGGCTATGCTAAAGGTCGATGACTGGATTGCGAATGGCTTCGTCTTTGACGAATCTGGGTTCCTTACCGATGAGGGTGTCTGCCGACTGCACGCAAGTGGCAAGGGAGACGTGATCAGTAAATTGCTGGCCATGAATGGCTTTGAAGCTGCGGACTGTGTCTCGGTGGGCGATTCGGAAATGGACCTGTCCATGCATGTCAAAGGAAGCCG
>DANX01000039.1:0-147 GCA_002502295.1 Euryarchaeota archaeon UBA561 | reverse complement strand
GAAAAGAAGGATTTGTCCGAAATTCTCCCCCTCATGGGCTTCCCAGACAAAGAAAACTGATTCCCCTTTCGGGTATAATTTGCCCTATCAGTGATCTGCCTGCGTTCCCTGGTTGCCCTTGGACATGCTCCATTCATGCGAACGGAA
>DANX01000072.1 GCA_002502295.1 Euryarchaeota archaeon UBA561 | reverse complement strand
GCCCGCCTTGCCGAGGAAGCCCGCATCCAGGCTGAATTGGAAGCTGGCGAAATCGCGAAGCAGGCATATTGGGAGGGCCAAGACCTGCCCGATGAAGAGGCAAAGATTGTTCCAGACCTTCCAGCCGATGCTCTCCCCAATTCTAATTCAGGCAGGAGAAAATCAAGACGAGTCATCTTGTTTTTGGGCGCCTTACTCATTGGGGCCGGGGCTGCGGCTTACCTGTTGTTGTGAGCGAAGGAAAAGCAAGCCATTTTGAGCCATGACCGAAGACGGCTAACCATGCCTCTTCAAACTGGAGACTCCGCCCCGAACTTCACGCTGCCGAATGCAAACCCCGCCATCGGCGGCGACTCGCTGTCGTTTTCCGATGCATCGAAGCCGAACGGCACCCTCGTCGTCTTTGAATGCAACCACTGCCCGTATGTTGTGGCCAGTGTTGATCGCATGAATGCCATGGCCGAATCCTGCAAGGCAAAGGACATCGGCTTTGTCGGTATCAATTCCAACGATCCTGTCGTGTACGAAAACGACTCCTTTGAACACATGGTCAAGCGTGCAAAGGGCGGCATGCCCTATGCCTATCTTCACGATGCGTCCCAAGAGATTGCGCGCGCCTACGGTGCTAAGCGAACTCCAGAATTTTATCTGTTTGATGCGGCTCAACGTCTGGTCTACCAAGGTCGCATGGACGACAGCCCACGAAACCCGAACGACGCCACCACCTCCGAATTGGCCGATGCCATTGAAGCGATGCTCGGCGGGCAATCGCCTGCCATCGACTACACCGAATCAATCGGTTGTTCGGTGAAATGGAAGGCGTGATGTCAGTGGTAGGCTGCCGGCGTCAATGCGATTGGGACAAAAACATGGTCTGCCGTTCGTGCGGAATTGACTATTCCCCGCCCTCGGAAGAAGAGTGACGTCTCAGTACTGTTCCAAGACAAGTTCAGTGGTTGTGCTGGCTATTTCGTTGGGCGCAGCTAACCACATTTTATCGAGAAGAGCACGTAAGGCCATGGTGTCGTCCACGTGCACCAAGGCAACGAGGTCTGCTTCGCCCGAAACTTCGTAAACAATCTCAACGCCCTCCCACCCGGTGACTTCCGAAGCAAAGGAGCCGATTTCTGAACCCGGCGAGACCTTGATCCGAACAAGAGCTGTTAGGCCAACTCCACCTTCACGGATGGTGTATCCTCGAATAGTACCGTTTTCTTCCATGTTTCGAATGTGGGTGCGAACCGTTCGCTCGCTGGCTTCAACCTTGGAAGCAAGGTCAACATAGGACATCCGGCCGTTTTTTCGAAGTTGGGCAAGGATGGCTCGGTCAATTTCTGCAATTCGTGGCATGATTAGGGCTGGAAAAAGGAGTATTTGAATGAATTCCCGTCGTGAAACGGCCTAATGTGGCTGTTTTATAGCAAGAAAGCCCGCCCCTGTCAAGCCGAGCCATTGGGTCAATGTTCCACCCCGTTTCATTCAAGGAGCGTGTGCACCTCGCCGTGATGAGGGACTTTCATGACAGGACACATCTCAGGCCTCGACGCACGAATGGTACTGGACAGCAGAGGGCAGCCTACCGTTGAAGTTGATTGCTTTGTGGATGGCTCGCTTCTTGGTCGTGCCATCGTTCCATCCGGGGCTTCAACAGGAGCCTACGAAGCGCTGGAACTGCGGGATGGAGAGAACAACCTTTACCTTGGAAAAGGCGTATCGCAAGCCGTAAACAACGTCAAAGATCACCTGGAAGAAGCCTTAGTGGGTTTGCCCGTTGACGAACAGCGCATCATTGACGAAGTGATGATCGAACTCGATGGCACACCAAACAAAGCCAACCTCGGCGCCAACGCCATGCTTGGCGCCTCCATGGCATGCCTTCACGCTGGCGCAGCGTTCCATGAGTTGCCTTTATGGAAATATGTGGGCGGCGTTGCTGGGGGCTTGATGCCTGTGCCAATGCTCAACATCCTCAACGGTGGGGCGCACGCTGTTTCCAACGTGGATGTTCAAGAATTCATGGTTATGCCTCATGGTTTTGACTCGTTTGGTGAAGGGCTAAGGGCGGGCGTAGAAACCTATCACGCGTTGAAAGCCGAGCTCAAGAAAGACGGCCTTCTCGGCGGTATCGGTGATGAAGGAGGATTCGCACCGAACCTTCCTGCCAACGAAGACGGCCTCAAATACATGGTTCGAGCCATCGAGGGCGCAGGGTATTCCACCGAAGAAATAGGCATAGCGCTTGACGTCGCTTCAACTGAATTTCTCAAGGACGACGGATACCACATGGAGGGGAGGGTCCTTTCATCCGATGACATGGTGGAAATGTACGGCGGCTGGCTCGATGAGTATCCTATTCTTTCCATCGAAGACGGTTTTGGCGAGGATGACTGGCGAGGATGGGCAGCGTTCACGAAAGTCTACGGGCATCGCGTTCAAACCGTCGGAGACGACCTCTTTGTAACCCAGTCAGAACGACTTTCCCAGGGCATTGAACTGGGTGCTGCCAACGCCATGTTGGTCAAACTCAATCAAGTTGGAACGGTAACTGAAACGCTTGAAGCCATGGACCTTGCATCCACCAACAACATGAACAACGTTGTGTCTCATCGAAGCGGGGAATCAGAAGATGTAACCATCGCTGACTTTGCAGTTGGCACACGAGCCGGTCAAATCAAAACCGGCGCTCCTGCTCGCTCCGATCGCGTTGCTAAATACAATCAATTGCTCAGAATATCAGAGGATGTTCACGAATACCGTTCCCCGTTCAACCGATGAATTTCGTCGTGCATCAAACAGTCACCGTATGCGACGTACATCGCTTTTCTATCTGGACAGCGGGTTGAACCTTCTCTCTGGTGGATGAGAACGTCACTGCCTCTCTGCGTTTGTGATGGCACGCAACTGTGAGCGCACCGTACCTTGGCGTTCAGTATCGAGCGGATTTGGACTCTCGGCGGATAATCCATTGTTTCTTTCGGGTTCAAATCGCCCTTACAATGGTGAAAGTAGATGAACAAACAGTCGTTAGCAAAATGCATGGACTTTGCAGTGTATTCCCTTTCGTTGGTGGTGGGATTCTCGGGCGCCCGCTGGTTTACGGAGAACATTAAATTCCATTTGAGAACAACGAACGTGTGGCTACATCACTGGATTATTGCGTTTGCTGGGATGGTTGTGCTGTTCGGACTGGGTGTGGACAATCCGTGGGTCTGGGGTGGGTTCACCGGTGTTGCTCTGGAAGGGCTGCGCCGAGACAAATGGTCCATCGTTCGCAAGAAGAAGTGAACACAAAGAGGCAAGCAGGCGTTCCCGGGAAAAAACCGCGACTTAAGTACGGTAGCGAGTCGCAAAGGGCCATGAATCGTGCCCTAACGCTCCTCATGATCGCCTGCCTCAGTCTCTCCACCGTCGCTTTCAGCGCAAGTGCCGACGAAACCCAAGACATTCCCGCCAACGCTCAAGCCACCGGCGTTCACGACTCGCTTGTGGCAGCACTGGCTCATGCGGGCCTGGTAGAGACCCTCCAAGGCGATGGACCGTTCACGGTTTTCGCCCCCACCGACGCAGCTTTTGAAGCGGCTGGTATTGATTTGTCCACCTTTGACACCGACGAAGAGAACGAAACCCTCTCCGACATTCTTCTTTACCACGTTCTGGCCGGAGCCGTTGACTCCGCCAACGTCACTGACGGGCTGGTTGCTACGATGGTCAACGGAGACGACGCCACCTTCACAGTGGCGGACGGCGCCGTCATGATCAACGACGCCAACGTCACGACCGCCGACGTCGCCGCCAGCAACGGCATCATTCACGTGATTGACAAGGTCCTCTTCCCACCAGCCGACGAACCAGAACTGGTCGACATCGCAACGGTGGCCACCAACACCGGCTCCCACGACACACTTGTCGCAGCGCTGACGCACGCTGGCTTGGTCGAGACCCTTCAGGGCGAAGGTCCGTTTACGGTCTTTGCTCCAACCGATGCGGCGTTTGAAGCAGCAGGCATCAATTTGTCATCCTTTGATACCGACGAAGAAAACGCTACACTCACCGACATTCTCCTCTACCACGTGGTTGGAGCCAGCGTGAACGCATCCAGTGTTACCGACGGTATGACTGCCACCATGGTGAACGGGGACGACGCAAGTTTCACCGTTGTTGATGGCGTTGTGACCATCAACGGCGCCACCGTCACCACCGCTGACGTCATGGCCAGCAACGGTATCATTCACGTGATTGACACAGTGCTAACGCCACCAGCTGACGAGCCCGTTGTCGTCGATCCGTTCGAAGGCGTCACCTGTGCTGCCACCGTAGGCATTGACTCATCCGGATACGCCTTCAGTCCAATGGTCGTGAACATCGCTGTCGGAGAAACGGTTTGCTGGTTGTGGGAAGAAGCAAGCATGCCCCACAACGTGAAAGAAATCACCGGTTTCAAATCGACAACTTACGTCATGAACGGCATCACCTCTGGAGCAGCAGCGGCCAACGTTGCCTTCCATCACACCTTCACGGAAGACACCACCTTCTACTATGCCTGTGAGCCCCACATCGGCTTGAACATGTTCGGCGAAGTTGTGGTCGGTGACGGCGGCGCTCCTGCTGCTACCAGCACTCCCCCGGAAAGCGAAGACACACCAGGCTTCGTCGTTATCCCGACATTGGTGGCCGTCGTCGCAGCACTTGCTTTGATGGGCCGACAAGGTCGAAACGATTGATGCCTTGTCCTGCCAACCAGTGCCTTCCACTGGGAACAAGCGGCCATTGGCCCAGAGAGGAACCTGTGCTCATCTCTGTGAGCAAAGCATGTCTTCCGAATCGTTGAAGTTTAAGCAACGAGGCAGAAAGAACACATGCGCCGACATTTGTTCCCGTTGGTCATGTTTCTTGTCGCTCTGCTCATGGTCAGGCAGGTCTATCCCTACGCTACCGGTTTGGAACCGACGGTTATCGACGGGTATGAGGTAAGCCAAGCTGCTTCTCAACTCGGCGGTCCAACGTGCCTCGTGTGGGCCAATACAACTCATCTCCTCGTGTGTGACCGCGACGGCGGGCAAATCATGGAGTTGAACATTGAGACCGACCAACGACGCACCCTCTTGGACGGCCTTGATCGCCCCCACGGACTTCTTCTTCACGAAGGTCAAGCCATCGTTTCGGAAGCGGGTCGCTTGAGTTCATTTTCCATTTCGGAAGCGGGTTTCTTCGAGTCACAAAACGTGCTCGTGTCGGGGATACCCGTTGGCAACCATCAGACCAACACCGTCGACGTGATGCCCAACGGGACATTGATTTGGCACAGCGGTTCGACGTGCAACGTTTGCGATGAGGATGACGTGCGCAACGCTGCTCTTCTTTGGGTGAATGCCACCACGGGAGATCACGGTGTGTTCGCCAGCGGAGTTCGCAACTCATTTGATGGTGCTTGGGTCGAAGGACACGGGTATTTCTTTACAGACAACGGGCGGGATTGGGAGGGCGATTACCCTCAGGAAGAATTGAATTTTTTGATTGAAGGGGCTGCTTATGGGTGGCCAGACGACGAGCCTGAGACCCCTGTTCCTGAGGGCACCATGGCGCCTGTTGGCCAATGGACGCCCCACACATCGATGAATGGATTGGACCTACGCCCAGTTCATTCACCGCTCCCCGGGCTTTCGCCCACTGAAGGTTTCACGCTTTACGCCACGGTCTATGGCTCATGGAACACGCTTCTCCCGCAAGGCCATGAAATTTTGAGAATTGATGTCTTTCCAGGAGACGAACCGGCCGCATATTCGACCGAAATTACTCGATTCGCCTGGGATGCTGGTACGCCATTACCGCTGGCATTTCATCCAGACGGTACGCTTTACTATGCGACGTTTGGAGGCGGCGGCACCCTGTTCAAGATCGACGCCTCCCCACAAGGCAATTGATGCAACCAACGATCAGGCCAACCGGAGAGCAAGGTCAGGAAGAGGCTCGTTTGGCTCAGCAAGCGAGCGGACATACCGAGCAACCGTGTGGCTGGAATGTTCCAAATCCCATGCATCCCCGCACCATTCCAGGTTTGTTTTGGGAGCGGCCTGTGTGGCCAATGAACCTTCAACGGTCCATACCGAGCATCCACTTCCGTCGCTCGATGCAACTTGTAGATACCATGGAGACGGGCCGTGGTTGTGGGAACTGACAAGGTGATGTCGCTGAACGTACCGTACGATGCAATCATCAACGATGTGAAGAATACCTGCCTCGTTCAACATCTCCAACACATCCTCATGCTCTGAACCGGGCTGAAACCACAGCAGCGGCAAATTGCTTTGTCCGTAGCGAACCATCAATTCCATCACGGCCTGTTTTGCTCGTTCAGGAGCAAGGAAAAACACGACGATTTCCGGGCTCAGCGCTTCGTTCATGCTCGACCGGATTGGGCGGCCAAGAATGGCGCCTCCTGCATCTCTGGGGTGAATTGGAACGAGACGCCATCCCTTTCCGTCCAAGTCATGAATGGCTCGGTGAGCTGGTCGTTCTGGATTCAATCCGGCGCCCAAAATGTGAATGGATTGGGCTTCCCGAACCGTACCTTCAATCGCGGGGTGAGCGTCTCGAAGCATGGTTATGTTTGAGCGGTTTTCTTTTTCAATCACTGTTCAAGCCCCCGAAACAGCAGTATAAAAGCAATCTGAACTGTAAGTATTCCATGAGCAAATCATTTCTTTTGGTTGGTGGGAGCAGTGACATTGCCCGTCTTCTTGCTGCCATGCTTCTTGATGACGGACACACGGTCACCCTGCTCGCCCGAGACGCCGAACGCGTTGAGGAGTTGGTAGCGCGAGGAGCGGAACTTGTTGTCGGAGACGCCTTGGACGAAGCAATCGTTCAGTCGGCCGTCGCGCACGCTTCACAGCAAGGTGAGGCGGGCCTTTCAGGCATGGCTCATCTTGTCGGTTCTATCGCTCTGCGCCCACCGCATGCAACCAAGGTGGATGACTTTGAAGCCGTTCTTCAAACCAATCTTGTTTCGGCGTTTGTCGCCCTCAAAACCACTGGAAAAGCCATGCTCAAGCTTGGTACGGGACGAATGGTGTTCACTTCCAGCGTGGCCGGAAGTTATGGTTTGACAAATCACGAAGCCATTGCTGCTGCCAAGGGAGGCCTCGAAGCCATGGTCCGATCTGCCGCCTCCACGTATGCGGGACGAGGTTTGCGGGTCAACGCTGTTGCCCCAGGGCTTACAGAAACCCGTCTCGGAGCCACCGTGTTGCGTTCGGACGCCATTCGCGAGGCTTCTGTGGGCATGATCCCACTCAAGCGCATCAACGAACCAGAAGAAATCGCTCAGAGCATCCATTGGTTGCTGACCTCGGCACCCGACAACATGACCGGGCAAATCCTGCATCTTGATGGCGGCATGTCTGCATTACGAGGCTGAACCATGAACATCGCCGTCGTGGGTGGAGGGCTGGCCGGGCTAGCTGTTGCCTTGGGATGTGAGCAGGACGGTCATGACGTCTCACTGTTCGAAGCCTCCGATGCCCTCGGTGGTCGGATGAAAACTCTCCATGTGAACGGCCATCCACTTGACGCTGGGTTTCACGTCCTCCACACCGCCTATCCTTCACTCGCTCGGTGGATGGATGTTGGTGCTCTTGGAGGCAAACCAATGGATGCATGCACGATGACCATTCAACCCTCGACGGGCAAACGTCGTGTGTTGGGAGATGCTCTCCATGCCCCTCGCTATCTTTTCCCAACCCTTCGCTCGGTGGGTGTGAGGGACGGTTTGCGTTTCCTTCGCTGGCGTCTTGGAACGTCTGGTCGAGACCTCGAGCGTTCCATGGACGCACCAACGCCAACCATCAAACAGGGGCTGAAGCAGCGAAACTTCAGTGCTTCAACCCGGCGAGTGCTCGAACCGCTGTTTGCAGGAATCACCCTTGACCCCTCTCTTTCTGAACGCATGGCCTTTGCTAATTTTGCATGGGGGGCTATGTCACACGGTGAGATGATCGTGCCCTACGGGGGGATTGCAGCGGTTCCCAACCAACTTGCTTCGCGTCTCAAAACCACGACGGTTCACCTCAACACACGCGTCGAGAATGTTACAGCGACTACGGTGGATGCAAATGGAGAAACCATGCCGTTCGACCGCGTTGTCCTCGCCGTACCTCAACACGTTGCGCAAGAGGTTTTCTCGCCGCTTGATGGAACCCATAAGCCAGTTGAGCGGTTGACAAGCACGGTCGCTTTCGTTACCAAAACTCCACCTTACAGCGAAGGGAGATTGCTGTTGAACGAGGAATGGGGGCAGCACGGTAACGATGTTCTTCATGTCCATCTACCAACCAACGTTCATCCTCATCCAGCAGGCGAACACTGGGTCGTTGCCACTCTTGTTGGCGCCCCAGCGACCTCGCCTGATGTTGAATCGGTTCGTCATGAATTACGGAAGTGGTTTGGCGAATCGGTGAGCAATTGGAAGCACTTGGCCACCACCACGGTTCGTTATGCTTTGCCGCACATCGATCCAACCCATCACGAACGTTTCATGTCCGAGATTGAGATTGAAGGGGTTTTGCTCGCTGGTGATCATCGGGCACACCCTTCGGTCCAAGGAACACTTCGAAGCGCAGAGCGAATTCTCGAACATCTCAAGATTCCAATTCCCAAGGAGGTCTAAACATGGTATGGCACAATGCAATAAAGTCAAGAAAATTGAAAAACGGCAAAAAAAAGATGTTGATGGTGAAAGGAACGATGCTCATGTTCACGCGACATGATGATCGCCCCATCGCTACCGAGGCGTTGTGCCGACACATGCGATGGCCACTTGCTTACGGGGCCACCATCAAGGACGGTTGTGTGCGCTGTCCACTGCATCAAACAACGCACCAGCTTGACGACGGAGCCTTGGTTGAATGGTCGCCATTCCCTCTGTATCCTCCTTACGGGCGATTGGTCGGTGCCATGTCGAAGAAGAAGGATTTGAAAATCTATGAAACACGGGAACACGAGGGGTTCATCCAAGTTCGATTTGAACCTTCCAAACCAATTCCAGTTGGCTCTTTGTCCTGAAGTGTTCTCTTCTCACTTCGGCCCTCGAACACCGCACGGCCACAATAGAAACCTTGAGGTAATGCACGCTGGGGTTTGGGCGTGACCAAGCAGGTGAGAAGATGGATGTTCTTGTCGTCGTCGGATTGGCGGGCTGCATGTTGGCTGCTGCTCTTACGGTTCCTGCTGGGTTCGGTCTTGCCACCATGACCACGCCGCTGTTCCTTCTTTGGTTTGAGCCGCATCAAGCCATCGCCGGTGTTGCGATTGTGCATGGAGCTCACAACGCCATGAAATCACGGATGCTTCGCACGCACATTGACTCGGACGCATTGAGACGCTTTGGGTGGGCTCTCCTCCTCGGGGCACTGGCCGGTGCCGTGTTGCAAACGGTCATTCCATCCGACCCCTTGCTGTTGTTGGTTGGTGTGGCGCTCATTGTCCTCCCAGCCCTCAAATTAAGTGAATCTTGGACCTCCATCCGCCTTCCAGAAACAGAGGACCGTATCGGCGGATTTGGATCGGGATTCATGGGAGGGCTTACCGGCCATCAAGGAGCCCTCCGTGCCATGTTTTTGCGCCAACGGCTGCCAGATAAAACAGAATACGCGGCGACGGCTGCGGTGCTTGCTTTGGTGGTAGACCTCACTCGCATTCCGATATACCTCTGGAACGACACAAGCGTACTCTTTGAGCAACCCATGCTCCTCATCGGGTTCATAATTTCAGCCTTGGTCGGTGCTCAAATTGGCCGTATCTGGTTGGAAAAATGGAAAAACGATTCCATTCAGAAAGGAATCATGCTTGGCCTGGTTCTGTCCGGTATCCTCTACGTCAGAGAGGCGGTAGAAGCGTTGTCAAGCCCGTGATTCAAGCCATGTTCTCAGGCGACGAACGCCCTCATGAATGTTCTCAAGCGAGGTAGCATAACTGATCCTGATCAATCCTTCTCCGCCCTTCATAAGTGAGCCGGGGATGAGCTGAACCTTGGCTTTCTCAAGAGCCTCGGTAGCGAATTCCATGTCCGTCATACCGGTTCCAGTGATGTCGCAAAGAATGTAGAAGGCCCCTTCAGGTTGTGGCACAACGATGCCTGGCAGCGAGGAAAATCCCGCATGAACGGCCAAACGCCGTTCCGCAAATGCATCTCGCATCACATCAATTTCTTCCCGTAGACTCAGGGCTTTTTCAGCCGCTGGCATGAGGAAAGTCGGAACGTGGGTCGCAGCGCTGACGTTTACTTTCTTGACTCCATCCATCACGTTGGTCGGCCCGGTGACCCATCCCAGGCGCCACCCGGTCATGGCCCATCCTTTCGACCATCCGCCAATCGTGATGGTTCGTTCCGCACCCCCCTCGAAGGCGCATGGGGAGGTGTAGCCTTCCTCTGTCCAGACGAGGGTTGAGTAGATCATGTCGTCGAGAATCCAAAGGTCATGCTTGACAGCAAAATCAACGATGGCTTGCGTTTCTTCTCGCGTGTAAACAGCCCCTGTTGGATTGTTGGGTGAATTGATGATGATGGCCTTGGTGTTGGCGTTGACGTGTTGCTCCAACGCCTGAAAATCAGGGTGATAATCTTCTCTCCGAACGGGAACATGAACCGGAGTGGCACCGGTGAGGCGGACCATTCCATCGTAGGACGGCCACGCCGGTGAGAGCAAGAGTACCTCATCGCCAGGAGCCATGACAGCAAGCATGCCGTAGAGCAAAGCCTGCTTGCAACCCGGTGCAACCACGACATCATCGCTGAGGACATCAATCTCGAATTGCATCAGGTGTTCTTTGACGGCTGAACAGAGTGATTCAGTGCCCTGTGGCCGAGTGTAGGCTGTTTCTCCTCTATCCAAAGCAGCCTTTGCCTCCTCAACGATGGGAGCGGGTGTATCAAAGTCGGGTTGACCAACGGTAAAACGGACCACTTCTGGGCCGGGTGGCGCAAGAAAGGCTGCAAAACCCGTACCAACATGTTCGAGGTTTGGATTCAATTCTGGCATGACTTCTCCTCCTGAACGGCGATGAATGCTCGCGTGATTTGCCTTTGAAGGCTCGTATGATATTTTCACCTAGTGAAGGGTTTTGGAGCACGGACGGAGATTCGAACTCCGGTCTCAGGATCTGCAATCCCGCTCATAGCCGCTCTGACATCCGTGCAGTAATCACGCCCAGCGAGATGACCTATTTCAACGCGCCTTTGGCTCCTGTGTTAAGTTTAGAGGATTGTTTAAACGAACCCGTACCAAGGGCAGAGTATGCCTGAGGGGGAAACTGACGACGCATCCTCACCTGAGGACAAGCCTTTCTTTGCCATCGAAGCGGAGGATTCTGTCGAAGCACCGGCGAATCCTCCAGCACCGTCCGATGCGCCTCCAAGCGCCATGATGGTGGGGTCGCTCGGCGGAGCAGGTTCTCCAACAATGGAACCGAGTTCGACGAATCAAACGACAACCAATGCATGGGGGATTCCGGGACCTCAACTGACCGGTGACGTCCAAGCCTTCTCCGGGCAGACGATGTACTCCGCCCCGAACACGACTCAAAAAATGGGTTTTCGTTGGAGCCAATTTTTCCTAGGTCTCTTTGTGCCTTTCGTCGCTTTGACGTTGTTTTTCGTTGTCGAAGGCGCTTTTCAGCAGGATTGGGACGACGTGTATCGTGGCGAAGACATCATCCTCAATTCTGAAGACAACAGGACGTTTGAGACCACCCTCTCACCTCGTTCCAATGAGTTTATTGACAACTTATGGGCGCAGTATTACACCGACGATGGCGTTGAAATCACTGTTCGTGGATGGTCGTCTTGGGAGAGTGATGATTCCTTTTCGATTTACCAAAACACCTACACCAATGGCACCTACACGGAGTCTGAAATAGGAACATATTATCCTACCAATAACACGGTGTATTTCGTACTGGAGAACGTTGAGATTAACCAGATTAACTTTTACGTTGAATACGTCGATGCTGATATGTACAACGAAGCAGATTCCGGAACAGACATCGGTGAGTTCCTGTTTTGTTTGTTGCCTATCGCCTATGTTGCCGGGATCATCGCTGCCTTTGTCAAAGGAAACAAGGCACTGGCGTATGGACTCCTCACGGCTCTCCCAGCCGGATTTGTGTTGTTTCCTTTCTTGTTATTTGTGTTCTTGATGTTCGCCTTTGGAGGCTTGTAGGGGTTGGAATGCAGCATCACATTCATGGAATGCCCAATGAAGCGTATTTCGCAACGCGCTACGCTGTCTTGAGAGAGCCATTGGGCATGCCGCTCGGCAGTGAGCGTCTTGGCGATGACAGCCAAGCCGTCCATGCTTGGATTGAGGACGCCGACAGGGTCGTCGCTGTTGGTCGAGCCCACATCATCCCCGCGGATTCGGATGGCTCAGGATCGGACCACAAAGGACCAGGCGCGGCCTCCATTCCTGCTTTTGGCCCACTGGCGAAGAAGACCTGCGAACGTCCAGTGTTCCAAATTCGTCAAATGGGGACGCTGCCTTCGCACCAAAGGAGGGGATATGCTGCTCTGGTGCTCGGTGAACTTGAACGCCTAATGACTTCAGAGCACGGCTGTAAAACCGGTGTCTTGCAAGCTCGAGAACACGCCATACCATTCTATGCGTCTCAGGGGTGGGTCCTCATTGACCAACCCTATTCCATTGGCGTTATTGGACCACATCGTTCAATGATGAAGGAATTTTGAGTGGGCAGAGTATATATCCACTCACTTTCTTTTCTTTGCAACGGCAGTTTCCATGAACGCCCCTTGATTGTAAAAAAAAACACATAAGACGGAACAAAAAGATGGATTTGCGCCCGAAAGAGGGAACAAAGATGAGATCAACACAACACATCAAAACAAAAGAACATAAAAGTAGCCAGAGCCCGGGTAAGAACATGAACGACTCTCGTTCCGAGAGAAGCTACGCTAAATCAGAACCTGATTTTGAGTATTACGTGGCAAAAAAATACAATTCCAAATCCGACAAAGAGCGAGAATTGTATTTCCAAAAATTGCTTGACGCCTTCCGAACCCTTTCCGAAGAAGCCCCTGAGGTGTTTGATTCCATTGCCCCCGAGATGCTCCAGCGAAGCATTTGGTCGTGGAGGGGGGCCGATCCACTTCTTTCCAAGAAATTCAACAATTGGCTTTTGGCTGATTATCAGTGGACTCCCTTTGACGATATACTTCCCAAAGAACACACACATCATCCGATGTTGGATGTACCACCGCTTGATCCCACGAACCTTGACGAAGCACACCACTCGTTGATTGAAGCGCTTCAAGGGCGCTTTCGCGGCGACCCACATCGCTGGGACGCTTCCCGCCGTGATCAATTCATCATTCTCGGCATGATGGCCACCGCTGGCGGGTACGGCGTTCGTCAAGGCAAACTCATTCATAGCCTTGGGATGGGTCTAGCCGAGAGCGGCGTTCGCGGGGCAAACACGGTTCGAGCAGCGAAGATCGCTCTTTCCCGTCTTGCTAAGCCGTTTGGATTGCAATTGTTTGCACCAGCGGTCGGTAATGGGTCGGAACGCATCCACATGTTCACCGATGAGGAATTGGCATCGATCATTGCTCGCTATGTTTTCAATCATGATGCGTCAATGTTGCTTCCGGCTACAAGTTTCCCGAACGTTTCGTCGTGAACATTGTTGTGCGCATTTTATCGCGCCTTTCATATAGGGTGCGGCTCTTGAATTGCTTAGAGGGAACGCTGGGTTCCCTATGAACAACCCGTGAAAAACGATGCAAACGGAGGATCTGAACAAGCAAATGTGCAAGGTTATTGGAGCGAGGGACAACGATTCTCCCTCATTCGCACCCTTTGGGTGCCAGCCAGACTGCGCACAAGACTTGGATACGACGACCCCAAATCGCGAAGCGTTGCATCGTCCCATGAACGTAATCGCACGTACCTCGATCTCAATCGATGATGGTGCGATTGCTTCACTGGAAAGAGAGAACAGCGGGTTCTCTATGTAAACAACCAAAACAAAAAGGAAGTGAAAAAACATGAAGACGAAAATGATGAGCGTGCTATTGGCTTTGTTCCTCGCCCTTTCAGCTGTTTCGGCAGCCTCGGGCGATGGTTCCGACCCCCTCGACCCCTCAGACGGCGGCGCCGACTGGGATGGCGATGGTTTGACCAACGCAGAGGAGCAATCCCAAGGCACCAACATGAACAATGCAGACAGCGATGGCGATGGTCTCCCAGATGGCTGGGAGGTTTCGAACGGACTGAACCCCACCAACGGCGGTGACGGAAATGCAGACCCTGATGGAGATGGCTTGACCAACTCCCAAGAGTATGCTAAGGGTACCAACCCGAACAACTCCGACACCGACGGCGATGGTAAGTCCGACGCAACCGACCAATTCCCCAACGACCCCAATGACGGTGAGTACTCCGACTCTGACGGTGACGGTATTCCTGATGCTTACGATCCTGACTTCCAGGAGTCAGGAGCGGGCGCAGGTGATGGCGACACTGAAGGTGGCGGCGAATCCGAAGCTGGGACTCCAAACGGGCAAGGTCAAGGACAAGGTCAAGGA
>DANX01000114.1 GCA_002502295.1 Euryarchaeota archaeon UBA561 | reverse complement strand
AAACGCCACCGTCTTCTCCTTCGCCGACCTGCAAAACTTTGATTCTTCTATGATACACGTCCAAAACCAAAACACAGCATGGGGTTCCCAAGTTCGTGAAGGTGAATTGGTTCGCTACCAAGTGAAGGCCAAGAACTCCAACGTTGAAGGCGCCACGGTCATCATCAAAGATTCGACCGGTCTACCGCTTTACGAACTCACCACTGATGCCTTTGGATTTACGCCACAGGTTTCCCTTCCATCCGACTTCCTTCTTGACCGCAATTGGAATCACCAAGTTGGAGATAAGAATGCAATCATTCCAGGTTCTGGAAATCCGCCAGTGACCATTGACGAAGATTCCTGCGCTGACGGGATTGACAACGATGGCGACACCTTCGTTGACGGCGATGACAGCGACTGCATCAACGGTCGTGAGCGGCCATTTTACAGCGTTGAAGCCTTCAAATTCGGAAGCGGCCGAGATGACTTTTCTTACGTCCTTTCGGGACCCGTTGACGACATCATCAACCTCGAAAATTTGCGACCGGGTGTGAGCGTGAATGAACCCGACGGCTACTCGTACGCCACCACCGTCCGCATCACCGGTCAGGCATGGGATGGCGCAAAGTGGCCCTATGCAAACGACAACACGGCTAAGCAAGCACAGTTTGGTACGGTGAAACGTGTCGAGATTCAACCACCCGGTTCCAGCGATTGGTTCTATGCCTCTGATTCGTCGGGGTCGAATGGCGAGATTACCATGGCAACACATCCGTTCAAAGACTGGGTGTATGAATGGGACGGAGCCGCTCACCCAGAAGGAGAGGGCGACATCACCTTCCGCATTCGTTCCTATGATGGATTGGATTACTCTCCTATCGAAGTCAGACAGTACAAACTCAACCTTGTGCCGCCAACCCTTTTGGTTGATTTGCCGACCCAAGGAAGCGTTCACCAAAATGGCAAGGTCCTCTTCCAGGGAACAGCTTTCGATCCGTACCAAGGAACCTACGGCAGCGATGTCAAGCAGATTTGGTTCAACATCAAAGGGCCAAACGATTTCGAACAGCAATTCTTCCAGCAAGGTTCGACCACGTGGTCATACGAGTGGTTAGTTTCCGAACTTCCCACCGGCGACTACACCGTCAAGGTTTGGGCTGCTGACAGCGACTTCTGCATCGACGATGACTCCCAGTGTGTGGTCGAAACTCGAACCATCACCATCAACAATGACAACCTCCCACCGAACCTCCAACTCTCATGGATCGGTGCAGAGGACCAGTCGTCCGGCGGCATCGATGGAGACATTGTTCGAGCGTCGAAAGAGACCAAGATTATCGGTGTAGCACGAGACGTTGGGGGCTTAGTGACCCGTGTTGAGATTGAAATCACCGACTTGGCCAACGGTATCGTGCTCAACGATGGCCCGCTACCGGTTACAACCTTTGCCGTTGACGGTTCGTGGATGGCCACTTGGGACACATCCGACTTGGTTCATGACAGCGTGTACTCTGTTTCGGTCAGGGCATACGACGGTGATGATTATTCAGAAACTTCCGTTTGGCGAATGACCATCAACAATCCACTTGACGCCGAAAACATTGACCCAGTGTTCAACGAAACAGGCTGGGTTTCCACATGGACCATCTTCTGTGACGCCAACTCAAATAGTTTTGATCGATGCGGTGGCGGCATCGAATTTGAGCTCGGTGATTTCTTCACAGACCCCGACGGAACGGGCGTCGCCGGAAACGATTTGGAATTCTATGTCTTTGACGACGACGAAACCATTGAGGACGATTTCTATGACGACTATATCGTCATTACGCCAAATGGGAGGTTGACTTACGACCCGATGTCCTACATGGCGCAGACAACGAATAACATTCCCGAATGGTCGTTGAACGACGTGGTGGTTTACGCACAGGACGATCAGGAATCCAAAGTCTTCTCGCTACGGATGAACTTCCTCGTGCGGTCCGTTTCGTTCACCGTTGAGCGGATTGATACCGGAGACATTACGGTGGATAACCCAGCAGAATTTACCGGTGAAGGGCTCCCGGGAAGCACCGTTGAGGCACGCTTTGCCGATGGAAACTCTCGGATCAACTCCACCACTGTGCTCTCGGATGGGTCATGGGCCATGCAGCTGACTGCTGGGCAACTCAGCGGGGTTGAAGGCTCCTCCGCCGTCATCTTTGAGATGGACGGACAGGTTTTCAAGTTCGCAGGACAGCCCGATGACGCTGAATTTGCCATTGTCGTGTCCAGCGGTGATGATGGTGGTTCGGGCGTTGTAACCATCGTTCTTATCGTTTTGGCCGTCCTCGTTCTTCTTGGCGCAGGGGCTTTCTTCTTCATTGAATTTGAAGAAATTCCCGACGAAGATGAATTGACACAAGACGATAGCGTGGTTGAAGAAGATCCGTATGCGTGGGCGAAGGCCAAGCAGACCCCCGTGATTCCTCAGGAAGCAGCGGCGCCTACACAAGCCGCTGCGCCGGCTGCTTCTCAGCATCCAGGTTGGCTCTGGGACCAGGCGACTAACCAATGGGTGCCTGACCCCAACTACCAGCAACCACCTCAAGAGTGATCGTTGAGGGATGAGGCATGGCCGCACAGGCAAAACCCGGCGTGCAGGAACGCATCCTGCTTCACCTGTTGGATTATTCCGACTTTAAGGACAGCATCGAAGTCCCCTTTGCTCTGTCTCAGATGGGCATTGCTAACGCCGTTGCCATTGCGCGTTCAAACGTACCTCGAGCCATTGCCGGGTTGAAAGACCAAGGCATCCTGGTTGAACGTCAGGCCCACGTCAAAGGCGTCTCCCGAAAACGCAAGGCGTATTTTCTGACCGATAGTGGCGTCTCGTTGGCCAACGAAACATGGGACCGTCTCTCAGAACTCCCTGTGCGCTGTATACTGGACGATCAACCCGCCATCTCAACCACGCTTGGTGCTGCCAAGGGTGTGCTTCCCTTTGAGATGCGTCCGGTAGACATCATTCGCTACATCGACGAAAACAACTGCCTCGACGTACGCAATTTATCCGCAGATTTGGTTGAACGTGACTTGTCAAAACACGTGGAGAAGCAACTGGTTACCTCTCTCGCCGATCTGCCACGTCTCCGCCACTTCTACGGTCGCACGACTGAGTTGGACAACATGGTCAACCTTCTGGAAGCGAGGGCAACAACCCTGCTCGTGCCGGGAATTGCAGGCATTGGAAAAACCACCGTTGCCTCGAAATTGATTGAGCGGTTCATGCATCGCCGTAATTTACTGTACCATCGCTGCCAAGACTGGGAAGGGTCCCGATCCTTCTTCGAATCCGTCGCCGATTGGCTCTCCAGCATGGGTAATCCAGATTTTTCGACCTATCTTGCAGCAACACCCGTACCTCAGCCTGCCGACGCTGCCCGGCTCCTGGTTGAAGCCTTGGCAGGAACACCATCCTTGCTTGTTATTGATGACTTCCACAAGGTTTCGGACACGGTGCTTCATCAGACCTTTCAAGCCATGTCATTGGCTCTGCTCGGAAGCGATGAAAAAATCGGGTTGGTCCTTTTTTCACGCTCGTTCAAGCCCGTTGTTCCAACCAAAGATGCCGAAGGAAGGATTGCGAGTTTGGTCCTTCCACTCGACGGTCTGGACCCCGAATCAGGACGGAAGCTCCTCACCAGTTTCGAAACCATGGAAGACGAGCAATGGCTTCACATTCACGGTCTTTCACGTGGTCATCCGCTCGTGTTGGAATTGATTAACCGAGGAGCATCCGCTGGAGCTTTCCACGAAACGCTGGAAAATTACGTCACGGTTGAAATCTTTTCCAAGCTAAGTGCAGAGCAGAAACGTGTCCTTTCGGCACTTTCTGTTTTCCGGGAGCCAGTCCATTTGGCAGCCCTCGCTCAGCAGAACCTCAACACCGATGAATTGGACAGTCTCGTTGAATCGGGCCTCGCTCGACAAGCCGACGCTGAAACCTACGACGTTCACGATCTCATCCGAGAGTTTTTGCTTCGTAGCCTGTCCAAAGCCTTGCGTGAGGAATTCCACGCCAAATGTGTTGAATGGTATCAGAAACAAACATCATCTCATGACATGCTGATGGAATTGATCTACCACACCATCAAATCCAGTCAATTTGAGGAGGCCTCTGAATTGGTGGTTCGAGAAGGTCGTCAGTTGGTCTCTCAAGGGTACATGGAATTGCTCGCTTTGATCGAGCAGATTGAGACGACGGATCTCAATGCCGAAGTCGTCATTCGCATGGCTCAACTTCAGGGGGATATTCTTGCGCTTCTCGGTCGCCTCGACGAAGCCGAAAACGTGCTGAACGCCACCCTTGAACTAGCGAAGGATAACACGGATGAACTTGTTCAAGCCGAGATCTTGTCCTCTCTGGCAGACGTAAGCCGCAAACAAGGAAACAGCGATCTTTCATTGAGTCGGCACAAGTCGGCGCTTAAGCACTACATTTCGCTCGGGCATGCTCGCTGGGCAGCCCGAACGTACAACAACATCGGCTACCTTCTCCGCCGGAAAAACGAACGAAACAAGGCCCTTGAGGCCTATGGGGAAGTCGAAGCCATCCTCGCTAGTTCCAACGATGACGAACTGATTTACAGTCAAATTACACTTGCACGGTCCTTGATTGAGCTTGGTGAGGTTGACCGAGCGAGGGACCATGCCATGGCCTCACACGAACGAACCTCTGCCCTTGGCGATGTGGTCCTGCATGCGAGGGCGCAGTCGGTGTTGGGTCGTTATTACTCCAAAGTTGAGCAGTCCGAGTTGGCGCTTTTCCACTACACAGAAGCGCTTGAAGCGATGAATGAGGCTGGGGATGTCCAATCATTGGTTGAAATCACGATGCTTCTTGGAGAAGTTCTCCACGATGCGGGACGAACGGTGGAAGCCGTCGAACACTACAGTCAAGCCCTTATTTTAGCAGAAGCCAACGATTTGCGAATGCAAATTGGAGAATTGTTGACGCGCCTTGGAGGGGTGGCCCCGGACCGTCAAGGGCGCATGGAATACTTGCAACGCGCCTTGACCGTTTTCCGAGAACTCGGAGCAAAAACCCGCATGCGCGAGGTCCAAAGCATGGTTCATCGGGCAGTCATGAGCCGTTGACTCATTGAACAGCCTGCGGTCTGTCAAGCGATAAGAACGTGATGCCTTCATCGTGAACCACCCAAATTCGTTCAACGCCCGCTAGCGGTATTCGCCCCTCGTGGGTTCCAAAGCCAGTACCCGAGAGTGAAATTTCCGTGTCAAGGGGCCCTCCCTCATCAATGAGGATGAGGGACGTTTCGTGAAGTTCAATCCAAAAGAGGGATTCATCGGCTTCGGTTGGGCGCCAAGCAATTTCCTCGCCGTACGAAACGTTGCTTCCTAGACGGCTTGCTTCGTCGGCTCGTTCGACGGCAGCAGCAATGTCGTCCATGTTGGCTTGAATGGCCTCTTCGTTCCAACGCAGCCGGGTGTCTGTTTCAATGTCCCACGCCCAGACACTGAACGTGCTCATCAGAAGTACGCCGAGGAGGAACGTGAAGATGTAGCCGAGCTCCGTTGCAGCAGCCCGCGTGTCGCTGGTAAGTTGATGCCGTCTCATACCAAGACCTCCCGTGCCGTGACGTCCAGCGTGGCTAACTGAAGCGTGAACTCAATCACTTCTCCATTGGTGTGCCAAACCGCTTCCGACGTGCCATAACTCGGGTCGGGGACCCAGCCCACGTAATCCGTAAGCAGGTCCAACCGGCCCGGATAAACGGTCCAATCTTCGCTCGCTACAAGACCGATTCCAGCCTCGTTGGCGATGGCTGTTCCGTACGGTTCTGACCATCCCCTTCGAACTTCGTAGGCCGGCGTTGAAGCCAACGAGGTTCGGTGCACCATCTCAATGTCAAGTTCCAGTTCGCCGGCTCCGCTTTCGCTTGAAGCCGTTGGGTGGAGTGAGGGGATGGTCGCAGCGAAGCGAGGACCGGGGCCTCCTCGGTCAGAGGGTGGGATGACGACATACGGGTTGAACTCGGGGTGGTTGGTGACGACCGCTCCACCGCTAAAGGCGACTTCCATGCCGCTGATGGAGGATGAAAACTGGTAGGATAGTCTGGACAGATGGAAGGCCCAAACGGTGCCGATGGAGGTGTGTGTTGAAACGCCATCGCTGCCCAA
>DANX01000022.1:591-32498 GCA_002502295.1 Euryarchaeota archaeon UBA561 | reverse complement strand
CGAGGTAACCGATGGCTTCCGTACGCTAGAGGTTGAACGATTGCCATCAGAACGCGGTGCTGGCTGGGAGGGTTTTGCGCATTCGGATGAAGAACTCCATCCCAACCACCTCGGTCAGCAAAACCCGCTTCCGATGGCATACTGGGGTGAAACCAGCGGACTGCGCTGCCTTGACGCATCCGTCGCTTCGGTGATGGAGGACGGTTGGACCCACCACATCCCTCGTCTCATGGTTCTCAGCAACGTCGCCAATCTTCTGGACGTTGACCCGCGCCAACTCACGGATTGGTTTCATGCAGCCTTCATTGATGCTTACGATTGGGTCGTTGAACCCAACGTCTTGGGCATGGGAACGTTTGCGTTGGGTTCGGCCATGATGACCAAACCCTACGTGGCTGGCTCCGCTTACATCAACCGCATGAGCGACCACTGCAAATCGTGTCAGTTTCATCACAAGAAAACATGCCCCATGACACGGCTGTATTGGGCCTACCTCAACCGTCATGCCCCCTCCTTCTCTGGCAATCATCGAATGGCCATTGCGATGAAAAACGTTGAGCGTCGAGCCGACGAAGAAAAAGAACTTGACAGAGCGACCTTTGAACGGGTCCGCGCTACGCTGCTGGCTGGGGATGAAGTTCGCCCGCCCTCCGAAGGCGACTTGCGGGTGTGGTCAGGCTTGACGGCTTGATGGCTGACAGGTTGGACAGAAATCGAGCCTTCTGCCCCCATAACGAAGACGAATCACCAAATCGCCGCAGGTGAGGCAAGGGCGGTCGTTGCGGCAGAAAACAGCATGACGCCACATGCGGCGGGGCTCACCTCGAGCCTTGCTGGCCTCAGCCACGCCCAAATCTACCGTTGTTCCATTGTGTTCGTAGGCTTGGACGGTGACCGATTTGATGCAGTCTGCCCATCGAGTGAGTTTCTCTTCATCAAGGTCGCAAGGTCGATCATCGGGATGCACGCCTGCAGCATGAAGGATCTCAGAACGTAGATAATTTCCAAGCCCAGCAAAACTCCGCTGGTCAAGCATCAGCGTTGCACCTTTCTTTCGATGGACGCCTTTGGACTTGAGGTGGACCAAGAGATCGTTCTTGGACACGGATTCATCGAGCACATCGGGTCCCAGACGAGCGAGGAAAGGATGGGCATTTTCTTCAGGCGTGGGTATCAAAACGATGTCGGTGGCAGACCAAAGCCGGACAGCATGCTTGTCGGTCAAAAATTCCGCTCGGAGTGAGCGGTTTGATCGTGGGTCTGTTGTTTTGAGATGCACCGTCCAGCGCCCGTAGAGCTGGTTGTGACTGTACATGGTCCAGCCGCTGCTGAATCGAATCAGCATGGCTTTGGCACGGCTCGTGACGCTCAATACCTCATGATCGAGGATGAGCGAATCCGCACGTTCAAGCGATGGAAAAGGCCAGGAACCTCCTTCAATGACTTTTCCAACAAGGGCTTTGCCGATGCGGTCGGCTGCTCGACGAATTTCAGGGCCCTCTGGCATGTGGGTGGTTAGGAAGGCGTGGTTTTGAAGAGGTGTTTCGGGCAGTCATCCAAACGGTGGAGAACACAACATCATGGTTTCACCGAAGCGGTAGGTTGGCAAGGGCAGAAAGTTTTCGAATGACCTCTCTGTCTGACCCAATGGCGTTGTACGAACATGACTCCAGAAGTGGGATTCTCTCGCGACCTGAGCACAGAAGGTGCTCCACGCATGTATGGCCTCCGTTGTCGGTTTCGTACGTTCTACTGTTCCTTTTGATGAAACTTCCTTTGTCGATTGGAGTATAGGCAACGGAATTGATCACTTCATCGGTCATTGAGTATGATACGATGGCGTGTTGCTTAACGAGATACACTTTTGCTTCGACAATTTCTGTGTCTTCCATCATGGGTCCTTTGTTGGTGCCTGCGATGATCATGAACACGCCTAATCCAAAGAGAGGAATCAAGAGAATTCCGAAAAAAACCAAACTGATTTTATGAACGGGATGCCAAATTTCCCTGTAATCGCTGATGTACATGCCATGCTCGAGTCCCTCGTATTCAATGCTCATCACCAGGGACTTGACGAACTCCATGTTGACTGGGCTCCCTGCTTCGGCGAGGTCGGCTTCAAGATCTGCGAATTCATCCATCTTCTCACCATGTGTCATCCGGATTGAAGGGTTTTCCTTTGTGGAGAATCTTCTTCTTGAGTTCGGGAGCAAGGGTAAATATCCGTTTCAATGTCTTTGTTGATAGCGAAACCACCTCGACGTCATCCACCAACAAAACATACGATTCCTCTGCGTCTGAGGAGTCGAAATGCCGTAAAATGGTACTTTCATCCACGTCAAATGTCCTCGATTCAGTAATGAATGTCGGCAAGAACCACCACTTTTGCAGCGTGAGGGAGGTTCTACCGTGTTCTCTGAACAACACAGTACGGTGCGAATTCACCATGTACAACAACGAGACAACAACGACGAGCAAGGTTCCAATGAACAATCGGTCAGTTTTCGATGTCGCTATCATCACGGGACCCAAAACGAGGATGGGGCCGAGAATGAGATTTGCAAAGAAGACAAGGGACGGCAGTGCAGGAAAGGAGATGGAACTCCATCCATCTCCGACCGACGCATCTGCACCCATAACCGGTTGACTTCATCCCGTATGCAATAACCGTTTGTCCGGCAGGAGCATGTTGGGTGTTCAAGGGGTGATTTCCTCGAGGATTTTCTCAATGGTGAAGGATTGCCCTTGGTGGCCCCATTCCACACGACCGGGTTGTTCAATTCGGAAGTATTTGGTTGAGAACGTTCGTCCAAGTTCGGGATGTTCTTCGCTGAGCCAGAGCTTAATTCGGGTGCTGTAGGTTCCGTGCGAGCCGATCGCTGCAACGCCGCAAATGCCGTCAACAAGGACGGGATGTGGTGGCGAGGGGATGACTGGTTCAGCATCAAAGGGATGGGCATCGGACTCAAGGGCGAGGTTTTGTTCGGTGCCAGGTTCGGTACATTTTTTGGTTGTCATGGCCATCTAAGCCATTCACTGGATATAAAGAATCAAACGTCTTCTATTGAGAATCGCTCGTCAATGGCGGATAGTCCGGCTGCTTCAGCGCGAGCAGCGATGCGTCTGAGGCTTCGCATGGCATCGTCGATGGTTTCAACCTGTTCAGCAAAGCGTGTTGGAGGCCAACCGCAATCGATCACCCCTGATTCCACGGCGCTTTCTTCGATCCAGGCACCACAAGCCGAGCCGTAGCATTTGGCCTTGAACCGCTCAACGTCAAGCCAAAACGTTGTACGGTGGCACACCGGGCATGTTCTGCACTCATGTTCTGATAACACGGTGACCGCGTCATCCCCAACCACATCGACGTCCCACGCAGCCACGCTGGCCCGCTGCATGGAGACTTGATGAGATTTCTTAAGAAAAGAACGTAAAACATTGAGCGCTGTCTCTTGGGTGCTAAAACAGCCCATGCCAACCACCGTTCCGTCCTCTTCAACGGCACTTGGGACATACACGCGTCCGGTGATGACCATGATTTGTGCTGGACAAGCCGGCGTTTAAGCCTCGCTCATGCTCGGTGCCACAGAACCTCGATTACCGGTAATCCACCTGGGTGCGGCAAGGGTGCCTCTGGCTTTTCGATGCGAATCGACAGCGTCACTACAGTTGGATTCTCGGACAGGTGGGCGATGACCCGTTGCGCCATGTCTTCCATCAAACGGATGGGTGCAGATGCGTTGAGCATGATTTCGTCAACGGCCCGTTGTATGTCTGCGTAATTCAAGGTTGATTCCAGATGTTCGATACGTTCTGCATCGGAGAGCGTGGCCCAGACCGTGAACACAAACGGTTGGGGCGATTGATGTTCTTCATCGTACCAACCGTGAACAGCGTTCACTTCGTATCCTTCAAGTCCCACACTCCACTGCATGAAACCACCTCATTGCTCTTCATCGCGTTCGTGAACCCATATCAGGTGGTAGCCGAATTGTGTTTTGACGGGTGAAGAGACGGTAGCAACGGGTGTATCCCAGACCGCGTCCTCAAACGCCTTGACCATGCGACCTTTCCTAAACCACCCAAGATCGCCGCCCTTTTGGCTTGAGGGACACGTGCTCTTCTTTCTGGCGAGTTTTTGGAAATCCTTGAGCTTTCCAACTTTGTCTTTGATTTGGATAGCTTCGCTTTTCGAAGCGACCAAGATGTGGCTAGCCCAAGCGCTCGGTGCGACCATGATTCACCCACCCGTTGTCGTGTTTTGAACCCCACGCTCATTCATTCGAATAGGCCAGGAAGCGCATGTAGGTGCCATAGATGGTCACCGAGACACCAAGGGATTCTTCGTTGAACCGGTCCATGGTGTCAGCGTAGGTGTGGTATTCCCAACTTCCGCTGCCGTAACATACGACGGCACGCCCTCGCTCACCGCCGCCTAAATCATAGACGAAGGGGCCATGGTCGGAATTGTACGGCATGCCGTCAGCCTCCCCTTTGTCTCCTGTGAGGGTACGAAGTTGGATGTCGTAGCGATCAGCGACATCTGAGCGTTTGTTCTTGTAAAGTTCCGTGATTCGCTCGATGTGATCCATGTCGTCCTGATTGTTCCCAAACAGGGTCACGCTGTTACCTCGATTGGCTGTATCTGAATCCACATGGTTCATGTCGAGGTTGAGGTAGAGCCGAAGGTTATCCTGTAGACTGTTTTGGAAGGCTTGAACGTAGGCCCGGCTACCGTAGAGTCCTTCTTCTTCGCCGCCCCAGGTGCAGAATCGTAAGGTGCGTTCGGGCTTTCCGGTGTTGTTGACGATTTCACTGATCTGCCGTCCTATCTCCATCACGCTGGCCGTGCCGGACGTGTCGTCCACCGCACCCTGTGCGTGGTAGACGGTGTCGTGGTGGCCTCCCACGATGACAACCTCGGAAGACTTGCCTCGTATTTCCCCACACGGCACGTAGATGGTTCGCTCTTCGTCGTTGGTGACGTCAATGATCATCTCAAGCACGCCTTGGGACCCAGTGGCGTTGAAGATGGCTTGCTCAATGAGTTCACCGGCGTCTTTGGACATGGCGATGAAGGGCAGTTCGGTAGGGATGCTTCCACCGTTGGCGTCGGTGACTTCATCGATTCGGCTTCCTTTGAAAATTGGCACGCAATCGTTGGCTTCGATTTGTCCACAATTGGCGTCTTTGTTAACAAAAATGAGTCCAGCGAGGTTGTTTTCAGCGGCCATCGAGAAGATACCGGTGTTTCCACCTAGGCTCGCGCCGCTGCGAACGTAACCAATGGTGCCGCCTGCTGAAGCCCACAACGCGTCGTCGGTACCGTTGCCCAGGTCGGTTAATTGCACATCATCTTGAAAGGTGTATTCTGATCGTCCGGAAAAACCTTGAATCACGTAATCAATTCGGTGTTGAAATTGAATCACCTGCGAACCAAAGGCAAACGGGCCTTCGCATGGACTCGTCCCTCCGATTCCTTGGGTGCAGATCCTCAAACTTGGTTCTGCGTTCACGTGGTGCATTGGGACCTGATAGGAATGGAGGGTTGATGTCATACCCATCGCCTCAAATTGGGCAGCAATGTACGCTGAAGCGTTGGCCTCCTCAACGGTGCCGCTCATTCTCCCTTCCCAATCTGGGTGGCCGAACGCCACCAATTCTTCGGCAAATGTTCGGGTTTGAGCCGCATCGTAATCGATGAGTTCATATTCGTAATTGGGTGTGAAACCGAGCCATGAAGGACGAATGATGAACACGGCGGCGATCATCATCACCACCACGCCAACGGCCATCAATGCCTGTGGAGTTAGTAGATCTGTACTTCGCCACCAGGGGACATTTTCATCAAACAAAACGCCATCGTCAGGTTTGGTTTCTTCTTCCAGACTGAGCACGGCTTCAACAGGCTCGTTACCTTTGAGGCGTTCAAGGAGTTGAGTCTTGGTACCGCTTACAGGAAGGCTCTGGTCTCGGAGCATGTCCTTGAGCTCGGCAACGGTCTTGTTTTCAAGGTCCATGGGCTCGCCTGTATGACCGTTGTCATCCTTGTTCAAGAAGGCGGCGGTTCACGGTCAGTTTAGATTTCATCGCCAGTCCACCGACGGCCGATGGTGTGCTCGTACCCGAGTTGGTCGAGGATTCGAGCAATGATAAAGTCAACAAGGTCGTCTATGTTCTTTGGATGGTTGTAGAAACCAGGGGATGCAGGGATGACGATGGTGCCCCAGTTTGAGAGTTTAGCCATGTTTTCAAGATGAACCGTGGCGTAGGGGGCTTCTCGGGGCACGATAACGAGTTTACGTCGCTCTTTCATCGCCACGATCGCAGAACGTGTGACCAAATTGTCGGAGATGCCAGCAGCGAGTTTTCCAATGGTTGTGCCTGAACAGGGGCAGATGACCACGGCGTCGATTTTTGCTGACCCGGACGCCGACTTGGCGCCGACGTTTCTTGCGTCTTCAAGCACGGCGCCGGTAGCCTTTGCGAGTTCTTCAGGGGTCGTGTCGCATTCGTGCTTCAGGGTCAAGCGACCCGAATCGGTGACCACCAAGCGGACGGTTTTGCCCATCTCGTGAAGCACTTCTGTGAGCCGCTTCCCGTAGACTGCGCCTGATGCGCCAGAGATGCCAACCACGACCTCGCCCATGCCCAAAACTCAGGGCCCTCCCATTTAGCCTCTTGTTCTTTCCTTTCAGGATTTCTTCACACAGTTTCATGCGAAAGAATACTCGGCATGAGTGTCGCTTGTCCCTCCAGCGCATGGGTTTGAGGGGCGGAGCCCGCTACCTTCGTCTCCAAGTTCTCGGCTCATGACACGTTGATGACGGGGGGAGCATCTTCAACTTCAACAAACGATGCGCCGAGCATGGCGCTCATCAGCACAACAAGTTGGATGATGACGATGGTCGAATCAATGTCGGTCATCAAACGATGCAAGACAGCAACGGTGAGTGCTGGGCCGGAGGCCAAGACAATGACTCTAGCGATGCTTTGACACCGTAGGCGTCCGTTCGCCAAACTCGCCATGATGATGAAGATTCCAAACCCGATGAGGATGCCCCCCAAAGCGTCGAGGATGTAGTGCCCCAGTTCATTCGCCTCGGGGTCATCTGCCCAAGCCCCGAAGGACTGTTCCATGAAGAAATCTCCAAAGAATGCTGCGAGAACGCCGTTGAGAATGTACGTTGCGCCGGTGATGCGCATCATGTTTTGTCCGGTAAACCAAGTTGGTGCTGCCATGATGTGAATTTCCTGTAGCGAGCCTATAGGCGTTCTGCACCATTAAGCAGGTGAATGCGCCTGTTTGTTTCGTGAAACGGCACCGGTGAACCGATCTGCTCAGTCGCCTCCCGATGTCCAAAGACCATTGGATTCAAACATAAGCGGCGGTAGGCACTTCCATGCGCATTCCATTACAGGCCGTTGGCCTCATGCTCTTGATGGTCCTTGCGCCACTCTCAGGTTGCTTTGGGGAAAAGGAACTTCAATCCCTTGAAGAGTCATCTCTTACGGTTGTTGAGTTTGATTCGCTTGAAGCTGGGATGTGGCAAACCATCACGCTTGAGGCCAATGATGACCTAGCAGTCTTTGTCCCGTACTTTCTCCAAGACCCAGGTTCAATGCGGGCTCAAAACGGTACCGTACTTGATTTGAACGCCGGGCAACAAGTGAGTCTCAACATCCTTCTGCCTCCAAGAAACGACAAGGTCGTCTTCTTTGTTGGAGAGATCGGGAGGGTCGATTGGCCAATTCGAAAAGCAGACGAGTCTTGGACGACATGGCTCGAAAATCCGAGCAACGGTTCGTTTGTACAAGCGGTCGAAAATCAAGATGTAGGGGGGGCGTGGCCTTGGTTGATACCAGGGAATCAATCGGGAGGCGATGTCATTTCCATTGTTTTGGAAACAAGTCGGCCCTTCCGAGCAGACTTGACCGAAGAGAACGGCGTTGGCGCAAGCGATGGTTGGGTCAACGGCAGAGATGTGTATGACTGGGTTGATTTCATCACCGACGATACACCTTGTGCTTCGTGCGGGGCAGACGGAGCGGTTGGCTACCTCGATCGCTGGATCGGCAACGCCAACCCTTCGTATGAGCACGCCATTGTCTATTTTGAGGGCGTGATGCAAGGCTATGGATTGGACAGGGTTGAAGTCCATCGTTTCCAATCAAACACTGCTTGGGCGGTCAACATCTGCGGATACAAAGACGGGTCCGTCTATCCAGATGAATGGCTTGTCTTTGGCGCACATTTTGACATCGCCCCTCCTGTTGCTTACACGCCCGGGGCCGAAATCGGTATTCCGGGTTACGGTACCAGACACGGTGCTTACGATAACGCAGCAGGTTCAAGCATGGTACTGACCACGGCGAGCGTCCTCGCAGAATTTGATGCTCGCCGAACCATGGTCTTCTGTTTATGGTCATCCGAAGAAGAAGGTTTGTGGGGTTCACGTTCGTTCGCCAACGACCTCCCGGACGGAATTACGGTGAGCAACTACCTCAACCTGGACATGGCTGGTGTCAACTATCCTGGTGATTATGCACTTTCCGTGTACCTCGGACCGGACGGATCACAGGAAGCGATTGACCAAGCAGGCATGTATTACTTGGCGGAATGGATTGGTGCAGACGCCCTTGATTTGGGTTATGAGATCGATCGTGGAAGAGACGCTTGGCTTGAAGGTGGAGAGAGCCCGTTGTGGGGTGATATCTACGAAGATACCGTTGCCATTTACGAATCACCAACCGCTCGAAGCGACCACAACTCGTTTCAAAACATCGGCGTTGCCACCCTCGGTTGGAACGGTTTGGTGGACGGGTATCCATGCTATCACCGTGAATGCGATACGATGGAGACGATGATTGACTACATGGGTACGGATAATTCCACAGGCGTCAACAACCTGGTTCACTCGTGGGACATCGTCACGTGGTGGGCGGTCTATGCGTTCTTGCACATGGACCAGACCCCTGTTCCAAATGAACTCTGATGAATCGAGTGCGAGGTGCAGCCGTCACGCTCTGCGAGAACATCGGTGGCGTTGTATTTGCAAAAGAACCCAGTTGCTTCACTATTCTAAAGGCAAGGGTTTCTTTTAGGACGTCGTCAGAGAACGGCGCATGGTTCGGAACACAGCGTTGATGTTGACAGTTCTCTTTGTCATGTTTCCTCTCTCAGGCTGCCTGTCGAATGGAGATAATGGCGATATGGACGGCGAGAATGCGGACCTTCTCGACGCTCTCGTTTTGTTGGAGGGGCAAATTGAAAACAAGAATCGACAAATTGAATCGCTTGAGGGAATTCAACGGGATTACGAGAGAGATGTTGCGCTCATGGCCGAGATGTACCGAACCAACTTGAGTGATCGTGTTCTCACCGGACTGAACCTTTCGGGTGTTGACCTCACCCACGCCATTTTGCGAGGCGTGAACTTCTCACACACCAATTTGAACGAAGCCGACTTAACGGGAGCAGACCTGCGGTTTGCCAATTTGAACCACACCGACCTGCGTGGAGCGGTATTGACTGGAGTGAAGACAGAAGGCCTCGTGGACTGCGAAACTTCCCTTCTTTCAAGCGGTACATTTTGCAGGTATGGCGTCTTAGTTTCTACCGGCGTGGATCTTAGCGGCATCGACCTTTCAGGTCTTGATTTGAGTGAAATGAACTTCCATGACGGGACCTATGTTGGCACGAATTTCTCCCAAGGTATACTCTACGGGGCGTATTTCTACGGCGCCAACCTTGAGAATGCTGTGTTCGATGGAGCCAACCTCAACGGTGCCTATTTCACTTATGGGGGCCGTTTGACAAACGCAAGTTTAGTGGATGCAAATCTGCGCTACACTCACTTTTACAAGGCTGATTTAGCGGGTGCGAACTTGACCGGGGCGGACCTGACAGACGCTGACTTGCGCCAGGCCAGCTTGGACAACGTCATTTGGGGACATACGATTTGTCCAGACGGAACCGTTTCCGATGATCACGGTGGGACATGTGAGGACAACCTGATTGAACCGGTTCAATATCCCGATGAATGACCTTTATCAGAGTCGTTGGACGGGGGATTTCCTTGTGCTTGACCGGTCTTCTCTTCGCAGACTCGAAGACACGAAGAAAAACTTGGAAAATGGGTCAGCATACACAATGGGGCAGCTTAGCCACGTATGCATTACCGTCGGTACCCATGTATTCGTATACAGTGCCAAGGGGAGCCGTTGTATTTACAGGTTATTTCAAGTAGTTGAGGACCAAACACAAAAACGTGTCAGATAGTGATGTAAGCAGAGAATTGTTGAGGCTAGAATTACAACGTAGAATTGATGAATTAACAAAAAAGAAGGAGGGAATAGACATGGCTGCTGCCTTTTTTTTGGTATGTTCAGCAGCGTACATATACTTCATATTCACCGGTAACCCAATTCTCAACTATACCATTGATTTCGTATTATTGGTGGGGTCAATTGGGTTGACATTCGCCGGTTTTTACCAGTCAAACGAAATCAAAAATGATATTGCTAAAGTTAAGCAGAAGCTTAGGAAATATTGAGATTAATCTACCTCAGATCATTCTCATTTTTGTGTGTTGAAGGGTTCTCCTCGTTCCCCTTCTATTCGGATTAACTAACACATGGGCTCGCAGTCCGTCCTATTCAAGGGTAGGGACGTACAGGACGGACTGCGCACCCTTGTGAATGTTCATTCTTCTTGTTTGGACCATGATTGCCGCATGACCCTCCCTGCCGCTTCCCCTGCATCCATTGGGTCGTAGTCGTGCTCGAAGATCAAGTGCTTAACCAAATTATGCTGTGCTATGCTCTCGTTGCACACCGGACAATCATGCCTGTTCGGTTCTTTGAAGCCCTGAAACGCCAACCGTCCCTTTGGAGTGGCAAGACCTGCTACGGTGCGCAAGAGCGTGGACATGAACACCAGGCCAAAGAGCACCAAGCAGCATCCAAGGCCTCCAAAAAAGCCTGAACCTGAGCTGTCTTGCGATAACCGAATGTTTTGGGTCATGCGTCCTTCGCTGGTGTTCCGAAACGTATCAAGGTCAATGATATGGGAGAAATTTTCTCCACGGAGCTGGAGGAGGATTTCGGTGCCGTCTTCTTCTTCATCCACTTCCATCACGAGAAGGAACACGCCGTCAACGTCGGTTATGCCGCTTACCCCGCGATGTTGGTAGCAATCGACCACGCCCGGACGGCACTCAACGAACACATCCCGGAGCATCACGGGCGTGTTGTCGCTGTAGGTCGCTTGGCCCGTGATCCGGTAGGTCTCAGCACTGGCCACAGGGAGGGCGAGGACGGCCAAGACGAGCACCAGCCAGACCTTGCGCATGGTTTTGGCCGCTGGTTGGAACTTATCAAGCCTTGATTCAGCCCAATCGTTCTTTGACCGTGCCAAGAACCGAACCTTATGGGGACCCTTGTTACCGGAACCGCCGCCACCTACGTGGAAGAACTTCACATCAACACCGACAAACGCTATGAAATCACATGCATCACCCGGGATGTCGAACGGGTGGTTGCAGAAAGCGGCATCCATGACGGCCTGGTGCTCGTGAACCCGATGCACATCACCGCCTCGTGTTACGTTAACGACTTGGAGTACGGATTGCACCACGACATCATGAAATGGCTCGAAAAATTGGCTCCATTCCACGGAAGCGACGGTCGCAATGGTGAGGAGTACCACCACCACCGCACGGGGGAAGACAACGGGGACGCCCATCTCAAGCGGCAATTGTTGGGCCAACAAGTGACGATGCCGGTGCGCGATGGGCGCCTGCATTTGGGAACTTGGGAGCAGATTCATTATGCGGAATTTGACGGGCAGCGCAACAAACGCATTTTGGTGAAAGTGGTCGGGGTGATGACGAAATGACCCTCTCGTCTCCACCCGAACAAATCGGTTACATGGCAGAATTGGGTGTGGAACGCACCTTGTGGAAACCGGGTGTGTCGCGTCTTGAATTGACCCTCACGGAGAATCACCTCAACAAAGGCGGCGTAGCCCATGGGGGGATTCACATGATTCTTCTGGATTCGGCTTTGGGAAGCGCCCTCGTTGCTTCGCTCAAGATTGAGGAGTGGTGCGCAACCACCCAACTCACAACCAGTTTCCTCGCACCTGCACGTCCCGGAGAACGCTTGGTAGCAGAAGGGCGAGTTGTTCGACGAGGCAAGCATGTTGCTCATCTTGCGGGGGAGGTCAAGGTCGGCGACCGCTTGGTGGCAACCGCTTCCGGGACGTGGGCCATTTGGTCAAACCGTCCGCCTTCGCTGATGAATGATTGACGTGCTGTGCTGTCAATACGGTGAAACAGTCAGCATCATGAAGGACATCAGGAAAAAGAAAGCAAAGGTGAGGATGGCCGAAATTCGAGCACCGAAATAAACATCGTTTTGATGCGTCGTTGATTGCTGGTAGCCCATTCCCATCAGCAGCAAAGCGGTACCAAACGGAAGAAACAACATGAACATATACGTCCCTTCACTGACCTCAACACAGTCCCTAAACGCCGAATGTATGCACCAGTCAAGCATGTCCGGTATCATCAATGCGATCGGGATCATGAGCAGTGGAATCACAAGGGCGATGTAGAATTTAATGCCGAATACAGGCGCAGCCCCCACCATTCTTCTCTCGTTGAGATCCGTCGTGTTATGAGGTAATTCGCCACTTGCGGAGAAATAGGCTTGCTCGCCAATGAGGCGGCCACGGTTTCGAACGAGGTCAACGAACGCCACAACCATGACTCCCGCAAAGCACAACATGGATGTCAATCCTTCAAGAACATCCCGATTCGCACTCAGGTTGATTCGAAACCACATGACGTTGTTCTGGAGCCAAACGGCCAGAACGATCAACAGAAAACCGAATTTTTTATTCAACCAAGAGGGCGTGTTGACCACGCTTGGTTTGAACGCCAACGTAATGTCGAGTTCGCACTTGGGGCATTCAACGATTCCTCTTTTTTGAGGCACGCTCAGTGGTTGGCCGCAATGAGCGCACTCAATCACAACCCTTGCCATGATTCGGCATCTGCACCTTTGTATTTAGTCGCATGCGGGTTGTTACCCAGTGGCGTCAAGCAACAAGGTACAGCTGCAGCAGCCTTCACCAGAACTTCTCTTCCTGGAGTTTTGCGTCTCCAACGGGCGCAGCGTCGTCTGCTGTGTCCTCGCCTGCTTGAGCAGGGTTCGTGTCCTGCGAAGCGTTGCTGGGGTCATCCTCACCTTTGTTGTCGCCGGTTTCGCCGTCGGTGCTCAATTCGTCGGTTTCTCGCTTGCTTTTCCCGGGAGCTTTGATTCCAGCGAGACGTTGAATCTTAGCGTAAACAAACCACACCGGTACGACCACAAACACATAGCCTCCAAGAATGATTCCTGTAAAGAAAAAGAGAACAAAGGCCCCTTCGAGGACACCGTCCCATCCTTGGATGTGGAAAGCCTGAGAAGGCTGTTCCGGATTGACGTACACCGAGACAGACGCCTTGTTAAGCCAGTAATCTGCAGTGTTGTACCAATCATCGGACAATGCGCTGTAGTCTTTGGTCGTGTAATTTTCACCCTCGTAAGTGTAGGCCACGGTCACCGAAGTGTAGGAACTGCAACTGGTGGTCCCATCGGAATCGGTTGAACAATCTTGACCTTCGTAAGCCTCAACCACAACACCTTGGACTTCTTCCCAGTTCCCAGAATCAATTTGGGTGAGGATAGCGCCGAACGAGAAGACAGTAATGAGCATTCCAATGGCCAATATGGCCCCCGCGATTTTGCCGACAGTCATGGCGATGGCACGCAAGCTTGGGTCGGCCACTGGCGTCCAGTTTGACGTCGCTTCACGTTGCTTTTCTCGAAACTTTCCCCCACCCAAGGGTTCGTACCGTTCGTTCAATACATCCATTCGCTTCTCTGGGTCTAAAAAAACAGCATCCAACGGGCCGGTGAGCTCTTGTCCATCCTCCGTGCGGACGGTGAACTGATCGGCGTTATCATCGATGCTGATGATGGTGGCAATGTACATCATGTCGTCAGTTTGGAATCCAACGACTCGGCCAATGTCCTGGTCCGCTTCTTCGTCCATGTACGACCAACCTACGGGGTGCTTGTTAGCGATTTCTCCGACAAGGCGCCTGTGGCGAAAACAGTTGGAACGAAGATACGCTCTGTATTCATGACGTCAGGGTTGAGCGTACACCCGTGAGGAGAGCTTGGACAAAGGCTTCTGCTTCGACCTCGTAGCCGAGATGGGCAAGCGATGTCGTGGTTTCGGTTGCGAGTCCACAACCCGCCACGCCTTCCACTCGGCCTGCGGGGGTGTTGAGGTTGACTGAGAAGCCATGGCGTGAGACCCATCGAAGGAACGAAAGGCCGATGCTGCAGACTTTTTGGCCGTCAACCCAAACGCCCTGCATGCGCTCATCTCGCACCCCCTCCACGCCGAAGGCGGCTAAGGCGTCGATGAGCCAGCCTTCGATGATCCGGATGATGTCAGCAACCGAGGCTTCTCCTTGGCGCTCGCCCCACTTGAAAATCGGGTAGCCAACCAGTTGGCCGGGTCCATGCCAGGTCAGGCCTCCACCCCGGTCAACTCCAACGGTCTCGTAATCGGATGGGGGAAGAATCCCGTCGTTTCGGGCGCGTGGGCCTACAGTGACCACTTCAGGGTGGGACAAAAGGAGCAAAGTATCTGGAATGTGACCGTCTATTCGCTGCTGCTGGAGTTCCTTCATCAGTGTTTGAGCGTCTTCGTAAGGGACGACGCCAAGCTCTCTGACATCCATCATGGGCAACACGTCTTCAGAATTTTCCAGATGAGCCGAATCCACCTTGACCTCGATCGGTCGTGTCAAGGCCTTCGGCTGTCGTCTCGATGAGGGTTACAAGCGGCACGGGCGCAAACAGCAACTGAGCGACTCGTTCGCCAGCGTTCACGGTGAAGGATTCGCCTTCTCCAATCCACGTGGCCAAGACCTTGAGTTCTCCACGGTAATCCGAGTCAATGGTTCCAAGTCCATTGGGCATGATCATTCCTTTTTTCCCAAGCGAAGAGCGACACCGTATCTGCCCCTCCCATCCTTCTGGAATGGCGACAGCCCAGCCCGTTGGAATCAAAACAGACGCCCCTTTTGGAACCATGGTCTCTTCGATGGCGTACAAATCCCAGCCTGCCGCTTGGGCTGAACCTTGCGTCGGTAAGACGGCGCGCTGGTCAAGTCGGGCAAAAGGGATTTCCAGGGAAACTCGGTGCATGGTTCAACTCACCATACATCCCTTTTTGACTGTTGGGATAATGTAAGATTTCACCCACATGCAGTTCCAGTGGAAAACAAGGTGATTTTTACATGAAAAACGCAATTTTAAAATCAAAAATAAGCAATGTACAACAGATTGCCAAACGAGTTACTGCGCCGATGCTTACGCTACCTCCAGTGGCTTCACAAACCGACCGGTTTAATCCATGCGAGAGGGGATATATTATAGGCGTCCGAGGAAGGCAAACAAAATCCAGCGCGAGCGTAATTCACGGAGGGAACATGTCATGGTCATAGAACACAACAAAGACGACGGATTGGATATTGACTTGTCAAAGGAACACATCGAACCGATGTTGCAGGAAAACCTCGACCGATTTGTTCTTTTCCCAATTGAGCACGACGACATCTGGACATCCTACAAGCAAGCGCAGGCCTCTTTTTGGACCGCTGAAGAAATCGACCTCGCAGAGGATCTAAAAGATTGGAAAAACCTCAACAACGACGAACAGCACTTCATCAAGCACATCCTCGCTTTCTTTGCAGCCAGCGACGGGATCGTCAACGAAAACCTTGTTGACAATTTCAACGCAGAAGTTTGCTGGCCTGAAGCCAGGTGCTTCTATGGGTTCCAAATCATGATGGAGAACATCCACGCCGAGACCTACTCGCTGCTGATTGACACCTACATCGATGATGAGCGAGAAAAGGACCACCTCTTCAAGGCACTTGAAACCGTCCCATCGGTCAAAAAGAAAGGCGATTGGGCCATGCGCTGGCTCTCAAGGAAGCGAGGCTCTTTTGCCGAGCGGCTCATCGCTTTCGCAGCGGTTGAAGGCATCTTCTTCTCCGGATCGTTCTGTGCAATCTTTTGGCTCAAGAAGCGTGGCCTCATGCCAGGTTTGACCTTCTCAAACGAACTTATTTCTCGCGACGAAGGACTTCACTGCGACTTTGCCTGCTTGCTTCATAGCAAGCTGATTCGAGGCGCCGGCGAGAACGTCATCCGCCGCATTATCGCAGAAGCCGTGGAGATTGAAATTGAATTCGTGACCAAGGCCCTTCCTGTCAACCTCATTGGCATGAACGCCGACCTCATGCAACAATACATTCAGTTCGTGGCTGACCGCCTCCTCGTCCAACTTGATTGTTCAAAGATTTACAACGTTGGTAATCCGTTCCCATGGATGGAAATGATCTCCATGCAAGGGAAGACCAACTTCTTCGAGAAGCGTGTGGCTGAGTATCAAAAGGCAGGTGTCATGGACAGCGCATCCCTCGGAAGCGTCCAACAACGATTTTCCGTGGACGAAGACTTTTGAACCGTACGCGTACAAGGAAAGATATCACGCTCTCAAATGAACACTGAAGGAGGAATGAGTTATGGCCATGCAAGTTGTTAATCGAAAAGGCGAGCGAGAGGATGTACGGTTTGATGCCATCCATGAAAAACTGTTGAAATTGGCCGAAGGCTTGAACCCTGTTTGGGTTGACCCTGGCCACGTCACGAAGTTGACCATCGAAGGCCTCTACGACGGCGTCACAACCCGTGAATTGGACCAACTTGCCGCCGAAACCTCCGCCTCCTTGGCTTCGCACCACCCAGATTACAGCCGCCTGGCAGCGCGCATTTGCGTCGATGATCTTCACCGTTCGACAAAGGAACTGTTCACCGATGTCATCACTGACCTCCGAGAATACATCGACCCCGAATCCAAGAAACACGCCCCCCTCATCTCGCAAGAGGTCTACGAAATCATCATGGCCAATGCAGACTTGCTCAACAGCCGCATTGACTACTCCAGGGACCACAGCTACGACTACTTCGGATTCAAGACACTTGAGCGCTCATACCTGCTCAAACTTGACGGCGAGGTTGCTGAGCGCCCGCAACACATGCTCATGCGCGTGGCCGTTGGCATCCACCACGCCAACATTGAGAAAGCGCTTGAGACCTACGACCTGATGAGCCAAGGTTACTTCACACACGCCACACCAACCCTCTTCAACTCCGGTACACCAATGCCACAGATGTCCTCGTGTTTCTTGCTCACCATGCAAGACGATTCCCTTGATGGTATCTACGACACGCTCAAGCAGTGTGCCCTGATTTCCAAGTCGGCTGGAGGCATTGGCCTTTCGATTCACCACGTTCGTTCAAAGGGCTCGTACATCAAAGGCACCAACGGGACGTCCAACGGCATCGTTCCGATGCTTCGTGTGTTCAACGACACCGCTCGCTATGTCGATCAAGGCGGCGGTAAGCGAAAAGGTTCCATTGCGGTTTATCTTGAGCCCTGGCACCCGGATGTTCTTCAGTTCCTTGACCTGAAGAAGAACCACGGAAAAGAAGAGATGCGGGCTCGAGACCTCTTCTACGCCATGTGGACGCCTGACCTGTTCATGCAGCGCGTCGAGGATAACGGAGACTGGTCGTTTTTCTGTCCCAATGAATGCCCTGGTCTACAGGACGTCTACGGCGCTGAATTCAAGGCCATGTTCGAAGACTATGAGCGCCGAGGCATGGCACGAGAGACCGTTCCTGCCCGAGTGGTTTGGGACAAGATCGTCGAAGCTCAAATTGAAACGGGTACACCTTACATGTTGTACAAAGACGCTGCGAACGAGAAATCCAATCAGAAGAACCTCGGAACGATTCGGTCATCCAACCTCTGCACTGAAATCATGGAGTACACCGCCAAGGACGAAGTTGCTGTTTGCAACCTCGCCTCCATTGCGCTGCCCAAGTTCGTGAACATGAGCGACGGTGTCTTTGATCACCAACTTCTTTACGACGTCACGTACCATGCTACAGGCAACCTAAACCGGGTCATCGATGTGAATTACTACCCTGTTGAAGAAGCACGGAATTCCAACATGCGACACCGCCCAATCGGGCTTGGAGTTCAAGGATTAGCGGACGTCTTCGCCATGCTGAAACTTCCGTTCGAGAGCCCTGCTGCTCGGGCCCTTAACAAGGACATTTTCGAAACCATCTACTTCGCTGCCTGCACGGCGTCCAAGGACGCCGCTGCCGCCGAGGGGGCATACTCCACCTTCGAAGGTTCACCTGCCAGCCAAGGTTTGCTACAGTTTGACCTCTGGGGCATGGGCGAGCACAGCGGACGTTGGGATTGGGATTCTCTCAAAGTTGAAATCATGGAAAAGGGCATGCGAAACTCGCTTTTGCTTGCTCCGATGCCAACCGCCTCAACCTCCCAAATTTTGGGCAACAATGAGTGCTTTGAGGCCTTCACCTCCAACCTCTATGTTCGCCGAACCTTGTCGGGCGAATTCGTTGTGCTCAACAAGCACCTTGTTCGAGACCTGATCGCCGAAGACATGTGGAGCCTGGAGATGAAAGACGATATTCTGCGCCACAAGGGTTCCATTCAGGGCCTTCACCGCATCCCAGAATACATCAGAGACCTCTACAAGACGACCTGGGAAATCAAGCAAAAGCACGTGCTCGACATGGCCGCCGATCGTGGTGCATACATAGACCAAAGCCAGTCGCTCAACATTCACATGGTGGATGCCAATCCTGCCAAAGTGACATCAATGCACTTCTACGGTTGGAAGCAAGGGCTGAAGACCGGCATGTATTATCTCCGAACCAAGGCCGCTGCCGATGCGATTCAATTCACCGTCGAAGCAGCAAGCAAGGACGACCAAACGGTCGGTGGCCTTGCTGAGCGAGCCGAAGATGTTGATAGCCTCGAAGCCATTGCGTGCAGCTTGGACAGTCCTGATGACGACTGTTTGATGTGCGGTAGTTGATGGAAAACCGATGGATTGACTCACGCTGGTGTTTCTAAAAGGGCGACGCCGCGCCGGTGAATCTTTTTTATCCCATTAGGTCGGTGATGAGCCGAGGCCTGATGATGGACGAGGCGACCCTAGTCCTGAATATGATGTTGTACGTGTTGCTCCCTCTCTGGGGGATTGCCGGTATGTTGGACTGGTGGTGCCACCGAAACACCGAGATCGAAAAGACATCCGGACTCCATGAAGCCTACATCCATTGTGTGATGGGCGTTCAGATTGGAATTCCCGTCCTTCTTTCTCTTGTTTTTGAAGTGAATGTTCTCATCATGTTGCTCTGTTTCGCAGCGCTCATCGCTCATGAATTGGTTGCCCACTATGACGTTCACTTTGCCACTGGGAAACGAGAAATTTCCATTTGGGAAGTCCATGCTCATAATTACCTCGCAACACTTCCTTTCTTCCTTCTCTTGCTTATCATCGTTCGAAAATGGGATGTTTTTCTTGACACGGTGACCTTCAACTGGTCTGGGGGACTTGGCTTTGAATGGCGACAGGAACCTCTTGGGTCATCTGGGAATTATGCTACGACCTACATTGTGGTCATGTCCATCTTCGTTGTGTTCCCTTACATGCAAGAGTGGTGGCGTTGCTACAGGTATGAAAAGGAGCATGGAAAACCCGAGGTGATCCCCTCATGAGCGTCTACATCACCAGCACGGGTGCGTTCTTGCCTGGCCCCCCGATACCTCGAAACGAGGTAGAACACATCCTCGGCATGGTCAACGGCCAACCTTCCTCACTGCGTGTTCAAATTCAACAAGCGAATCAAATCGATACCCGGCATTATGCCATCGATGCTAACCAAAAGACCACTCACAGCAACACGGAAATGGCCTCCAACGCTGCTGAGCAGTGCTTGGACCGTGCCTTCATACCTCGGGAAAAGGTTGGCATGCTGGCCGTCGCCTCTACCCAAGGCGATTTGCCTGCCCCAGGTATGGCCAGCATGGTTCAAGCGTCCCTTGGCCTGCCTGCCATTGAAATCTTGACGACACACGGCATCTGCTCCTCCTCCATGATGGCCATAAAAGCGACCTGGAACAGCCTTCGGGTGGGTGACCATGAGGCTGCGATGGTGGTTTCCAGCGAACTCTCAAGTCGCCTGCTCAAAAAACAGCGGTATGAAGCAGCGACAGAATCGACGTTTGCAGCCAAACGCATTGATTTCAACACTGAATTTCTTCGGTGGATGCTTTCCGACGGAGCAGGGGCTTTGTTGCTCCAAAACACACCGGCTCCCAAAGGATTCAGCCTTCGCATTGATTGGGTGCGTGGCTTCTCGCACGCCCACGCATTGCCCACCTGCATGAGCGTGGGTTCAGCCGGCCGACCTGATGATGAACGTACGTGGCAGGATTACGAAACCTATGCTGATGCAGAACGTGCGGGAGCTTTGCTTCTACGCCAAGAGGTGAGGCTTTTGGATAACATCATCCGAATGGGTGTGGACGGTTACCTCCGTTTGGTGCAAGAGGGTGTAAGCAAACCTGCAGAGATTGACCATTTCCTATGCCATTATTCCAGCCACCATTTTCGAAGCAAAATTTTGGACATGCTTGATGCTGCAGGCGTTGGTATTCCTGAGGAGCGGTGGTGGACGAACCTCTACACAAGAGGAAACACCGGTGCCGCATCGCTGTTTATCATGATCGATGAGTTCCTTCGTACGGACGAAGTGACCATCAAGGAGGGTGATTGTATCCTCTGTTTTGTTCCCGAGAGTGGTCGTTTTAACACGACCTACATGCAACTCACGGTGGTGAAAAAATGAACAATGGAGAGATATTGATCGAAGGAAAGAACGAACCTGAGGACTTGCCCGTGGGCGATGAGGTTCCCGTGATGAACCCGCATGCGCAAGTGTGCTTGCAGCATTTATTGCGTGTCTGGCTCGGATTTGAACGGGATTTGTCAACCGTGCCCATCTTGCGTCGCCTGGACTTGGGGACCTACACGGTAGAAGACCACCGGCTTCTGCTGCTCAACCTTCGTCAACAGGTGATTGAGGGCTCTCGATGGATCACACGGACAGCAAGCAGTTTTGACCGAAATCATGCTGAGATTAGATCCACGGTGATTGCACACGCCGTGGATGAGCACAGGGATTATGAGATTCTTGAGCAGGATTATGTCGCCTCTGGCGGTCGTTTGGAAGACATTCTTGGATTGGAGCGGAACGTTGGCTCAGAGGCCCTTCATGGATTCTTGATGTATCGCGCTTCCCGAACCAATCCAGTGGACTTGCTTGGAGCGATGTGGATCATCGAAGGGCTCGGTGAGAAGATGGCCCGATCCTGGGCCGAACGCATTCACGAGCTTACAGGTCTGGGTGAGGACTCAACGAAGTTCATGACGTACCACGGCCACAACGATGGCGACCACATGCAACGTTTCTATAAAACGCTGGACGAGGTTTGTGTCGATGAGAAAATTACCATGTCAATCGTCAAAACGGCCCAAGTGGTTGCGCGATTGTACCGTCTGCAATTAGAGGAGTTGAAGCATGACCTCAATTGAGCAACCGTTGACCCGTAAAGAGCGGCGAGCAGCGAAGAAACGGACCAAAATGATGGCGAGCAACCACGGCAGAATGCCCGCCTCGCTTTCCGATGCGTTAACCGGCGACGCAAGTCTACCTTTGGACGATGTCGCCAAAGAATATTGGTTGAAGGACCTACAGAATCCGCTCCGCATCATTGTCCTGCCAACGCTTCGTATCCTCTTGACCATCACGCTTCACATCACCTATTACGTGAAGCGACTGATGCCGATTCAATTCAAGGCTCATGGCTTCCTTCAATGGCAAATTTGCTTTTTCATGAAGTACTTCGTGCGACCGGAGGCCAATGTTCTCATTCTGCGGCACTTTCAAGCCGAGAGTAATTTGCTCAACTTCGTCATTGACAACTCTGGAAAGGACGACGTTGAACCTGTGCTCATCTATCCGAAGATGATACGGGATTTGATGGTCCAAACCTTTGTTCATCACGACCAAGGTGTGTTGATGACCATGCGAGACCTTCAGGATCCTGACCGGAGCCATTGGCCAATTGAGGCAGGTGAACTGGCGTGGAAGAATTGGAATCCAGTCAACATTGACTACGGTATTCATCGAAAGAAGTTCACACAGTTTCTGGATTTTGAAACCGCTCATGAATTGTTCAAAACCTCGTTTTGCTTTTGGTTGACTGCAAAAGAATACGAAGCGGCCATCAATTCGTTTCAATTTGATCATTCTGTCGGCCTATTGATCGATGAGATTGTGGGTGCAACACACTTTGCAGACATCGCTTACAACCGTTTTCCAATGATTTTAGTTGGTCCCACAGGCCTCTCGTATCGGTTCCTCATGCACGGTTTCTTTGTTGAGCATGTTCACGCCCACCTCGAAAAGATGAGGGCATCGTTGGGGCTGGAGAATTGATTCTTCTTCATCGGGTGAGAGATCTCCAACCTTTGGCCTACCTCATCATCTATCCATTGCTGATGGCGTATCAATGGTTCAACGGTTTTCATGCCGCGTTGTTTTTTCTGATGCTCGTTCTATCGGTTGGCCTGAGTGTTGCTCAACATCATCACACCCATTTGCGCATTTGGAAATCAAAACGCTTGAATCGATTCACTGATTGGACGTTCAGTGTTGTTCAGGGTGTGCCGAGTTTCGTGTTTTTTCCCGCACACATCGGGAACCACCACAAACACTCCCACGGTGCCGAAGACGAGACTCGAACCTACCGTTTTGGGGGGCATCACAACCATCTGATCGGTTTTCTTCTTCATCCGTTCCAAGCCTTGACCGTGTTGGTTCCCTCCATGCTGTCTTATATCCCCCGCAGAGCCAAAAAAGGGGATTTTTGGCCATTGATTGAAGTCATCTCGATCGTCGTCGTTTCAGCCACCTTGGCTTTGATCGACCTTCGTCTGTGGCTCTTGTTTGTGGCACTTCCACAAGCCCATGGATTTCACTGGTTGTTGTCATCAAATTATCTCCAACATGCCGGTGCTCGCCCAAGCACAGGTCCGGAGAGCGGTGAAGATGGACTGTATGAGGCTTCAAGGAATTTCACCGGATTGGTGAACCTGGTTTGGCTTAACATTGGATACCACACGGCTCATCACTTTGAACCGAGAGCTCATTGGTCAGAGATGCCATCCCTGCATGAAAAGCACGTTACGAGCGTGCCATCATGGCTTGTTGAAAAAAGCCTGTTGTGGTACTTCCTCCGAACCTTGTTCTTTCAATCAAGCCGAAGAAAAAGAAACTTCTCCGAACAAGTAAGTCATTGAAACCTGTTTTTCAAACGCTCACCAACCGCTAAAAAGCGGTAATCCATTTTCACTAATCCACGTCAAAACGAACATCACTATGTAAAGTGCGACAATGACGAACACCACCAAAATCACGCCCATGATGATGGCCATTGAGCCGAAGAAGCCCATAACAGCATTCTCTGCCCTGCGGTCCACGGGTGGCTGTGGTTTACTTCTGCCCTGTAGATGGTGGTGGGATTGAGTGTTTAGGCCAACTGGGTCGTTCTGTTTTCTGAGAAAAGCAAACATGGCAGGTGTAAGGAAAAAGAGACCGCAAAAGAAAGGAGCGAGGAAAAGGGGATTGATGAACGAAAACAGGTTGTCTATATCGCCAAAACGGTTGAGCAGAACAAATCCAAGGAGAAGGAACATAATGCCCACTGGCGTCATGATGAGCATCCTGATGTGTTCATCCCTTTCTCTCGGGGTAAGTTGAGGTTCTGATGTTGGTGGTGTCGGGGCTTTCGTTCGAAATTTCTGATTGCACTTTGGACAAAGCACTGTGCCTACAACGAGTTTTTTTGTCTTAATCTTCTGGCCACAATGGGGACAGGCCAATTGATGCATGCCCTTCTTTTCCACTCAGGTTGGTATAACTCTTCAGCCGGCATGCTTGGTACAGGAGTCCCTCTGGAGTTGGTTCCTTTGGAACTGGATTTTATCGAGTTAAATCGGGGGAAACCTTAGATGAATCTTCAATAATCCGTGTGCATGGAACCCCTTTCCAAAGTTGGCATTGATTCAAAACGAACCACGGCAGCGAGTGTGGCCATTGTCGGTGTGGTCGTGTATTTGGCCTTGGTGCACCTCAAACCCATCCTCATGCCGTTGGCCATTGCCGTCCTGCTGTTCTTTTTGATCAAGCCTCCAGAGCAGTTCATACACGGAAAAGTTGGAAACCGTTTTGTTTCTTATGGGGTGGTCCTTCTCACCTTCATCATCACGATGTATTTCATTTCGATTTTCCTCTATGAACAACTCTCATTGTTTGTTGATGAAGTTCCCGAAATCACGGCTGCTCTTGAAGAAAAAAGGGCGAAGTATGCCCAATCCGATCTTTACGGCCTCGAGATTATTTTTTCAGACTCAAGTTGGGTCGATGTACTGGCCTCGCCAAGCAACATTGAGACGTTTGTTCTGGCGATTCTTGGTTCACTTGGTGCGTTTGTTGGAACGATGATCACCGTCCTCATTTTTCTCCTCTTTATCATCCTTGAAGAGCACACCATCGCTAAACGTTTCAACGTAGCTTTTCCACAATCAACCGGGCGAGCACGTAAAATTGTGCATGATTCCACAGAATCCATCAGCGCTTATGTTGTCTCCAAAGTCACGTGCAGCGGCGGCCAAGCCGTGGTGATGACCATCATCATCTCTCCTCTCGGGTTTGACATTCCTGGCTGGTTTTTGTTCGGTGTGCTATGCTTTTTGCTTGACTTTATCCCCATCCTTGGCGCGCTTTTCGCCACCATCCCGCCCGTGCTCATCGGCTTCATTATGCTTGAACCGATGACAGCCGTCTTAATGCTCGTTCTTTTGATTGGGAATCAGCAAATGTTTGGTTCACTTGTCGAGCCAAATCTCTCAGGGGCTAAAATCGGCATCTCCCCCCTTGTCTTGCTTCTCACGGTGATGGTCTTCTCTCAGGTTTGGGGAATCGCTGGAGCCATCATCGGTGCTCCGATGATCATCATGGCACGGCTCATTCTTGATGAAAATGAACGCACACGACCAATCGCCGTTATGATGGCCAACGACGCTGAGGAAGAATAAACAGGAAGAGCGGCAGGAGCGCCGGGCAAGACACTTCACATCTTGTGGATGGCGTGTCCCAGCGTGTCGAGAACGCCCTCATGGGTCATCTCCGTCATCGTTGGATGAGCGTGGATGGTGTGAGCGATGTCTTCGAGAACAGCGCCCATCTCAAGGGCCAAGGTCCATTCACCAACGAGTTCGCTGATGTGTGTACCAACGCCTTGAATCCCGAGAATGCGATGGTCGTCTTCCCGAGCCACCACGCGGACAAAGCCGCCGGTTTTTTCGGCTTCTTGGGTTAACGAGCGCCCGTTGGCCGCAAGAGGGAATTTTCCGGTAATGACTGGATGGCCGGCTTCTTTTGCTTGTTCGGGTGAGAGACCGACTGAAACGATTTCTGGTTCGGTGAACACAATGGCGGGGACGGCGACGGGGTCGTAGGCTCGCTTGTGCCCAGCGATAAGTTCAGCCACCATTTCTCCTTGGAACGATGCCACGTGAGCCAGCATCTCGCCAAGGTCACACAAATCACCGATGGCGTAGACACCTTTCATGTTGGTTTCACAGCGCTCGTTGACCTTGACATAGCCTCGCTCATCCAAAGCAATCCCGGTTGCCTCAAGCCCAGAAGATGATGGTTTTCGCCCGACGGTCACGAGGACTTTGTCGGCGAGGATGTGCTGCATTTTTTTGTCGTCTTTTTCGTTCTTGTCAATGAAGTTAAGCTGCACTTTGCCGCCTTTTGCATCTTCGGCGCCCTTTGCAAACACACCGGTGTGGACCTTGATCTTGTTCTTTTTGAGGAACAACTCCAGCGGCCGCCGCAGTTCTTTGTCGAACAACGGAAGTACTGAATCCATGGCTTCGACCACGGTCACTTCGGACCCAAGCATTCGGTAGGTAATACCAAGCTCAAGGCCGATGTATCCTCCGCCGACCACGACAACGTGGTCTGGCAGGGTTTCAAGTGAAAGGGCTTCACGGGATGAAAGCACATGCTCACTAAAGGGCATGAAGGGCAGTTCAATGGGGACAGAGCCTTGAGCCATGATGACGTGTTCAGCCTGAATCAGCGTAGCATCTTTGCCTTCACCGATCTTCACGGTTTTGGCGTCTTGAAACACGGCCCATCCAGACACCAGTTCTGCCCCTGCGTTCTTGAGGAGGGCTTCCACGCCTTTGTTGAGGCGATCGACGATGCCTTCCTTCCAGCCGACCAAGTTTCCCATGTCCAGCTCGGCAGGACCGGGGATGGAGATGCCCATGTGGCCGTCTTTCTTCGCATGCTTGGCCAGGTTGTGGAAGGTATGAGCAGCATGAATGAGCGCTTTGCTTGGTATACATCCGCGGATGAGGCATGTTCCGCCGGCTCGCTCTCCTTCAACAATGATGGTTTTGAGGCCGAGTTGAGCGGATCGAATGGCAGCGACATAGCCACCTGGTCCCGCGCCGATAACGAGTACTTGGCATTCCTTCATCTTCATCATTCACACCTCACATGAAAATGGTGGCAGGGTGTTCAAGGTACGACTTCAGCAACTGAACCAAACTGGCTCCGTCGTGGCCGTCAACGACACGGTGGTCCCACGATGATGAGAGGTTCATGATGCGGCGAACCACAACGTGACCGTTTTGGACCACGGCTCGGTCTTTGGCATTGTGAACGCCCAGGATGCCGACTTCAGGTTTGTTGATGATTGGTGTTGCACCGAGTCCGCCAAGGCGGCCAAGGCTCGTGATGGTGAACGTTGAACCTGTCAAATCATCAACGCCTGCTTTTCCATCGCGTGTGGCTTGTGTGACGCGTCCCATTTCAGCAGCAGATTGCCATATGTCCATTCCTTCAACGTGTTTGACAACCGGGACGTAGAGGCCTCGATCGGTTTGCGTAGCGATGCCGAGGTTGATGGCTTCGTGTCGGGTTACAACGCCCGCTTCATCGTCATAAACAGCATTGCATTCTGGTCGTTGAGCCAGTGCCTTGACCAAGGCTTGCATGATGAAGGGGAGGTAAGTGAGCTTTGGCGCTCCTTCGGGACGAGTTGCGTTGAGGTGTTGGCGAAGGGCCTCAAGTTCGGTCACGTCGACCTCTTCGAAATAGGAGAAGTGAGGAATGGTGCTGTAGGACGCCATCATGCCGTCAGCGATTTTACGTCGCAGTCCGATGACCTTGATGTCCTCTGTACCGTTTCGTGCGACCTTGGGCACACCTCCCATCGGCATCGATGGTGTGGCACCGGAGGCTCCACCAGCAATGTGTCGGTCAAGGTCGGCGTGGCTAATGCGGCCAGCAGGTCCCGAGCCTGCGACGAGTTGCAAGTCAATGTTAGCGGCTCGAGCGCGTTGTCGTACAGCAGGTGAGGCGAGGGCTTTGGTGCCAGGGGCTCGTGAAACAGGGGCGGCTGCGGCGGGGGAGGGTGCCGGAGGTGCGGCAGTGGTTGGGGCCTTCTTTTCTTCAACCGGAGCAGCCGTTTCTTCAGGTGCTGGTGTTGCTTCAGCAACCGGTTCGGCGGCTTCTGAGGCATTGCCGTCTCCATCGACGTCAAAGACGATGCAAACCACGCCTACAGGAAGAATATCACCAGCATCTCCAACCATGCTGGCGACGGTTCCGTCACACGGTGCTGGAATTTCCACGGTCGCTTTGTCGGTCATGACGGACAAAATGGGATCGTCCTCTTTGACGGCATCGCCCACGGCAACCATCCATTCCACAATCTCACCTTCAACGACACCTTCACCGATATCGGGCAGTTTAAACTCAAATTTTCCCATGTTCATTCCTCCTGTGTTCTGTGTATGGCTTCAGCAATGCGAGATGGACTGGGCAGGTAATCCCATTCTGTCGTGTGAGGGAACGGTGTGTCCCATCCGGTAACGCGTTCAATTGGCGCTTCAAGATGATAGAAACATCGTTCTTGAATGGATGCGCTCATCTCAGCGCCAAATCCACTGGTCTTGGGGGCTTCGTGGACGATGACGCAACGCCCGGTTTTCTTTACCGAATTGACCACCGTGTCACGGTCCCAAGGGACGAGGGTCTGAAGGTCAATGAGTTCACAATCGACGCCGGAATTCTTGATGGCTTGCTCGGACACGTGCACCATAGCCCCCCATGCGATAACGGTGCAAGCGTTTCCTTCTCGCACGATGTTCGCTTCTTCGAGGGGAATGGCGTAGTATTCCTCGGGGACCTCGCCCTCTGGGTGGTCGTTCCACGTAGGAACATGGTGTGGATCGCCGTAGAAAGGGCCACGGTAGCATCGTTTTGGTTCAAAGAAAATGACGGGGTCGTTGCACTCAATGGCGCTGGTGAGCAGGCCTTTGGCGTTGCGCGGGTTTGAACAATACACCACTTTGAGGCCGGGAGTATGAGTGAATTGTGCTTCAGGCGATTGGGAATGGTGGTGGCCGCCTTTGATGCCCCCGCCGGCCGGTGTACGGAAGGTGACGGGGGTGGAAAATTCCCCACCGGAGCGGTGGCGTAGTTTAGCGATTTCATTGACGATTTGGTCGTACGCTGGGAAGATGTAATCGGCAAACTGAATTTCAGCCACAGGTCGAAGACCGTTGAGCCCCATGCCCATGGCGATGGCAGCGATGCCACCTTCCGCCAGTGGCGAATCAAAGACTCGATGAGGTCCGTATTGCTCTTGAAGGCCAGCGGTGACTCTGAATACACCTCCGAAGTAACCGACGTCTTCGCCAAAGATAACGACGTTGGGATCCTTTTCCAACTGGTGGGCAAGGGCGGAGTTGAGGGCAGCAATCATGTTCATTTTTGCCATGGTCTCACCTCACTTCCCGAGTTCCTCACGTTGTTCTTGAACGTGCCAAGGCACGGTTTCATACACCTCGGTGAAGATGGTTGATGCCGGGGGGTATGGGCCGGAGGCTAAGTCGCCGAATTCACAGGCTTCTTTGTATGCCGCCATGACCTCAGTGTCAATTTTGTCGGCCAAGGCTTTGTCTTTCTTTTCGTCCCATTCGCCAATCTTGACCAGGTGTTCACGAAGACGTTGAACAGGGTCCCCCCCGGGCCAGGTCTCAAATTCATTGCCTGGCCGGTAGGCCGAAGGGTCGTCCGAAGAAGAGTGAGCGCCAGCACGGTACGTGTAGACTTCGATGTGGGTTGGACCGAGGCCTGCTGTGGAACGTTCCCGTGCCCACTTCGTCACGCTGTAGAGTGCCAAGAAATCGTTTCCATCTACCCTGAAGGAAGGAATGTCATAGGCCAAGCCTCGCTCGGCAAATGTTCGGCCTCCGGTCGCCAATGAAACGTGGGTTGAAATCGCCCACTGGTTGTTAACGACGTTGAGAATCACAGGGGGTTTGAACGTTGAAGCAAAGTTGAGAGCATAATGATAGTCGCCTTGAGCTGATGTACCGTCGCCCAGCCATGAAATGCACACTTCGTCATCGCCCTTGTAAGCGCTGGCCATGGCCACACCCACCGCTTGGGAAAATTGCGTGCCGACAGGTGATGAGATAGAGATGAACCGTCCCTCTTTCCATGTGTAGTGGACGGGCATTTGGCGCCCTCGGACATTGTCTTCGGTGTTGCCGATGCAATGGCAAATCATGCTGACCATGTCTCGTCCACGAACAAACTGGGCTCCTGGTTGTCGATAGGAGGGGAAAATCCAGTCCTGTTCTTCCAGTGCCATGGTTTGCGCAATGGCCACGGCTTCCTCGCCGAAGGAACGCATGTAAAACGAAAGTTTCCCCGTTCGCTGCATTTTGATCATTCGGTCGTCAAAAATACGTAGCCGCATCATGTACTCGAGGCCTTGGATGAGGGTGGCAGGGTCAAGCTTCGGGTCCCATTCACCCTTTGCCTCTCCATCGTCGGTCAGGACTCGAATCAATCCTCTTGCATGCGGGGCTGTTTCTTCCGTCGTGCACGTGGCTGGGTTTGGACGGTTCAAGTCCCCGGGTTGTTCAACAAATTTGCCACCAAAAGTGGGTTCGTCTCCAGGTCGAAAAGGAGCGACGCCAATGGTGTAGGGCGAAGTCGTAACAGTGCTCCGCTCCGTCATTGTTTCACCTCAGTGCTCGTCCGCCTTAAGTGGTGTCGGTGGTTGGGTTTGGGTCTCGCCACTCGAACATAAGCGCCGAGCATGGTTTCCCTGTTCTCCGGGTCCCGAGTCTTGCGAACCAAGAGTCCAGCCTTGTAAGAAGAGCGAACCAACGGCCCGCTTGCTACGCCTGCAAATCCAAGCATGATGGCTTTGTCCGCCCATTCATCGTAGCGTTCAGGTTCTGGAAAACGGTCCACGGGGAGGTGTTTGTTGGATGGAGCAAGGTATTGGCCAATGGTGACCAAGTCCACCCCTGCCTGTCGGAGGGATACGAGGGCCTCGTCAATTTCTTCATCCCTTTCCCCGATACCGACCATGATGGACGATTTTGTGATGATGTCAGGGCGCAGGCGCTTGGCTTCTCGAAGAATCGAAAGGGATTGCTCAAACGAGGCCCGAGGGTCCCGCACTGTTTTGTCCAAACGGGGCACGCATTCTACGTTGTGAGCAAATACTGACAAAGGACTTTCTTTCAACAAATGCGCCAAGGCTTCAAGATCGCCAGCGAGGTCCGAGCAAAGCAATTCAAGCGTGAGATTTGGATTTGTCTGAGCTGCGGCAGCAATGCATTGTTTGTAGTGGTCGGCTCCACTGTCCGGCAGATCGTCCCGGTTGACGACCGTGATAACCGCATGGCGGAGATCCATTGAAGCGACGGCCTCCGCAAGGTGTTGCGGTTCTTCGGGGTCCAAAGGTGGAGGCCGTGTGATGGTCCCCACAGCGCAAAACCTGCATCCACGTGTGCACTCTTGACCAGCGACCATGAAGGTTGCATCGCCGCTTGCCCAACACTCGTGGATGTTCGGGCACCGCGCCTCTTCGCAAACGGTGTGCAATTTGTTGTCCTTGACCGCTGCTTTTGTGTTGTTGAAGGTGACTTGCTGTTCCCCACTTGGCAGGCTGGTGCGGAACCAATCGGGCAAGCGCCGTTTGGGCGCTGGAGGCGGTGAAGACGACGCCATAGGGAGCTGTTTGCCGGTCATGTTGCTCCCCCACTTACCCACGCCAGTTCGTGGACGCCAAAAAAGATGTGTGAACCGAATGAAACACAAATTCCTCGATAACGCCGATACGAGGCTTCATGAATTAAAGCGGTTTGAGGGGTTTATGCATGGGAAAGTTGTGCTCATCACAGGCGCAGGACAGCGGCTTGGAGCAGCCACCGCATCTCGTCTCATGGACGAAGGGTGTTATGTTCTCATTCATGTCCGCTCATCCGTGGAATCTGCCAACAAAATCATTGGTGATTCCAACGCTCGAAACGGAGAGGTTCGTGGGGCGGTTCTTCAAGCCGATTTGACGGTTGACGCCGATGTTTCAAGGCTCATTGATGAGGTCAAGAAGCATCCGAAGGTTGACGCTTCTGGACTGTTCGGTTTGGTCCACAATGCATCGTTCTATAGCCAAGGTGATTTTGAATCGATTGCGCTGGAAACCTTTCGTTCACTGAACCGCCTCCACATGGAGGCGCCCTTCTGGCTGACCCAGGCGCTTCTGCCTGAACTTGAACGGGGTCAAGGGTCGGTTGTTGCTGTCGTCGACACGTCGTGGGGGCGAGCTTGGGAAGGCCTTGCTCACTACACCTCTAGCAAAGCCGGTTTGCGTCAATTGATGCTGAACCTCGCTGGGGAATTGGCGGGTCGAATACGGGTCAATT
>DANX01000022.1:0-214 GCA_002502295.1 Euryarchaeota archaeon UBA561 | reverse complement strand
TTGGAAAAGGTTCCACTCGGGCGCTCCGGGGAGGCAGAAGACATTGCCTCCGGGATTCACTTCTTGCTCAACAACGGGACCATCACCGGCAACGTCCTTCACGTCGATGGTGGATGGACGCTGAACGAATGAAGAGATTCTTTGAAATGCTTCAGCCAAGCGTGGTTCACCCACGCAGGGGTGGCTGAGTTGGTCAAAGGCGCCGGGCTTAAGA
>DANX01000111.1:23650-29290 GCA_002502295.1 Euryarchaeota archaeon UBA561 | reverse complement strand
ACGCGCAAGACTGGTCCCATGGACCGATTCCTTGACGGCGTCCTGAGTCTGTTTGGTATTGATGGTCGAGCTGACCGGGAAGCTCAACGGCAAGCGCGCCTGCAACAGGCTGCTCGTGTGGCTCCAGTTACGGCTCAGCGCCCTGTTGCTCCTCTTCGCCTGAACAAAGATCAGGATGAATCAGAAATCAACCTCACATCAATGAGCGATTCGGGTGGTGTTGAAACCGTGATGACCACGTCCGGCAGAATTCGGGAAACCAACGGTGATGCACCTGTTGCGAAGGATGTACCGGCCGTGAGCGAGTCCCTTGAGAGCATGGCCATGATGGGATTGTCGCCCTCAGCAACCCCTTCCATCGCCACAACGGGCCCGACTTGCCGTGGCTGTGGTGCACCCGTTGGTTCAAGTGAACGATTTTGTCCACATTGCGGCCTTGACCTTTGATGTTGAGGCGTGAGGTTCAAAGCAGATTCCCCATCGTCCAAACCGAGGACGGTACCGTGGGCGACAAACGAGACTACTACGAAGTCTTGGATGTCGACAAATCTGCATCAGCAAGCGACCTCAAAAATTCCTTCCGACGTCTGGCTCGAAAATACCACCCCGACCGTAGTACAGAACCGGATGCTGAGGACCGGTTCAAAGAAATCCAAGAGGCCTATGCTGTTCTTTCAGACGACCAGAAAAGAGCCCAGTACGATCGATTTGGTCATGATGGCCCCCAAGGTTCAGCCTTTGGTGGATTTGGAGGTGGTGGGTTCAACATCAACCTCGAGGACATCCTCGGAGGTGATTTCTTTTCTTCGTTCTTTGGTGGAGGTTCCCGACGTCGTGCCTCTCGCCGCGGTTCCGACATTCTTCTCCGGCACTCCATTTCACTCGAAGATGTGTTCCTCGGTAGTGAACAAGAAATCGTCGTGGACTTGCCCGAACCGTGCAATACTTGCGAAGGGACCGGAGCCAAAGATGGTACACTCACAACATGTTCCACATGTTCTGGCCAAGGCCAAGTTCGTGTGCGCCAACAAGTCGGTCCATTCATACAGGAAGCCTTGCAGACATGCCGCGATTGCGCAGGAAAAGGAAAATTCGCTGAGATGCCATGCAATGCATGCAATGGGCAAGGGCGCAATATGAAATCAAGCACATTGAAGTTCACCGTCCCGGAAGGAGCGGAAAGCGGGACGCGAATGCGCATGCGAGGCAAGGGTGAACCTGCACCCCAAGGCGTTGGCGAACCCGGTGATCTCTTCATTGAACTTGAGGTTGAAAGGCATGACTGGTTTGAACGCTCAGGTTCCGACCTCATCATGTCGCTTCCACTTGGCTTTGCTGATCTCCTCCTGGGGACCTCCATCGAATTGAAACATTTGGACGGAAAACCACTGATCATCAAGGTGCCTGCTTATTCGAATTCAGGTGAAACGATCGAGCTTCGTAAACGTGGGCTTCCCCGTCAACGCGGTGGTGGACGAGGCGATGTGGTTGTGCTGCTCAAGTTGCACATGCCGAAGAAAATCCCGAAATCGGTTAAGAAAAGTCTTGATTCACTGCGTGGTGAATTGGCGCCGAAGGACACACTTTCCAGCATTCTCGATGATGCCGACGAGCGACGTCGCTCATGACCCATCACAGGCGCTCCAATGTTTCTGGTACCCGGGCAGCGAAGGGAGTTCCATCCATTCGTCCATTGAGTTCGACATCCACTCGCCCAGCAGGGCCTTGAAGCTCAACGATGAGGTATGTCCGATGCCCCTTACCCATGGTGTCCAAAAACACCTCCTCGCCTTGGAACAAGAACCGTGGTTCAACGTACACCACCTCAAATCCTTGACCTTCGGGAGCATCGAAGCGAAGGGCGGCCAAATCCCATGTGCCGTTAAGCACATGAACGCCAACGACAACAGGCCACGCTCCCTCTTTCTTTGCGAGTCGCTCATCAACGCTCCATATGGCGAGGGCGATGTCATCGGTTCGGTGCTCAAGGCGCTTCGGTCCCCACGCTTCCAAGCCGTCGTTCCACTCTAGCTGGGCAACGGCATGGAGGGTTTTGGCCATGTCAATCCTGGCTTCTTTGGCGTTGCTTTCACCGCTGTCCAACCGTGAAATGTACCATGCTAATCGCTGTTTTTTCTCGGCAACAGAGGCCGCAAATGTTCTTGACCGTTTGATGTGAACTCCAAGGTAGACCACAGGGGACAGGAACAGCAGACCCATGACCCAGCGAGCCACATTGCCCCAGTAGACGGCATCATCGCTTGGCGGGAACCAGGGTTCCTCACCTTCGTCGATAAGTGAGTAAGCGGGTTGCAGAATATACGTTCGCTGTTCAACATGTTGACCCCAAAGGTGAGGTGTCACATCGGTTGCGTTTTGAAATCGAAGTTGGAAGTAATGCGTTCCACGGCCAACTTGTAGGCCAATCTTGAGTTCGTCTCCGATTGGACGGGTAATTTCTGTCGCAAGCACTTCCCCTGTGTTTTGGTCAATGTCCCACATTTGGAGTTCCATACCAGTGATGTCCCCCTCAACATTGACTTGGACAAAATGGATGGATTCCTCCCATCCATCAACCACCAGGCGGTACGTGTCAGTGGTGTCGTGAACGGCCAGCGTAAATTCGCCACTTGCGGGTTCGGTCAAATTGAGAACCGGCCATGTTTGGTTGTTGATGGCTTCATCGGTCGGTCGATAGGAGGGGGCCTCAAGGGTTTCATTATCAGCGAATGAGCGCGTGGCAACTTCAAGGTAAAAGGCCGGTGAATTGGTGATTTTCAAACGGCCGGCACTCACATCCGGGTAGGGGTAGATCACCAGAGTCCCCCCTTGCTCAATCGTTGTTGATGTTCCAGTAACCCAATTCCCATTCAGCAATTGGTCCACGGCCACTTCGGTCTCACCAAGTGGGGATTTGATGGTCATTTGATGAATTTCATCCCATTCAAACGGGGCTGTTATACCGTTGTGTCCGAGGAGTTCCGACCCGTTATTCAAATCCTCACCGAACAAGGATGAAACGGATTGTTGTTGGTGAAGGAAAACATAGGCTGCCCATACGGACTCAGTGGATTGGGTCGACAACCGGGCGACGAAGCGCCCATCGCTGGGCGCGACCCAATAGGCCGTGTTGTTTCCCTCATTTCCAATGGCGCTGTATGAATTGATGGTGGTTGAAGTGCCGTTGAGGAGCAGTTCATCCGATGCATTTTGGTGGTACATTTGAACGCTCAACGAGGATGTTGAGGCTACCCATTGCCATTCCAAAGTGTCATCCTGTGAGGCGTTGAACACCAAAAATTGGTCTTCGTTTGATTCAACGCTACCGTGTTGGAGGATGGATGATTCGAGGTTGTAGGACACCGTTGAACTCAATCGTCCCAAGGAAGGCGTGAGGCAATCTGCGGGTTGCTGACATTGGATAGCGCTCGATTCCGTGGTCGAGGCGCTCGGTGCTGGCCGGGTAGTGAGTTCCCCTGACTTGATGCCTTGAACCGTCATCACTCGAACCGATTCATCCATCGTTGAGGTCATGTTGAGGCGAACTTGAACTGATTCGTAGGTCTGCATTCGTAGCATCGATGAACCATGCACGGTCGTTGAAGTGGTTGAGGAGGTTGTGTCCACGTCCAATTGGCATGCCAGGCAATCCCATGTCAAAAGGGCCGAGGTGTTGTCGTCCATGCTAAGGGTTAACTCTTGGTGTTGCCCTGCCACCAAGTTTACCGTGATCATGGTCTCCTGAAGGTCGATGGCCTGGTTCGCTTGAGCCATTGAGGTAGGAGGAAGGAGCAACATGAACACGGCAGCGAGCGCAACAGCCCGAGCCTGCGTTTGCCACCTATCCATGCTACGGCGTGTAGGCGGAGTCTTTCAAATCCACCCCTTTTTAGGTTCAAACTCTTCAAGAAGCCAAGGCGTTAGGGCACACCATGGCCGATGCATTGGGGCGTACCGTCGTGCATCGGGACCGATACGCCAGAAGCTGGGGGCTTGGCGACCGAAAAGCCCCTTCATCGGTAACGCCAGCATTGGTGCTTATGCAAGAAGACCCATCGCTTCCTGTAATCTATGCACCCTTTGAATCCACCACCACAAATACACTTCCGTCGACCCTCTTGTTCCGGTCTCGGGGGCATTTTTCCCCGCCGACGTTTGCGGCTGTTGGCCCGCATTACGAAGTCAACCTTGGCCATGTTCTTCCTCCTTCTCTTGAAGATGCCAACGCTGGGGAAATGCACGGTACTTCTGCGCTTCTTCCTGTGTCGTGGCAGCGCATGAACCACGATGAGTCATTGACCAATACAACCCTTGCTCCCGAGGTTGTGGTGTTGACCGATGCCTTGCAATTGGCGAGCCAACCGGGAAAACTTCCGCTTGCGGTGCTGACGTTGAAGCACCGCTTTCCTGGGGCACTGCTATGGGCTCCTGGTCTTGGAGGGCCCGACAATGTCGCCGTTTTGGCATCGCTTGGAATCGACCTGTTCGACCTTGCACGTTGCCGTGAAGCGGCAGCCAACGGTGTCATTTTGACTTCGTGGGGTCCTCGATGGCCACTTGAGCATGAGGAAACATCCCTTGATGCGCAAGCCACGCACATGATGAGGGCGCTTGACGAAGTTCGCGCTTCAATTCAATCTGGTCAACTTCGTACCCTCGCCAACCGACAGAGTCTTTCCAGCCCCCGTCTTGTAGAACACCTTCGCAGGCATCAAGAATTAATGCTCAAGCATGAAGGGAATCTGGCCTCGCACAAGCCAGCGTCGACAGCGTTTCCATGTTTTTCACCCAATGCGCTCACCGATCCGCTTGTGTCCGATTGGGAACGCTTCATGGAATCCAAGTATGAAGCACCTGAACCGGTCAGAACGGTGATGATTTTGCTTCCTTGCTCGGCCCGCAAACCGTACCGTTTGTCAAAATCCCATGGGCAATTTCTTCGTTCGATTAACTCAACAGGCTGCCACGAAGTCATGATGACCTCGCCTCTCGGATTGGTTCCACGGGATCTTGAGGATGTGTGGCCGGCGTCAAACTACGATGTACCGGTGACCGGCGACTGGACAGAGGATGAATTGGCGAGGGTTCGGCGTATGCTGAGTTCCCTGGTCAAGCGAACGGGTTACAAACAGATCATTAATCACACCAATATGGATCTCAATTTCCTGGAGGTTGACGTCGTGAACACGCGACAGAATCAAGGGGCAACAAACTACGATGCGCTGGCTCGTCTGAGCTCGGCCGTCAAGGACGCCAAAATCAAGCATGAGCTTAGAAATCAAAAGAACAATCTCCGACTGAAGCAGCATTTCATGAGCATTGCACGGAAAACAACCGGAACAGATGCATGGTGCGATGAACTCGTTGTTCGTGGGAAAATACCTCGATGGCGGTTGGAACACAACGGGACTCAAATAGCGGTGTGGTCCATTGACCGAAACGGCTTTTCATTTTCAAGAGCAGCCATTGAACGCTTGCACCAACACGGTGCTTTGAAAACGGTTCAATTGAAGGATGGCATCGAATGGAAAGGCGATGTCTTTGCACCGTTGGTCGAGCATGCCGACCCGAGCATACGGGCAGGAGACGACCTTCGAGTGATACAGGGCGGCGAATGCATTGGATTGGCTCGTGCAGTAG